>PLFY01000086.1:11002-25187 GCA_003138365.1 Acidobacteriaceae bacterium
CGTGGAATTTTGCAAGTGGCTCGGTTGTTCGCCAATTGTTCCTCGAATGCCTTGGCGATTCATCCAATTGCCAAGCTTGCCTGATCGAACCCACCCCCAAAGTGAATCATGCCAATTCAAATCCAACAGAGCCAGCGGAAGACCGAGCAGATATCCCAATGCGCAGCTCAACCCAAAGTAAATGACCAGAATGGCAAGCGCCGTGCCCTTGTGGAGAGCCAGCCATCCTTGAAGATCGAATTGGTCTGCCCAGGCAAAAACACGGAAAAGGTCAAAATGAACACCAAAAGGATGAAGGTCCAACTCCAACCCACCAAGAGCCGCAAAAGCGATTGCTACAATTCCCAGCAAACCGTGCGTGCATGCGCTCACTACGACAAAGCCTGCAAACTCCTCGGCGGGACCCTTCGGAGCGAGTGAACGCGGTGCAAAATGGTTCCTGGTCCAGTAGGCGAGGTATCCGGGTGCCACAAATAGCAAAACAATCGCCACCGCGGAAAGATCTATCTTCATCTCGACTCAGTATTAGCGGCCTTGTTGTGCTGCTGCGTTCTGGACCGTCTGTTCAAGCTGCTTGAGACGCTCGGAGTGGGTTTGAACAAATGGATTTGGGACGTTCGGGTTGGTAGGGTTTCGATTGATCGGCTTCAACAGATCATTCCCTTTCTCGATGAGCTTGTGCATTGAATCGTTAGTAGCACTGCGCATCGAATCGCGTCTTCGGTCTCGGATCGCTTCGAGGTCCATCTCAATCTCCTGTGGATAAAGTATACGCCGAAGCCGTCTTGGAGGGCTCGGCCGTGATATCAGGAGCTTTCCTCTACCAGGATCGTTTCCTGGTCGAAACGCTTTTCTTCTTCCGTGGCGCCGGCGAGGAGGAAGGAGTTAGTGACTGTGGCCTTGCCCTGGGCAACGGCGGTGATTACATAGCTGCAGCCGAGCCAGTGTGCCTCCGAGAGGTCGGTCAGCGACCAGTGAGGCGGGTGGTCGGGGTGGGAGTGGTAAAAGCCGGCGATGCCGAGGCCCTGGCGTCGCGCATCGCGCTCGATCTTGACCAGTTCGCCTGGGGCAATGTTGTAACGATTGTGGGCGGAGTCTGTGCGGGTGTTGCCGGCGCGGACGGCTTGGGTGACCAGCCAGCCGTTGGGCGTGGATGTGCCGAGCAAGGCGCCGCAGCACTCGTCGGGATAGGTTTCCTCGCCGTGGGCGCGGATCGACTGATAAATCGGCTTAGTGAGGCGCAGGGTGCTCATGGTTCCTCCTCCCAGAACCGCTCAGAGAGGTACTTTTCCGCGGAGTCGGGCAGCACGGTGACGATGACGGCGTGGCGGCCCGCGGCGGCTTCTTCGCGGGCAATTTGCAGGCTGGCCACTACGGCAGCGGCGGCGGAGATGCCGACCAGCAGGCCCTCCTCGCGGGCGAGGTGCCTGGCCATGGCGTAGGCTGCTTCTGTTTCTATTTCCAATGCGCGGTCGGCGAGGTGGGGGTTATAGATGGCTGGGACGATGGACGTGCCCATGTGTTTGAGTCCCTCGAGTCCGTGAAAGGGCGAGTCGGGCTGGAAGCTGATGGCCTGGATTGCAGGGTTGAATTCCTTAAGGCGGCGGGTTGTGCCCATGAAGGTGCCGCTGGTTCCCAGGCCGGCTACAAAGTGGGTGACCTCGCCGGCGGCCTGCTGCCAGATCTCCGGGCCGGTGGTGCGGTAGTGGGCGAGCCAGTTGGCGTCGTTGGAGTACTGATCGACGTAGCAGAAGCGATCTGGATCGTTGCCGGCCAGCTCGCGAGCGCGTCGAATGGCGCCGTCGGAGCCTTGGCCGGGGTCGGTCCAATCCACTTCAGCCCCGTAGGCACGCAGAATCCGCTTGCGCTCCGGGGAGACGTTGGCAGGCATGGCGAGCTGGACGGGAAAGCCGAGCGCCGCGCCGAGCATGGCGAAGGCAATTCCGGTGTTGCCGCTGGTGGCGTCGAGCAGAGTCTTGCCCGGCCGGAGCAGGCCGCGGTCGCGGACATCGGCAACCATGGATGCGGCGGCGCGGTCTTTGACGCTGCCGCCGGGATTGGCCCACTCGGCCTTGGCGAGGAGCGTGATGCCTTGAAGGCCGCCAAGGATATGGTCCAGGCGAACGAGGGGCGTGTTGCCGATGCGCTCAGGCAAGGAGGAGCCGGGTTTGGCTTGCGCTGAGCTTGTTTTCATGGGAAATTGCAGCGTGCGCTCCAGTTGTGCGAGATTGAAGGTGGCGAGGATTCTCCACGAATCCCATTTTCAACATCCTCGCAGACAGGAAGCGACCATGGCCCGAAAATCCCGCAATCCGAACTTCGATCAGACGCTGGAGATCCTGCGCGCCCATTCGTTTGATGTTGCACCTTTCGCCGGAGTTGCAGGCGGGGTGCTGGTGAGCAAGCATGGGGCGGGTGCGGTGCTTGTGGCCTCGAAGGACAAAGCTGGATCGGCGGCGTTTGCGGAGAGTCCTGGCGCGGTGGTGGGGGGCTGCGTGGCGCGCCTTGTTGACCGAGGGTACCAGAAATTCATTAAGACTTCTCAATTTGAGCTGCCCGCGTCGGCCAGTCAATTGCAGGGGATACACCTGTTCAGCGAAGAGCTGAAGCAGTTGACCGGGGCGATCAGCCTCTACAACGAGTCACTGGGCACGACCAGCGACGTGTATGAATACGATCGACTGAAGGGTCGTGAAGCCGCGCAACCGGCGCCGGCGCATCCCTGGGAGCTGACCGCGGGGCATTGATTTTTGAAGAATCCGGCGGAGCGGGCGATGGAAGCGGACGCAAAGGCGGAAGTTGCGGCGACGGAAGGATCGGAAAGGCTCCGCAAGCGTCCTCGATTTGCCGTGGATGAAGATGGAATACTGCTTCTGGTGGACCATGGTCTCCCGTTGCAGTGCCGGATCATGGATTTGAGCCTGGAAGGGTGCCGGATGCAGACCCGGGAGCGGTATCCGGCGGGGCTCGGAGTCCGTGTCGAGTTGACGTTCCGTGTGAACGGAATTGTGTTCAGGTTTTGCGGCGCAGTTCGCTGGACCGACGGGGGTAATTCGGTAGGCATCCAGTTTGTGGGAGTGAGTTCGCGTCGCATTGGGGAGTTGGCCGAGGTGCTGGGCGAGGTTGAGGAAGACCTTGCCGCGAAGGCGGCACGCGAGGCAGCGGAGAAACTTGCCGGGGAAGAACGAGAGGCAGCCGAACGAGCCAGAGTCGAGGGCGATGCGCTGGCCAGGATGGATCAGGGCAGGTTTGCGGGGGAGTCTGGGACGGCACAGGCGCCAGAATTGGAGCAGGCCGACCAGGCACCTGTAGAGGGTGGCAAGCGCGAACGCCGCGCACATGCCCGGCACGAAGTGCATGCCTCAGCCAAGATTTTTCTTATTCATACGGGATTCAATCAGAGCGGTTACATTCTCGACCTGAGCGTGGACGGCTGCCGGATCCGCACAGACGAACGATTTCTGCTGGGCATCTACACGCGAGTGGAGACGGAGTTTCACCTGAAAGGGCAGCCCTTCCGTCTGGGTGGCGTGGTTCAGGCAATCCGCGAAGGAGACCTTGTGGGCATCCGCTTTCAAGACGTGAGCGACCGCAAGAGGGAACAGGTGGAGCAACTGGTTGAAGAGATGAAAGAGATTGACGCAATACGGGCGAAGGGGAAACCGGCAGAGTTGGGAGCAGACTCGGGGAATTGGGGCCCATAGGCGATTGAAGGCCAAGCCTTGTTCACGCTACCCTATTCACGCTACCCTATTCACGCTACGAGGGCGTTGCCCCCGTCCAGGTAGCGTGAACAGAATCCGGTTGCTTCACAAGCCGCGCCGACCAGCTATCAGGTTGTAGATCAGGACGATGACCGCAATCACGATCAGGATGTGGATCAGGCCTCCACCGATATGCATGGTGAAGCCGAGAAGCCATAGAACCACAAGAACGACGAAAATTGTCCAAAGCATAGATTCTCCTTTGCGCCGTGGGCACCCGGGAATTCAGGTTTGTTTTCGGGCGCCCGCAGGCAAATACAAAAGACGATTTACTTCACAAGGAACAGGCGATTAATTGGAGGCGATCGCCTGTGCCTTTGCGCCCCTAACTGCGTTGAGGAAGGAATGCGCCGATTCCGGCACGGCTACTTCGCCACGCAGGATGCGGCCTGTGGAGACGTCATGCCCGTAGATGGCCTCTGTGGAGTCGTCGTCGCGGCGAATTGAAGCACCCGTCAGAGTGAGTCCGGCAAAAGCGCCCCTGGCCCGCGAATAGGTGAGGACTTCGGTTTCAAGCTTCCAATCGGTATCGGCAGACGCATGGCGTCCAACCGGACCGGCGGCAGCGGAGGCGTCTCCACCAAGCTCGAACTTGCTGCCGATCAACTCCTTCATTCCCCGGTCATTCTGGATGATCATGACCAGATCGACGCCTTCAATGCCAATCTGCGCACCCCAGCTTCCGCCGGTGATGGTAAAGAACGCCGGAGCGCTCCAACCAGTTGCGGTGCGGCAGGTGGCAACGCCTCTGCCATTCTCCGCGCCAAACACAAATCCGCCCTTGAGCAGATGGGGCACAACGGCCACGCACTTTGCGTGTTCCAGAACTTCTTCCGGAATGCCTTTATCCGGCGCCGCCATGATCTCGTGCAGCACTGCGCCAGCGTGATCCATCCGGTCGACTGTTGCTTCGCGATCGCTTCCTGCCCAGGCGATGCTGGTCAGGCTGAGTACTGCGACAAACGTCATAAGTTTCTTCATGCATCTCACCTTTTTCTACCCATGCGCAGCGTCACTTGCTTTACGCGCATTTGAGGCGCACAAGGTAGTTCTCACGTTAGAGCCATTGGCGGACGCGGTCTGAGCAATAGGGCTCAGGGCAGCAATGGCAGTTGAACGTTGAGGAGCTATGGGTGTCAGATGCTCCGCCGATTTGAGGAAGATGCGTGCGATCCTCGGCAACCGAGGATGCACATCGATGGCCATTTCTGTCTCTTGTGCGGCTGGGGTAGTGTTTGCAAAGGGAGCACTTTTTGGTCAACTCCAGGGTTTCGATTGCGATGCGGTGAGCGTGCGGGACAGGCACCCGCACGTATTGTTCGGTGGATTGTCCCGGGCTTGGCCGGAGCGAGCCGTGCAGTTTTTGCTGATAAGAAACAAGATTCCGATTGTGCTGCAAGTTCAACAATCCAAATGGAAACAGCGTGTTCGGACAAAAAAGCAGCGAGTTAGCCCCCGCTGAAGCGGGGTTGGCGAGTTAGCAAGTTAGCGGGCCGCCCTGATCGACACAGGTTTCATCCTTTCGCGGGTGGGCAGCGCCGGTGGGGGACTCAAAAGGGAGTGTCCTTCCTGGAAGCGCGTGAATGGTTCCGGCGGTTATGTACGAAATTGAACAGCGTTGCGACTTGTCGAATGGGATACTTACTCCAATTCCCCAAGTGAAGCTTCTGGAGGAGTGAGAGATGACCAACGGAAAGAAGAGCTGCCTGGCCAAGCTCCTCATTGTGGACGATGAGCCCTCAGTTCGATATTCGCTGTCATGCGTACTCACTGAGATTGGGTACGATGTGCGATCCGCCGAAGACGGCTTCCAAGCATTGCTTGAAATTCGCAACGAAATCCCGGAGATTCTCCTCTCCGATCTGCACATGCCGGGGATGTCCGGCTTCGAGTTGCTGTCGGAGGTTCGGCAGCGGTTTCCCGCAATCCAGACGATCGCGATGAGCGGCGCGTTCCGCGGCGATGAGGTACCTTCCGGCGTTGCTGCCGATGGCTTCTATCAAAAAGGCAGCAGCATGGGTTCGTTGTTGAGGATTATGAGCGACCTTCCGCGCCGGGACCGCTTGTCCCGCAACCAACCGGATCGGGAGCCAGTGCCGTTCCTTCAATCCGCCAGCCGCGAACCGATCGCGGCGAGTCTTCCCCAGCCTGCCTGTTAAGAAAGAGTTGCATTGATGCGTGCCATCTCAGAATTGAACGTACTTACGCGCGTGCGGATTGAACTGCCCATTGGCCTCAGACTGATGACAGAAGAGTTTCGCGAGGGTTGGAACTTTGTGCGAGCCTCGAATGCAAAGCGGCTGGGGAAAAAGATCGAGACGCAGGGATGGAATTTCATCAAGATTGCGCATAGTTCGCTGCGAAGCGGAGTGGGAGACACATCGCAGGAAGCCATTGCCAGCGCGCTCAAGCTGGCGCTTCGCCGCGTGAGCGAGGACTTCAACGCCGTGGAAGTGGAACACATTGAATTGACGCAGTATCCGTGGTTTTTTCTGGCCAGGGTAAGGGTTTATCCGTACCGGATTCAGCAAGGGGCGGCGCTGCCAGTGCCGGATGAGGCTTTATCGATCCCGATCGCCGCGCGGCAGCGGACGTTGCCGCCCCAATCGGCGGAGTTGTTTCCGCATTTCGGCAGCGCGATGCCGATGCTCAAAGAGATGCTGGTTGCATCCAGAAGCTCGCAGGCGCGAGTCTGATGACAATTATCCAGGTGGCGTTCATCCTGTTTCTCTATGGCCGGTTCCTTTTTCAAACGGCCTTGCGTGGCGATCGAGAGCCGGTGTTGAGGCGCGCGCGCTCCCGCTGGAGTTCGCGATAGAGTTCGCTCTTTGACTGTCCCAGCTCACGGGCGAGGCGCTTGAGGGCTTCCTTCTCGTCCATACGGGCGTCGGGGCCGGCTTCAGCCTGGATGCGCGCAACGCGGTCGGCAATCTTCTGGGGAGCGGAGTCGGCGGACTGAGCGCCGGCTTGGGTTGGGGGCAGGGCCTCGACCAGCAGCGTAATCTCGCCCCGGATGCGATCGCGGGCAGCCATTTGCCGACGCGCGTATGCAACCGTTCCGCGCAGAAACTCTTCGTGGATTTTGGTCAGCTCGCGGGCCACAGTCACGCGCAGAGCCGGCCCCCAGACGGCCTCCAGATCGGCCAGGGTCTCAACGATCCGGTGCGGGGCCTCATAGAAAATCAGGGTCCGCGGCGTTGCGGATTTCCCGGCTTCGGCGGCCAAGTCTTCCAGCCGGCTGCGGCGGGCGCCGGCCTTCTCCGGCAGGAAGCCAAGAAACAGAAATTCGGCGGTGGGCAGGCCCGAGGCCACCAGCGCACTGAGCGCCGCATTGGCTCCAGGAATGGGAATCACCGGCACGCCGGCGGCAATGGCCTCGGCCGCCAGCCATGCGCCGGGGTCGCTGATGCCGGGCATTCCGGCGTCGGAGACGAGAGCGATGCGGCCACCAGCCTTTAGCGCGTCCAGGAGTTCAGCAGCTCGTTGGTGTTCGTTGTGCTGGTGGCAGCTTATTGTCGGGGTTGCAATCTGGAAGTGGTTGAGGAGCTTTTGCGTCTGGCGCGTGTCTTCGCAGGCGATGCGGTCCACACGTTTGAGCACGTCGAGGGCGCGCAGAGTGATGTCGCCGAGGTTGCCGATGGGAGTAGCCACCAGATAGAGACCGGGCGCAAGCGAAGGTTCCGTGCTGGCGGTCTTTTGCACGATCAGTCTCGGGCTTCCTCGCGTTCGAGGCGGCGCTTCTCGGCTAGCAAAGACATGGAACTCATCAGGTTCTGCACGCTGACAATGCCCACGACGCGTCCGCTCTCGGTGATGGGAATGAGGGCGAGGCCGTGGCCGGCGGTGAGGCGGCGGATGGTGGTTCCCAGAGTGTCTTCAGGGCACGCCACCTGGAAGGCCCGGGACATGACCGACTGCACGTAGCCGTTGCCGTCGTTGCGCAGAGCGTCTACGATGCGCTGGCGGGAAACGATGCCAACGAGTTGCGGGCCACGGACGACGGGGAAGTCTTCCTGGAGGGAGTGGACGCAGCGTCCGAGGGCATCGGCCAGGGTGTCAGAGGGCGAGAGCGTGGCGAAATCAGTGAGCATGACCTCGCGCATCTGCACTGTATCCACGACCGACTGGAAAAAGACGCCCTGATCTTCAATCTGTGCGCCGATCATGATAAAGAAGCCGGCGATGGCCAGCCAATAATTTTGGAGCAGCATACCGCCGACCACGGCGGCGAGGGCGATCACCTGTCCCAGGCCAGTGGCGGCGCGACCGGAAAGCGCAAGGCCGTGCGTGCGGGCAAAACTGCCGCGGATGAGGCGGCCGCAATCCAACGGATAGGCCGGCAGCAGGTGCATCAGGCCCATGAAGACCTGCATCCACATCGCGCTGCGCAGCAGGTATGCGGGCGTGATGAACGGCTGTGCGAGGAGGTGCATATCGCCGCTGGCGCCCAGGAACATGGCAGCCAGCACCAGCGCCGTGGCCCAGTTGGCCAGGGGACCGGCGAACGCGATGGCAAATTGCCCTACGCCGGCGTTTGCGTTTTCCTGGCTCTCGGGATTGGCGTAGGCGAAGAGTCCGCCGATGGGGAGGAGGAGAACGGCGCGCAGGCGCAATCCGAGCCAGGCGGCGACGAGCAGGCGTGCGGTCTCCCGTACCGCGACGGCCGCTGCAACGACCAGGAACAGGCCGATGCCCCGCGCCAGGCCGGATGATGCGCTGAGGGCAAGGCAGACAACTGCCAGCAGAGGGAAGAAGGCGTGGACGCGCAACTCGACGCCCATCCAACGGCCCATCGGGATTGACCAGCCTCGCATATCTGGATTGTAGTGGGTCGGGGCGGACTGCGGTTCCGCTATGCTGGTTTCGTATGCGCATCATCGCCGGACTGTACCGTTCCCGCACACTTGCAGCCCCGGCTGGGCTGGCCACCCGGCCCACCAGCGACCGGCTGCGCGAGACGCTGTTCAACGTGCTTGCGCCGCGCATTGAGGGTGCGGCCTTTCTGGATTTGTATGCCGGTTCGGGCGCGGTGGGGATTGAGGCGCTGAGCCGTGGCGCCGCGAGGGTGGAGTTTGTGGAGCGCGCGCCGGCGGCGCTTTCAGTGCTCAGCGCCAACCTGGCCAAACTGGGAGTGACGGCGGGATTCCGGATTCACAACCGGAGCGTGGGCGGGTTTCTGCGGCTTTTGAAGGCGGGAATGGGATTCGATGTGGTCTTTCTCGATCCGCCGTACGACGCGGGCCGGGAGTACGCGGCGACGCTTGGCGCGTTGGGCGGGGATTCCGTTGGAGTGCTTGCTTCGGGGGCATTGGTCATCGCCGAGCATCGGCGCAAAGAGCGGCTGGAGGAGCGCTACGGCGCACTCGAACGAACGCGGCTGCTGGAGCAGGGCGATGCGGCGTTGAGCTTCTATGCTGTTGGGCCTGTCTTGCGTACGAATTGAAAGGTGCGCTCGTCGCGACGTAGGCGCGAGAGCGGGCGGCCGGGTTAGAGTGTTGTGCATGAAGATCTTGCGATTTGTTCCGGGTCTGGGCGTCATGGTCGTGCTGGTTGTCGGATTGGCCTGTGGACGCGGACATGCGGCTACGGCTGGTGGACAGGTTGCGGCGGAGCCTCAGATGGCCACACCGCAACTGGCGATTCTGGACACCGACATCGGCGACGACATCGACGATGCTTTTGCACTGGGGCTTGCGCTGCGCAGCCCGGAGCTGCGGCTGCTGGGGATCACAACGGCCTACGGAGACACGGAGCTGCGCGCCCGGCTGCTGGATCGCTATCTGGCTGCGGTGGGACAAGCGGACATTCCTGTCGCTGCGGGTGTTGCGACTGCTCACAGCAACGTTTTCACCCAGGCCGCCTATGCCCGCCAGACGCCAGATTCAGAACAGGCTAAGAAGCATCCCGATGCGGTCGAGTTTCTGCTCAGCCAGATTCGCGCGCACCCCGGCCAGATTACGCTCATCGCCATCGGCCCGCTGTTCAACATCCAGGCGACCATCGAGCGGGACCCGGCAACGTTTCGCCAACTCAAGCGGGTGGTGATGATGGGCGGCAGCATCTACCGGGGCTACGACGGGCGGAACGGGGAGCGGAGGCCAGCCGACGCTGAATGGAACATCAACCGCGATCCGGCGGGGGCGAGGGCGCTGCTGGCTGCTGGAGTTCCGGTCTTCATGATGCCGCTGGACTCGACGCAGATCCATCTCGAAGCCAAGGACCGGGAAGCGATTTTTTCCCATGGTTCGCCGCTGACCGATCAGCTCACCCTGCTCTACCACCAGTGGATGGCCGGAAGCGAGGGCCATCCAATCACGCCGACTCTGTTTGATCCGGTTGCCGTCGCCTATGCGATTCATCCCGAGTTGTGCCCCGCGACGCCGATGCGTGTCGAGGTTGACGACAAAGGCTTTACGCTGCCTGTGCAGGGCATACCGAACGCGCAGGTTTGCCTCAAGTCGGACGAAAGCGGGTTCCTGGAGCTGCTGCTGGACCGGATCGCAAAGGATGGGTCGCGGTGAGGGAGCGGTCGGGGGAGGGGTCCTTTTTGCCCTAATTTCGGGGCGGTTTTTAAAATTTCCAGGGCGGAATCCAGACAACTGTGCGCAAGGTCACTTGCAACCCCATTGACAGTGCGGGAAAGTAGGTGAAAAATTGCGGGTCGAACAAAGTTGAACCGTTTTACGCGGTCTACGGAGGGAAAGTGAAAAAGACACTGGATTCAAAGGTTTTTGCAGCATTGGCATTTGTGGGGGTGGGATTGATGCTGGGACTGGGGCTGACCGGCTGCAAGTCGACGCCGGACCTTACGGCGGCCCAGGCGCAGGCGTTGATCCAGGCAAGGTATGACCAGACACCCGCAGTGGGCGCCAACATCTACGTGGACGATCTGGGCATGAGGATGGGCGCGACGGCCAAGTATTGGGACCGGACCACGGTCTATCCCAACAAGTTCTGGGCCGACTTCACCTTGACGGCGGATGGCAAAAAGGCACTGAAGCTGACGGGCGGGGGCAACGTGATTCAGTGGCGGCCGGAAAGCACTGAGGATAAGGGCTTTTCGGTGATTGTGGTGTCCGTGGCCGCCAATCACTTGAGGGCCCACGATGTGAAGGATCCGCAGGACGATGCGGGCGGCAAGGGCGCTTCGTTCACTGAAGCCGTCAACCTGGACGGGGTTCCGGGGCCGCTGCAGGACATTGCCCACAACCCCGGCAACCAGCTGAGCTACAAGCGCCAGGCCGAGTTTGCCCTGGATGGCGGGGCCTGGAAGCTGGTCAGCATTAATTAGAGCGCGAGAAAATCTTTGCGGGTTGGGGACGAATTCGTTGACCCCGCCCGCATTTCTTGATATTGTTAGAAGGTTCCGCAAGAACGCCTCCGTTCGTGTGTCTTGACGGCGGAAGCGTACGGGCAGCCCGGTCCGGCAGCAAGGTCCGGGTGGTGATCCCCAAGGCCAGGTGCAGTTGACCGGCCAGACATGACCCCGAAATGGCTCTCTTCTTGTGGAGGGCAGGGGCAAATCGCATCGGAGTCCGCGCGTTCTCCACCTTGGAGGGCTATGCGGGCCGGAACCGCGAAACGGAGTTGGCTTTACCTGCGAAGAGCGGGGAAACGCCCGGCCACCGTCCCGGTTCTCGTCTGAGATTGGAACGAAGACAGACGCGAAGCAGCAACGATAGGGCTTCCGTGCGCGTGCGCGACCGAGAAGGGTTGCGTGAGCCGCAGCGGGAAGCCCCATAGGTCTGCGCGCGGCTGGTGAGCTTGGGTAGAACGGTTTTTGGCGTAAGGAGTTTTGGTTTGCCTACATTCAATCAGTTGGTTCGCAAGGGGCGCACGGCCCCGCGGTACAAGACGGCGTCGCCGGCTTTGCAGGCTTCGCCGCAGCGGCGCGGCGTTTGCACGCGCGTGTACACACAGACGCCCAAGAAACCGAATTCTGCCCTGCGCAAGGTAGCTCGCGTCAGGCTGACGAACGGGATTGAGGTCACCACCTATATTCCCGGCATCGGCCACAACCTNNTGCAGGAGCACTCGATTGTGCTGATTCGCGGCGGCCGCGTGAAAGATCTTCCCGGAGTCCGCTATCACGTGGTCAGGGGCACGCTGGATTCAGTGGGCGTGGCCAACCGCAAGCAGAGCCGATCGAAGTATGGAGCCAAGCGCGCCAAGGGCGGCGCGGCGCCGGCGAAGAAGAAGTAGCAACGGGACTGGATTTGGGTACCGGGACGCGGGATTTGGACCCGGACTTGGGTAGGATTTGACGCGAGAGCGCGAGGATTTAGAGGATTATGCCAAGAAAAGGGCACATTGCGAAGCGGGAAGTAGCGGCGGACCCGGTGTATGGTTCGACGCTGGTCACCAAGTTTGTGAACTCGATGATGTGGGGCGGCAAGAAGTCGACGGCCCAGGGCATCTTCTATCAGTCGATGAAGAACCTTGAGGAAAAGGGCGGCGGCGACGATGCTCTCAAGCTCTTCAAGAAGGCGGTGGAGAACTGCAAGCCGCTGCTCGAAGTGAAGACGCGCCGGGTGGGCGGAGCCAACTACCAAGTGCCGATCGAGGTGAATCCGGACCGGCGCACGTCGCTGGCCATTCGCTGGCTGATTACCTACGGCCGCAACCGGGGCGAAAAGGGCATGATCGACAAGCTGTCGAACGAGTTGCTGGACGCGGCCAATGGGCGCGGCGCGGCGATGAAGAAGAAGGAAGACGTTCACCGCATGGCCGAGGCCAATAAGGCCTTTGCGCATTACCGGTGGTAGTGAAGCAGTGAACAGTGATCAGTGGACAGTGATCGCTGATTTCTACGATTCAAGCAATTCGGGACTTTACTGACCACTGATCACTGATCACTGATCGCTGGTACTCAACCGCGGGCTGAATGGCCCGCAAGGAAGAAATACCGTGGCTCGCACTACACCACTGAACCGCTGCCGGAACATCGGAATCATGGCGCACATCGACGCCGGGAAGACGACAGCGACAGAACGCATCCTGTTCTATACGGGCATCACGCACCGCATCGGCGAAGTGCATGAGGGCACGGCGACCATGGACTACATGGAGCAGGAGCAGGAGCGCGGCATCACGATTACCTCGGCAGCCACGACCTGCATGTGGAAAGACGTTCGCATCAATATTATCGATACACCGGGCCACGTGGACTTCACCGCAGAGGTGGAGCGGAGCCTGCGCGTGCTGGACGGCGCTGTGGCGCTGTTCGACTCAGTCAGCGGCGTGCAGCCGCAGACCGAGACGGTTTGGCGGCAGGGTGACAAGTACAAGGTTCCGCGCATCTGCTTCGTGAACAAGATGGACAAGAACGGCGCGGACTTCGAGCACGTTCTGGAAACCATTCGCAAGCGCCTGGGCGCGCGCCCGGTTGCGCTGCAGATTCCCATCGGAGCCGAAGCCGGCTTCAAGGGCGTGGTCGATCTGATCGAGATGAAAGCTATTCTGTGGCATGACGAGGCCATGGGCTCGGAGTACGACATTGAGCCGATTCCCGCCGCGCTGCAAAAGAAGGCCGAGGCATTCCGCCTTCAGTTGATTGAGATCATCGCCGAGACCGACGATGTGCTGCTGGAGAAGTTTCTCGAGGGCGAGACGCCGACCATCGCCGAGTTGAAGTCGGGCATTCGCCAGGCAACCATCGACCTGAAGGTCTTCCCGGTAATCTGTGGAAGCGCCTTCAAGAACAAAGGCGTGCAGACGCTGCTCGATGCGGTGATCGACTACCTGCCCAGCCCGCTGGATAAGCCGCCAGTTGAGGGCATCGATCCCTGGCATCACTCTACAATTGTTGTGCGCAAGCCGGACGACAGCGAGCCGCTGTCTTCCCTGGCCTTCAAGGTCATCAACGATCCCTTCGGCAAGCTCTGCTTCGTTCGCGTCTATTCCGGCTCGCTGAAGACCGGCGACACGATTCTCAATCCCCGCACCGGCAAGACCGAGCGCGTGGGCCGGCTGGTCAAGATGCATGCCAACAAGCGCGAGGATGTCACCGAGGTTCTTACTGGAGATATCTGCGCCTGCGTAGGCATGAAGGATCTGAAGACCGGCGACACATTGTGCGACCCGCACCACGCCATCGCTCTGGGCGCCATTATATTTCCAGAGACGGTGATCTCGGTGGCCATCGAGCCCAAGACCAAGGCCGATCAGGAAAAGATGGGCGTGGCGTTGTCGCGCCTGGCCGACGAAGACCCGACCTTCAAGGTGCATACCGACGAAGAATCGGGCCAGACCATTATCAGCGGCATGGGCGAGTTGCACCTTGAGATTCTGGTCGACCGCATGAGGCGCGAGTACAAGGTCGAGGCCAATGTGGGCGAGCCCAAGGTTGCCTTCCGCGAGACGATTCGCAAGAAGGCCGAGGCTGAGGGCAAGTACATTCGCCAGACCGGCGGCTCGGGCAA
>PLFY01000017.1 GCA_003138365.1 Acidobacteriaceae bacterium
CTTGAGTTGAAAATGCTCTAGGGGCTAGGGACTGAAGTGCGCCGGCTGATTCGGGCCAGTCCGTAGTCCCTTAGTCCCTAGTCCCTGTCTTTCTTACAGGCCCTTTTCGACCAGGAAGCCGATCATGTCGACGACGCGGTTGGAGTAGCCCCACTCGTTGTCGTACCAACTGAGCACCTTGACGCTCTGGCCGACCATCTTGGTGAGAGGCAAATCGACGATGGAGGACAGCGGGTTGCCCTTGTAATCGGAGCTGACCAGCAGGTTGGAGTCGACGCCCAGAATGCCCTTGAGTTCGCCCGCTGCGGCGGCCGTGAAGGCAGCATTCAGGGCTTCGACGGTGGTGGGCTTCTCGGCGATGTAGGTGAGATCGACGATGGAGACGTTGGGGGTTGGGACGCGGATGGCAAAGCCGTCGAGCTTGCCGGCGGTCTCAGGAATGACCAGCTTGAGGGCCTTGGCTGCGCCTGTGGAGCTGGGAATCATGCTGAGGGCGGCGGCGCGGGCGCGGCGCAGGTCCTTGTGCGGAAAATCGAGGATGACCTGGTCATTGGTGTAGCTGTGGATGGTGGTCATGATGCCGCTGACCAGGCCGGTGGTCTCGAGGATCACCTTGACGACCGGCGCCAGGCAGTTGGTGGTGCAACTGGCGTTGGAAATGATGTTGTCCTTGGCCGGATCGTACTTGTCCTGGTTTACGCCCAGCACCATGGTGATGTCTTCGTTTGAAGCCGGGGCGGAGATGATGACCTTCTTGACGGTCGCGCCCAGGTGCGCCTTGGCCTTGGCTCCATCGGTGAAGTGGCCTGTGGATTCGACCACGATCTGCGCGCCAACGTCGGCCCAGGGCAGCTTGGCGGGGTCGCGCTCGGCCCAGACCTTGATCTTCTTGCCGTCGACGGTGATGAAGTCGTCGCCGTGTCCAATCTCATTCTTCAAGTTGCCGAGAATCGAGTCGTACTTGAGCAGATGGGCCAGAATCGCCGGACTGGTCAAGTCGTTAACTGCAACAAAATCAATCTCTGGATGCCCGAGCGCGGCGCGCAAAACGTTGCGGCCAATGCGGCCGAAGCCGTTGATACCAACCTTGACTGCCATATGTGATTTCTCCTTCGTAATCGGTGAGGCTGTGATTTGAACTTCTGTGGTGTTCGGCGTCTGAAATGAGTCCAGAAGGCAATTCCACCAAACCCATGATCGTAACACTGGAGCCGGCGGGGACCAAATGAATGTTTGTCAGTCCGCGTTTTTTCCGAAAGACTCCCTCACCGACAGTGTGCCTTTCCTGGTACGGGAAAGTATGTGACGGCGTACACAGCATTTGCAGCGCCTATGGGAAGTATGGTATTCGGGTAACACGATGCAGGTTTGAAGGCGGCATGAGAAGACGCTCCAGACACACTCCCAATACTTCGGAATCCACAGGCAAGATTGGCCAGGAACTCCCATCGAATCAGCCAGCTCCGCTGGTGCCTTTCTATCCGGACGACCCACCCGTAACCGTGCCGGCACAGCAGCAGAACCGTGTGCAGAGGGCGCCTGAGCAGGTGCCGGCTGCGGCGCCACGGCGGCCGGCGGCCGCTCCGCGGCCCGCAAGGCACGAGCGGCCCGCCAGGCAGGAATGGGACGAGGCGGCCGGTTCAGGCCGCTTTGAGCTTGAAACGCAGCCGGAAATTCCCTCAGTCCCTCCGCCCGAGGCCGAAGCGGCAGAGCGTTCGCCGCAGGCGCCCAAGGGGTACGTGGTGCTGGCTATCGGGATGCCCGGCTCGGGCAAAACCACGTGGTTCCGACGCCGCGGGGTCACGCCGCTCTCGAGCGACCTGCTGCGCAACATCTTGTTTGATGACGTAGAGGAGCAGCGCTACCAGGGGCTGGTCTTCTCGACGTTGCGTTCGCTGCTGCGGGCAAGGCTCATTGCGCGGATGCCCTGGAACTACGTGGACGCGACCAATCTTTCCATTCACGAGCGCCGCCAGTGGATCAAGATGTCAAAGAGCTTTGGCTACGAGGTGCAGGCGGTCTTCTTCGATGTGCCGCTGGAGGTATGCCTGGAGCGCAACAGCAAGCGCGACCGCTCGGTGAGCGAGGATGTGATGCGCAAGATGGCCGAAAAGCTGAAGCCGCCGGTGTTTGAAGAGGGGTTTGAGAAGATCACCGTGGTAAGGGTGAAGAGCGCCGTGTAAAGGAAACTCTGTGCTATGAGCACCTCCCCTGTGCCTGCTCCTTATGTCGAGCCCTGGTTACGCGGAACCCACGCCGATGTTCCGGCTGTGGGCCGTGCGGTTTTGCACGCGCTCGATCTGGCTCTCGACGATCTGACCAAATGGACCGCTGGGTTAAAGGATGCCCAGCTCCACGCGCAACCGCTCGGGCTCACTTCATTGGCGTTTCATCTGCGCCATATCGCCCGCTCGACGGACCGGCTGCTGAGCTATGCGGAGGGCAAGCCGCTCTCACAAGAACAGTTGACGGCGCTGAAGTCTGAAAAGCTCGGAGATGAGACACTGGCCATGCTGCTGGCCGATGTTGAATTTGCGTTCGTCAACGCCGCGGAGCGCATCAAGGTGCTGGCCACGGCCGACTTCGACACCGTTCGTTATGTGGGCCGCAAGCGGTTCCCGACCAGCATTGGCGGCGCGCTGATCCACGTGGCCGATCATACGCAGCGGCATGTGGGGCAGGTGGTTACGACGACCAAGGTGCTGAGGGCGCTGAGAAAATAGTCTTTTATCCCATTGATCCCTATTGAATCCTGCATAAATAATGCAATAACAGGTATTGAGGTTCATAGTACCTATGCCCAGACTGAAGGGAAGCGCCGATCTTCTGGAGGACTGGCCGCGCATTAAAAAAATGCCGCTCGGTTGGGTGCCCCTATCGTCTTTGCCGATGAATCGGGCTTCCTGCTATCCCACCCTGGCTACAAAAACAAAGACGTGGCGAGGGGGGCACCCATGACCTTGCGCTAACAATGAAAACGCTCTAGGTCCGTGACCGGATGAAGATGTTCTATCCAATGAACGAACGTGGGCCGGGAGGCCCACG
>PLFY01000015.1:0-3198 GCA_003138365.1 Acidobacteriaceae bacterium
TTGCCTACATCAGCCTTCTGCGGATGAGGTCGAGGGCTTGCTGGGTGGCGAATTCGCGGACGCGGGTGCGGTCGCCGCGGAAGGTGCGCTCGGTGGCTTCGTTCTTCTGGGCGTCGGAGACGGCGATGTGGACGAGGCCTACGGGTTTGTCTTCAGTTGCGCCGGTGGGTCCGGCGATGCCGGTGATTCCCAAGCCCAGAGTGGCGCCGGTGCGGAGGCGGATGCCGTGGGCGAGGGCTTTGGCCACTTCAGCGGAGACAGCGCCGTGCTGGGCGATGAGTTCGGGGGAGACGCCGGCGAAGGCGTACTTGAGGGCGTCAGAGTAGACGACTGCGCCGCCGAGGAACGAGCGGGAGCTGCCGGACACGCTGGTGATGCGCTCGGCGATCATGCCGCCGGTGCAGCTTTCAGCGACGGCGAGGGTGGCGTCGCGGAGGCCGAGGTAGAAGAGGACAATCTGCTCCAGAGACTCGGCGGATTCGCCGCCAGAGGAGTAGACCCAGTCTTCAAGGGCTTCTTCCATGCGGCCGGCGAGCTCGTCGACGCGCTGCTGGGCAACGGTGGCGCTGGGTTTGGAGCAGAGGAGGGTGAGCTGAATGTCTCCGGCGTGGGCGAGGATGGTGGTTTCAACGTCTTTGTAGGCGGTGTAGATGGGAGCGAGAAACTTGTCGGCCTGGGACTCGGGAATCATGGCGGCGCGCAGGGTGCGCTTGGCGATGGCTCGCTTGGGGATGGCGGCGCGCAGGCGGGGCAGGCACTCGGCGTCAAAGAGGGGTTGGCACTCGCTGGGAGGGCCGGGGACGAGCAGGATGAGCTTGCGATAGCCGGCAAACCTGGTGTCGAGCCACTGGCCGGGTGCGCTGCCGTTGGGGTTGGGCAGCACGGTAGCGCCCTCGAGGACGTCGGCCTGCTTGAGGTTGTTGGTGGGCATGGGCACGCGCAAGAGAGCGGAGCGGGCATGGAGGGCGGCGACCAGCGTGGCTTCGCGGCGGAGGGTGAGCGAGAGGGCTTCAGCGACGGCTTCGCGGGTGAGGTCGTCCTCGGTGGGGCCGAGACCGCCGGTGATGGCCAGGATGTCTGTCCGGCCGAGGGCGATGCGGATGGCGCTGACGAGATCCTTGCGGCGGTCGCCGACGATGGTCTTGAAGGTGACGGTGACGCCGATCTCATTGAGCTTCTCAGTGAGATAGAGCGAGTTGGTGTCCTGACGCCAGGGGGTGAGCATCTCGGAGCCGACGGCGATGATTTCGGATTTCATAAAAGCAGGGATCAGAGATCAGTTGTCAGTTGTCAGTTGTCAGAACCTAAAACAAATTCAGTCCTTCGACTCCCAAGTCAACATCATAAACGGCATCGTGGGTGGCGAGGATGGTGGTGCCGAGGGGAGAAAAGGCGACGCCGATGAGGTTGTGTCCGGCCAGGACGAGTGAGGCTTCGCCGTCCGGGGTCACGCGCACCAGTCCAGGGTGGCCATGGAGACAGGCGGCGAGGTAGACATCGCCGTCCTTGGAAAGAGCGAGGCCCTGGGGACGGCCGAGGCCGCGGAACCAGGCGCGGGTTTCGCCATGGGAGTCGATAGCCCAGATTGCGTCGTTGGAGGAAAGCGAGGGGGCGGTGACGAAGAGGGTGCCCGCGGCATCGGCGGCGAGGTGATAGGCCGCAACGCTGGGCTCGAGAGTGGCGTGGACGAAGATGCGGCGCTGGGGATCGATTTTGAAGATGGTTCCGCTGCGGTCGCCGACGAAGAGGTTTCCCTCGGCGTCGAAGGCTGCGCCGGTGGCCACGCCCATGCCTTCGGCGTAGACATTGGACTCGCCGGATGCGTCGACGCGGTAAACGTTGCCCTCGGCACGGGAGGTGACGAAGAGGTCGCCGTCGGGGTTGAAGGCGAGGCCGGTGGCGTTGAGGATGCCGGTGACAAAGGGAGTGCCCCGGCCGTCGGGGCTCACGCGCACGATGGATACGGGGGTCTGCTTGCCACGGGGGCCGGAGATGGTGGCATAGATCATGCCGGAGCGGCTGACGGCGGGGCTGGTGACGGGGTGCAGACCTTCAGAGAGTTGGTGGGCGACGCGGAGGGGCGCCGCATTGCTGGCGCCGGCGGGGTTGCGGACCTCAATAAGGCCGGTGGAGGCTCCCTCGGGGACGCGGAGAGCCAGACGGGTGGGGCGGCTCATCGAGACGTGGGCGGGGTGGCCGTCGACCAGCACGGCGGGCAAAACGGCAGACTGCCCGAAGCTGAACGGGCCCAGATGAGCTCCGATCAGTTCGACTTCACCGAGGGGCAGAGCGGCGGCGGGGACGATGTCGTCGATGCGGGGTTCGGGGAGTATTTCCGGAGCGGATTGGGAGCGGGTACGGGGCATGTTTCGACCTAGATCCAGATTCGTAACAAGGATGCTACACCCAAAGCATACAGGCCGGCGGCCACATCATCGAAGACGATGCCCCAGCCTTCAGGAAGGCTTTCAAGCTGGCGGGCGGGAAAGGGCTTGGTGATATCGAAGAGTCGGAAGAGGATGAGGGCGATGAGGGCGTGACGCCAGTCGACGGGGCTGAAGAGCAGGGCGATCCATTGGCCGATGACCTCGTCAATGACGACAAAGCCGGGGTCTTTGCGTCCGGATTCGCGGGCGGCGATGGTGGCGGCGGGGACGCCGAGGAGGAGCGTGAGGGCAATAGCGGCGAGCAGGGCGAGGAGCAGGGTTTGCGAGGTGGGATGGAGAGCTGTGGCATAAGCGGCCCAAAGGAGGACGGCGGCGACCGAGCCCCAGGTGCCGGGACCGGGCTTGCCGAAGCCCGCGCCAAAAAAGGTGGCAACGGTCCAGGCCCAGAAAGTTTTGCGGGCTGACGGCGGTTGGCAGATATTGCCCTGATGGCTAGTCGTCATAGGAGTCACCGTTGCCGCCGCTGGACTGGTTGCCGCCAAGGCCGCCGAGGTCTTCAAGGACTTCGGGGTCGAGGACGGGGGAGCTGATCTTGTAGACGCCCATGGCCCACTTGCCGAGGTCGATCTTGCGGCAGCGGTCGGAGCAGAAAGGGAAGTCCTCATCGTTGAAACGGACCAGCATGCCGCAGGTGGGGCAGCGGTGGAGTTTGACGGATTTCTTCTTTGCGGCCATGGGCTTGATCCTTCGACTCTTGAGCCACTTGCAAAATTCCACGGAGAGGGCAATAAGCGTCAGGGCACGACTTCAG
>PLFY01000015.1:3214-3410 GCA_003138365.1 Acidobacteriaceae bacterium
ATAGTAAAACAGATTCGATCGCTTTCAAGTCGCCTGTTCGGGGGAGAGGGGTGGCGAGTTGGTACCACACGCGGAGTTACTTTTGCCGAATCATCCTACCAGTCACGGTGCTCTACACAGGGCCGGAAACGATGCGGGCGACTACGTCGTACTCGTGGGCCTCAGTGATTTGTGCCTTGTAGAAGCGGCCGGGTTC
>PLFY01000089.1 GCA_003138365.1 Acidobacteriaceae bacterium
GGCATGGAGACGCGCAGGTCGTTCTTCATGAATTCGGCGTTGCGCAGGCTGGTCAGCGGCCAGATGCCGGCGATGACCGGAATGCGATGCTCCTCGATGCGCTTGAGGAAGTTTTCCAAGAGGCGAAGGTCGAAGACCGGCTGGGTGATGGCATACTCAGCCCCGGCCTCGACCTTGTAGGCGAAGCGGCGCAGTTCCTGCTCGATGTCGGGCACGCCGGGGTTGGCGGCCACGCCGATGGTGAAGTTGGTGCTGGCGCCGATCGAATTCGAGCCGATGTCCAGCCCATGGTTCAGCCGCCGCACGATGTTGACCAGACCGATGGCGTCCACGTCAAACACTGCGGTAGCGTCAGGATAGTTGCCCAGTTTAGGCGGGTCGCCGGTCAGGCAAAGGATGTTGTGCAGCCCAATGGACGAGGCCCCCAGCAGGTCCGACTGAATGCTCAGAATATTGCGGTCGCGGCAGGTGTAGTGGAGAATCGTCTCAATGCCGGTGTGTTGCTGAATCTGGATGCAAAGGCTCTGTGCGCTCATGCGTGCCGAGGCGCGTGGCGAGTCGGGCACATTGATGGCGTGGACGCCGAGCTGAGCCAGCAACCGCGCCCCCTCGATCTCTTTCGCGCAGTCGATGCCTCGCGGCGGAACAATCTCCACCAGCGTGACAAAGCTGCCCTCCGCAATCAAGGCCCCGATGAGCGAGCGTGCGGCAAGCGGCGCCGGTGGTGTCTCGGTGCTCAGCGCCGGTGCGGCGCCGGAAGCCTGGACGCGCGCCTGGGCATCGAGGGCCCGCATCGCCGACCGCATGGCCCGGATGTGGTTGGGCGTGGTGCCGCAGCAGCCGCCTACAATCTGCGCCCCGGCGGCGATGGCCTTGCGGGCAAAACTGGCCATGTACTCCGGCGAGCACAGGTAAATATTGCGGCCTTCCACGGCGCGCGGCATGCCCGCGTTGGGCAGGGCGGCCAGCGGCAGCGCGGTGGCCGTGCGCATGGCCTCGATGGCTGTCAGAACCGTGGCTGGGCCGGTGGAGCAGTTCACTCCGATGGCGCTTGCGCCCCACTCGGTCAGCAAAGCCGCAGCCTGTGCCGGAGATGCCCCGTCCAGGCAGTTGCTCTCATCGTCCACCGTCATCATCACCAGCACGGGCAGTTCGGGAGCGGTCGCTCGCGCCGCCTCCAGCGCCTCGCGGGCCTCGTTCAGCGCCGGCATGGTCTCAAGGATCAGCAGGTCCACGCCAGCCTCTTTCAAGGCCTGAATCTGCTCGGCAAAGGCCGCTCTCGCTTCGTCCAGCCCGGTCTTGCCCAATGGCTCCAGCCGCACGCCGAGCGGGCCCACCGAACCACCCACCCACGCCTCGCCCGCCTGCTTGTCCTTCAGGTGCTCCACGGCTTGCCGGGCCAGCCGCACCCCGGCCGCATTGATCTCGGCCACCTTCCCCGCCAAACCATGCCGCGCCAGCCGGAAGCGATTGGCGCCGAAGGTATTGGTTTCAAGAAGCTCGGCCCCGGCTTGCAGGTACTCTTCGTGGATAGAAAGAATCAACCCTGGGTCCGACAGATTCAGCTCGTCGTAACAGCGGTTGATGAAGATTCCGCGCGCGTAAAGCACGGTTCCCATGGCGCCGTCGGCGAGGATGGGGCGGTTCGCGAATATGTCGGCGATCGAAGGCATTCTCTTTTCATGCTAAGCTACACCGCCCCTGCACACCAACCGACCGGCCCACTTTGTTATACTTCGGGAGTCATAAGCTTGGTCCGCACCGGTTTCCAGCCGGAGAAATCCGCGGTCTGTCTCATTGGCCGGCGGTCGCCTTTTACGTGTTCACGCCGCGGCCACGGCCGCTCAAAGCTCAACCGGGCCATCGAGCCCTGTAAATGCCATCATCCGCGGTACACTCCGCGGTTTCCGTCGAGGTAAGGGATTTTGAAGAAGAGAAGTCTTTGGATATGCGCCGCCGCGGCCCTGGTTGTTGCAGCCGCGATGGCAGGCTGTGGCGGCACCAACTATTTTGCGGGCCGGGTTCTGCCCCCCAGCGGGCTCACCAACCGCGTTCTCATCGCAATCCAGAACCCAAGTATCGCCACCAGGGGCGCGCTCTCGTTCGTGGATGCCTACTACGACATCCGCAGCGGCTTCAACGGAAAGCCTGCCTCGTTTTCCATCTCCGGTTATTCCGCTGCGCTGCCCATCACCATCCAGAACATGCCCGAGGAGACCTCTGGCGCCGTTTACGGTTCCGGCGACGGCAGCATGGACATCATCAACTACGCCACGGAGGGAACCACCGGCGCTACCAGCGGCCTGAATGGCCTCTCCGCCAGCATCTTCGTCACGCGGAGCCAGTCCTACATCTTTGCCGCCGACCAGGGATACCACGTGTTTACAGTGGTTGACCACACCAACAGCGGATCGTATCCGCTCAGCCTTCCCGGCGTGTACCGCACCAGCGTAAACCCCGGCGGTTCCGTGGCCCTGGCCTTCGTCCAGAACTCGAACTACGTATACTACCCGCGCAAACTCTCCGGCGCGCAGGGCCTTGCCTACTCCGGGGGGCCTTCCACCTGGCCCGCGGCCGCAGTGGACTGCGAACCGCAGAATTTGCCCGGTTGGTGCCTATTCCAGGCGCAAAGCCCCGACCATGTTGACGCAACGGGCAACTACTATGGAGCCCCGCTGGTCTTTGACCGGCCGGTCAAGGCCGTCTTCTCCGCCGATGGCGGAACCGCGTACGTGCTCAACTGCGGTCCGGAGTGCGGCGGTTCCAAGGCCTCCATCACGCCGCTCCCCATTGCTCCGATGATCTTTCTCCTCGGCCAGCAGTCCGGAACGCTGCCCACCAACAGCGTACTAGCCAGCTCCACCATCGCCACTCCCGGCGGCGCCAGCAACGCCCTGGTCGATTCCTCAACGATGTACGTCGTGGGCCAGCAGCCTCAACTGGTGCAAGGACAAACCCTTTTTGCCGGCAAACTGACCGTGGTCAATCTCTCCAACAGCACCGCTTCCAGCTCCATTGCAATCAGCGACGGGACCCCCGGCGCAATGAGCCGCATGTTGCTCGCCGACGACAACACGCTCTGGATCGCCATGACCAAGTGCACCAACGGCGTGCGTGCCGCCACGGGTCTGCCCTATGGCTGCCTCACCATGTTCAACACCTCCAGCAATACCGTGACCACGCTTTTGCCCTATATCGGCGACGCCACCGGCATTGCCTCGGTCACCGGCTTCCACAAGATCTACACGGCGGAGGGTGGGCAGGTGTACATCTACTCCACCGTGGATGGCACGTCGATCGACAATCAGTACGTCACGGTGACCGGCACTGCCTACGACGTGGCCTACATGGACGGGCTCTCCGACGCCAACAACACCGTCTACTGACCCAATGCTCGCCGATTTCCACTCAGATGCTGAGTGTCCCCATCCTCGCCGCGTTCTTGTTTTTGCGGCCAGGGTGGGAAACTACAAGCTGGGCGCCCATCCTTCGCGTCTTTTGCGAAAGGTGGGAAGCCATAAGCCTCGATAGCCGATCTCTTATCGGGAGTAACCAGCGATGCCTGCCCCAAACGTCGATCCCGTCCCCGATTCCCCGGCAACTGACGTGCTTGCCATTGCCGCCCACCGCGACGACGTGGAGCAAACCTGCGGCGGAACCCTCCTGCGCATGGCCTCGCGCGGCCTGCGCACCGCCATCCTGGACCTCACGCAGGGAGAGGCCGGAACCCGCGGCAGCGCCGAAGAGCGTACACGGGAAGCAGCGCAGGCCGCGGACCTGCTGGGTGCGCGTTGGCGCAAGGCCCTCGACCTGCCCGACGGCGCGATCGAAAACACCCTCGAAAACCGCATCAAGATCGTGCGCGTCCTCCGCCAGCTTCGCCCCCGCGTCGTGATCCTGCCCTACTGGCAAGCCCGACACCCCGATCACGCCGCCGCCGCCACTCTTGGCTACGAAGCTTGCTTCCTCTCCGGCCTCTCCAAAGTGGACACCGGAGCCCCTCCTCACAGGCCGTTCAAGATCGTCTACGCCAGCCTCTACGCCGACGTGCGCCCCAGCTTCATTGTGGACATCACGCCCTTCATCGAACAGCGCCATGCGGCACTGATGGCCTACCGCTCACAGTACGCCAACCAACCCGCCGGCGCCGCGCTCTTTGTTCCCGAAGAAGAGATCCGCGATCGCACCTTCGCTGAAGCCCGCCACTACGGCCTGCTGGCCGGCGTTCGTTACGGTGAGCCCTTCGTGCAAAAGGAAGTGGGCATGGTAGACGACCTCACCCTCCTGCCCGTCCAATCCATCTGACGCCTCAACGCATGAAAAACATCCGCCCGCCGATCGCCACCAGCGTGAGCGCAAAGATGCGCCGCAGCCACAGCTCCGGAATGTGTTGCGCCCCCACCGCGCCAAAGTATCCGCCCACCAGAAACCCGGCTCCCAGCAGCAACGCCACTCGAATGTCGGCGTTCCCTTTGCGGTAATACTCAATAAAAGCGAAGAGACCCACCGGCAACAGCAGTGCCCCCAGCGACGTTCCCTGCGCCTTATGCTGATCCATGCCCAGCAGCCACACCAGCGCAGGCACAAACAAAATGCCGCCGCCAATGCCCACCACTCCGGAAAGCAATCCGACCAACAGCCCCACCAGCAGAATCATCCACGTCATTCGACCCTCCGCACCTTCGGCATAGAAAAGATGCCTGCCCCACGCCTTCAGCGTAAGCCAACGCCCTGCCGCGGAACAACAAACCGGCGTCGCTGCATCACTCCCGCAGCCGCCAGAATGCACAGCACGGGCATGACTGGCAATCGGAACCGCGCCTCGCCAACCACTCCTCCGGAGACGGCGAAGAAGTAAAGCGACACCCCCAGCAGCATCCATAGGCACGGGTTGGGCGCACTCCATCGCACCACTCCCAGAACCGCAAACACATACATCGCCAACAGCACTGCCTCAAGCGCTGCCATCACCGCCGTCTGCAACGGGAATCTCCTGGCCGCCTGCAACGCCGCCGCCACCGGACCCTCGTCTTGTTCGCGGACAAACGTGGCGCCGTCAACCGGCGTCCCCAGCAGGCTCACAAGAACCGCCGCCCCAGGGTTCAACGCCGTCCGCATCATCCCTTCCACATGGGTTCGCAGAAATACCCACGGATGCGCTCGTAGAACTCGCCCAGCCTGGGACCGCATGAATTCCAGCCGCTGCGCCTGGTTCCACC
This sequence comes from Acidobacteriaceae bacterium, assembly GCA_003138365.1. Taxonomy (GTDB): domain Bacteria; phylum Acidobacteriota; class Terriglobia; order Terriglobales; family Acidobacteriaceae; genus Telmatobacter. The sequence continues at coordinate 5,220 of PLFY01000089.1, forward strand.
CTGCCGTGGCCGGATGCCGCGCCACAAAGAGTCTCGCGTCGTCATATCCCAGTTCCGCGTCCACCTGCGCCAGCGAACGATGCTCGACGCGAGCAGTCACATCGCCGGCACTGAAGAAGTAGAGGTTGTGCGCCTCGATGCTGGAGAACCCGCCAAAGCCGGTCTCCACCCGGTTGCGTATCTGCCATGCGGCCAGCCACGGCAACACACTCACCAGCAGCACCGCGGGAGCTTTCCAGCGAAGCCCCGGAACGTGCGCCAGAACCAGAAACAATCCAACAGCTAGCGCGATCGGCAGGTAATAGGTCACCGGGCGCACAAACGTCGCTGCTGCCAGCCAGAGTCCCGCCGCCGCAAGCCCCCGCAGCCTCCGGCAGCGCAAAAACTCAACCAGCCCGGCCAGGCTGAGCAGAAACAGCACAAGAAACAGCGTCTCCGACAGAAGCAGGATGGAGTAAATAACCGAGAGCGGCTCAAAGGCAAAGATCCAGGCTGCCACCAGGGCGATGCGCCCGTCTGCGAAGACTGCGCGTGCCAGCCGCCAAACCAGCACAACCGAAAGGACCGAAAGGATGACCTGCGCCAGAGCCGCGGCAATCGGCCCGGCGAGGCTCAAGAGGGCCAGAAACAGCGCATACCCCGGCGTGCGCGCGATATCCGGCAAGCCGGCTTCCACAAAGCTTCCATGCAGCAACAGGTTGCGTCCCGGCTCGAGATAGCTGTACGTGTCGGGTTGGTTCAGAGCGCCGCTCCCGCCCAGCGCAAGCGCCACCGCAAGCAGCCCCAGCCGAACGGCGCCAGCCGCTATCACCGGCCCCGCCAATCGGGGGGTCCACCATCTGCCAACCTGCGCCGCAACTTGCGCTCCCGGCCTCACGGACCACCTCTACCGTGACCTATACGCCACAAGCCGAGAAGCTGTCCGTGATCACAGCAGCTCCCCGGCCTGTTTTTCCGCAATCAAAGGGATTAGAGACTCTCGGCACTACTCCCCAGCCATCGTCATTCACCGGGCCGCCATTTCCCCTTCAAAGCATCTTTTGAACAACCACTTCCTGGCGAAAAACACTCCCTCAGGGGCTCAAGAGGTTGCGGAAAAACTTGTTCCAGCGTCGGATACGCGAAGCTCTGAATCAGGGCACGACTTGAGTCGTGCCGCAAATGCAACAAGATAAATGTTGGGTTTTAGAGGCTGCGGAAAAAGGCCTGTTCTGGGTCAAAAGCGGCAAAAAGCATACCTCAGGGGCTAAAGCCCGCGTTGATTCTTCGGCACTTACGGCACGACTAAAGTCGTGCCCTGACGCTTCCTGCGCCCCGGAATGAGTTTTTCCGCAGCCTGTTTAACCCCTAAGGGCCGGGCTTTGGAATTCTTCACCGCAAGCTGTCCTTTTCCGCAGCCTGACAAGCCCGCGCTTCAAGCAAAAGTTGAAATGGCGGCCGGTTTGTGTCACCGTAGCAATGAGCGGTTGGGGCGTCGGACGAACGTGTTAACCGGGCGAATCGCTCAATTCATGGGCAAAAGGCCGCTTCCAGCGGCCTTTTGCTTTTGTGGCTTTGGCGTAGAGGGGCATTCGATCTAAGCCATCTTTTCATACAAAGCTCACACAACAGAGCAGGCGCAGTTGACCCGACCCGTCCCCCCGCTCAAATTCATCAAACGTTTGCAATCTATTTGCCCGGCTGCATTACTCTGTTAATGGTTCCGTGCGGCCACAGCATTCTGAAAGCAAACGGCCGCCGGGCGAGGGCTGACCGTTTGAGCCAAACCGTATTTGTTCTTGAAGACGACACCGATATCGCGCGCCTGGTACAGCATCACCTTGAAGCCGCGGGATTTTCCGCACGCCTGTTTCACACCCCCACCAACGTGATTCCCGACGCCGAGCGCCAGCCGCCGGCCTTGTTCCTGCTGGACATCATGGTCCCCGGCGGAGACGGCCTTGACGTTTGCCGCCGCCTGCGCTCGAACCCCGCGCTCTCCACCATTCCCATCATCTTCTTGACCGCCCGCGCCGGTGAAAACGACCGCGTGCTGGGCCTCGAGTTGGGCGCCGACGACTACATCACCAAGCCCTTCGCCACCCGCGAACTGGTAGCCCGCGTCAAGGCGGTGCTGCGGCGCTTTGAACGGCCCACGTCGCCCTCGATCATCAGCTTTGAAGAGGTGATCATCGACGCCGGCGCCATGCAGTTGAAGGTTCGTGGCGAGCTCACCACCACCACGGCCACCGAGTTCCGGCTGCTGGACTACCTGGCGCGCCACCCAGGCCGGGTTTTCAGCCGCGACCACCTGCTCGACGCCGTTTGGGGAGACGCACGTTTTGTCACTCCCCGTTCCGTCGATGTCTACGTGCGCCGCATCCGTGAGAAAATCGAGGTCGATCCAGAAAATCCGCGCTACCTGAAAACCATGCGCGGCGCCGGCTATCGGTTCGAGCTTCCCAAGGGTGAGTAGCGAGCCGGCCGTGTGCCGGAGAGTGCCGGATGGGAGCGGCGCCCATTGACCCCAAAAGTATTCACCAAGCTGCTCTCGCTTCTGGTGCTTCTGCTGGTTCTCCACACCCTGGTGATGGAGTTCGTCTTTCGTCGCCTTGTTGAGCATTCGGCGGGGGTGGACCTGCACCTGCTCGGCCGCGAGGCGCTCTGGTCCGGCCTCATCGCGCTGGCGGTTGCCATTCCCATTGCCGCCTGGGTTGCCAGCCGCATCTCCGTTCGCCTGCGGCGGGTGGTTTCCTTCGCCCGCAGCATCGCCGACGGCGATTTGAGTGCCCGCCTCGACCAGCCCGGCGACGACGATCTCTCCGCCATGGAAGCCGCTCTCAACCAGACCGCCGAACGCCTGGGCCGGAGTTTTGCTGAAATCGAGAGCCGCCGCCAGGAGCTGGCCGCCATGCTCGATTCCATGCAGGAGGCGGTCGTTGCCATCACCCCTGAAGGGTATGTCCGCTGGTCGAACGCCGTCATGCAGCGCATCGCGGGAACCCAGATCCGCCCCGGCCGCACTCTGGTTCACTCCGTCCGCGACCCCGAGGTCCTGGCGTGTGTCCGCGGCGCCCTTGAGAACCGGGAAGTCCGCTTTGGCCGCGCCAGCTCTTTGGCCCCAGGCCGCATCTTTGAGATCAACGCGGCTCCGTTGCCCAGTGGCGGCGCGCTCGTCGTACTCCACGATGTCACCCGCATCGAGGCCGCCGAGAAGTCCCGGCGCGACTTCATCGCCAATGTCAGCCACGAGCTTCGCACCCCGCTCACCTCCATCCAGGGCTATGTTGAAACGCTCGTCGAAGACCCCAATTCCAACCCCGAAACCACCCGCGAGTTCCTCGCCGTCATCCTCAAGAACGCCACCCGCATGAACCGCCTCACCGAGGATCTGCTCGCCCTGGCCAGCGTCGAGAGTCCCGACTACAAGCTCACTCTCCAGCCCGCCCGCGCCTCGGCCCTGGTTCATGACGCCATCCAGTCCCTCGGAGGAATCGTCGTCGATTCCAAGGTCGAGCTTGAATCGTCAGGCGCCCCAGACGCGCTGGTCATGGCCGACCCGGACGCCATGAACCAGGTCTTTGGCAACCTGATTGAAAATGCCCTGAAGTACGGCGATGCCGGCAAGCGCATCCGTGTCGGCGCCCGGCTCCTCACCTCCGAGGCCGCCACTGAAGTGCAATTCACCGTCCAGGACTTCGGCCCCGGCATTGCCTTCGAACATCTAGGGCGCATCTTCGAGCGCTTCTACCGCATTGACAAAGCCCGTTCCCGCGACTCCGGCGGAACCGGCCTCGGCCTTGCCATCGTCAAGCACATCGTCCAGGCCCATGGCGGACGCATCTGGGCCGAAAGCGAACTCGGGTCAGGCGCACAATTCCACTTCACGTTGCCCCTCGCACCAGCCGCAGTGGGAGAGAAGACGGCTCCGCCAAACGCCTAGACTTTTGCGGTGGAATTAGCCGGTCTTGTGTCCGTCGTCCACCGGTCTTGCCGACCCACGGAGGGATGAAACTGCGTCGAGCGATGCCGCCGCTAGCGGTGTCCGCCACAAAGATGGTCGTTTATGTTTTGAAAGGGCACGACTTCAGTCGTGCCATAAATGGCGCAAAACGAGCCGGGCTTTAGCCCCTGCGGGAAGTCTCTTCTGCGAATCCCGCCCATTTGCGAGCATCGGTAAAGGACTCTATTTGCGGTGGCCGCCGCTAGCCTGCTAACTCAATCCGGCAGCGGTGGGTCGTAGTGCCGCAGTTCCAGCACAAACTCCGTAAACAGATGGCCGCCGATGCGCGTGGCGACCGTCACGCGCGAGCCAATGACGCCGTCCAGAGGCCCGTGGTTGGGCACCCAGGAGCTGTTGGCGATGATCGGGCCGGTCATGTCGGAGATGACTGGCGTCAGCGTAAAAAATCGATGCCCATCGCTGTCGTGTCGCGCGGTGATCTCGGCCATCAGCGCGTTCTCGATTTTCCGCTTTATTGAGCAGCCATGGCACGGAATATACCGCATATCCTCGTGGAAGAGCGTCTCCATGCCGTAGCGCATATTGCCGTCGATCACCGTGGTTGCGGCGCCGGAGCCGAAGCGCTGGCCGAAGCCCGCCCAGTCCTGGCCCCAACCACTGGGCAAGTCCATGCCCTGTCCGTAGGAGGCGCGTACGACAGTCCGGGCCAGCGCCGGCAGCCCATAGGTGTCGCGCAGATAATCCTCGAACTGATCTTTCTTCGACGGCCGCGCATAGGGCCGCCCATTGATGATGGCGGGTTGATCCACCTTCACTGCAGGCCCAGGTCTATGCACCAAAACAGGATCAGCCCGGTTCATCTCATCGGGCCCACCGCCAATGGCAGACGGATTCGGCGCTGTCGCTTGGGCATGTATCCGGCAGACTGCGACCTGGGCCAGAATGGCCACCATCGCCACAAGCAGGATTCCACGCTCAAGCACACGCGTCCATTGGCCACCGGCGAAGAGGTGCTTCATGGGCATTCGTCGATTCACGCTGATATCCCTTTATAAACTGATGCAGCCTATGAAGGAACCCTTTTGCCGCCTGGATCGTTCAGAATATTCTGCTCGCGTAGGGCTTCGAAAAACCATATCTGCCTGCCATGCCGAAAAGCTGAGCAATTCCGCACTCGCCGCCCAATTGCCGAGCCCCTTCCCCGATGTTGTTTTCTGCCCTGAGTTGCCCAAGAGCAAGAATCCTGAACAAAGTTTCCCTCGATTCAAACCCCCGTAACATTGGCCGTAGACAATCATCTACGGCAGCAATTCTGCAAGGAGCTTTCCGTGAAAAAATCGTTGGTCGCCGTTGTGTTGTTGGTGTTGGCCGCAAGCGCCGCTCAGGCCCAGAATTTGACCGGGGCGGGCGCAACATTTCCTTATCCGATCTACTCAAAATGGTTTAGCGAGTACGCCGCCGCGCACCCCGGCGTCGAAATCAACTACCAGTCCATCGGTTCCGGCGGCGGAATCAAGCAGTTCACGTCAGGCATCGTAGACTTTGGCGCTTCTGACATGCCAATGACCGATGAAGCGCTGGCCGCATCCAAAATCAAACTCATTCACATTCCTACCGTGCTCGGCGCGGTGGTGCCCATCTTCTACGTTCCCGGCGTAAACGATGTCAGATTCAGCTCCGACGTGCTGGCTGACATCTTCCTCGGCAAGATCGGCAACTGGAGCGACCCCCGCATCGCCAAAGACAATCCCGGCGTCAAATTGCCCGACCTGAAGATCATTGTCGTTCATCGTTCCGACGGCAGCGGCACCACCTACATCTTTACCGACTACCTCAGCAAGGTCAGCAAGGAATGGGAAAACGGACCCGGCAAGGGCGCTTCCCCCAGTTGGCCCGTCGGCGTAGGCAGCAAGGGCAATGAGGGCGTCTCCGGCATGGTCCGCCAGATGCCCGGCGCCATTGGTTACGTCGAGCTCATCTATGCTCTGCAAAACAAGATCAGCTTCGGCGAAGTCAAGAACGCAGCCGGAAACTGGGAGAAGGCTTCCATCGAAGGCGTCACCGCCGCCGGGGCCGACGTCAAGCTGATTCCCGCCGATTACCGAGTCTCCATCACCAATGCCCCCGGCGCCAACGCCTACCCCATCTCCAGCTTCACCTACCTCCTGATTCCTGTCCACTGCGCCGATCCGGCGAAGGGCAAGGTGATCAAGGATCTGCTCAGTTGGATTGTCAACTCCGGCGAGAGCCAGGTTTCCAATCTCTCCTATGCCCCGCTCCCCAAGGTATTAGCCGATAGGGTTCTCAAGACCATCTATTCCTTGCAGTAAAAACTTGCGGACGGTCCGGTGCAGGCGCCGGACCGTCCCCGCTCCGCAACCGGCCTCCATCTGTGGACATCGCATGACCGCAGTGCTAGAATCCGCCGCGGAGGAAATGGAATGAAATCGACCCGGCTTCTGATCGTCTGCGCATTGATCTTCTTGCCAGGAATTCTCATTGGGGCGGAACGCTTCGACGGCAATTGGCACACCAAGATCGTCTGCCCTCCAAAAGGGAGCACCGAGGGCTTCACGTGGTATCTTGACGGCGTCATCCAGAACGGCAACTTTCGCGCGCTGCGCGGCACAGAAGGAGAGCCCGGATCCTTTCTGCTGACGGGCAAGATCGCGGACGACGGCAGCGCAAAGCTGTCGGGCGACGGCTTCATCAACTCCAGGAAATATGCCCGTGGAGTCTTCGCCCATAAAGGTGAGGAATACACCTGGGACGTCAAGGCCCAATTCAAAGACACAGAGGGCAGCGGCGCCAGGAATGAGGGTCTGGGCATCGTCGGCCGTCCCTGCACCTTCGAATTCACCAGACAGCAACCTGGTGCGGCCGCGCCAGCCGCTCCGGCCCCGCCGGGCCTTTAGATTTCGCCTGTCCGGCTATCGTCAATCCGCCGTTCAGTACGCAGCGCTTACGCGATCCCTGTCTTGGCCCGGCACAATGCCAGGCCGACTGTTCTGGCGGACCTGCTTTTCTCTTGGCAACCTGGCCGCCGTCTCCCTACTATGGGTGAACGAGGAGAACACCATGCGGAAGACGGCCTGCCTTCTCACAGCCATAGCCCTGCTGCTCTTGCCGGCGGCATCGATTGCACAGGACCACCCCGATCATTCTCTCCGCTTCGACGGGAAGTGGCAGACAACCGTCTCCTGCGAGCCTTTAAGGGGAGCGCTTGGCTTCTCCTATCAGTTCATGAGCGTGGTCAAAAATGGCAACTTCCACGGGCTTCACGGTACCCAGGACGAGCCGGGATACCTGGTCATTGACGGGCCAATCGGAGAGGATGGCGTCGGAAAGCTCTATGCCAACGGGAAAACCGGCTCAAAGGAGTACGTCCCTGGGAACGACACGGCCAAGGGTACCGAGTTTGGCTACCACATCCGCTCCCATTTCGATGAAAGACACGGGGAAGGCACCCGCGTCGAAGGCCGCGCCTGCACTCTCGAATTCGACAAGAAGTGAGCCGGCCGGCGTCAATGATCGAACCAGCCAACTGCCACGGCCGCGATGATGAGCTCTACCAGCCAGCCGGTTGACCCAGGTCTTGCCTTTGAGCAAGGACCGCCTTTGAAGCCAGAAAATCGAATCTTCTAACCGATTGAAAATAAAGGGCCAAAGAATGTGTTGCCCAGCAGGCCGGGGATTCCGCAAGAGACCAATGGAAATAAATCGCGCCGGTCAGACCTGGAACCTCGCTACCCCGCCAGTTGCTCCGCGATCAATCGATCCACCAGCGGAATCAACTGCTCCCCCGTCTTCGGCAGCGCAAAGGCCCGCGCCGCCTCATCCCAATCGAGCTTGAAGCTGGTTGAAAGCGCCGAAATCCAGATCTGCCGCACCGGAGCATTCGGCGTGATCACAAATTTCCCCGCCGGCTCCTCGAACACCACGGTCAGCAGTCCCCCCTGCCCCTCAACCTCGAAACCGGCCTCGTCTTCCGTCTCGCGCACAATCAAATGCTGCATCAGCGCGTCGAGAGCTATATCGGCCAGACTGCGGAACTCCAGTTCATCCACCATGGAGTCAGTCTAACAACTCCAGAGGCAGCGTGGCTCTGGCCAGAGGCTATGGGGATGGTTCCATCTGGAGAACACGGACTCGCGGGCCAGGGCATAAGACCTGGCGACAAGACCGGCCTACGCCTCGGCATTCAACCATTTCTTCGGAAACTTGGTTCTTCTTCACCGCAGCCGCGTCAAAACGTCGATTGGGTCTCAAACCTGCGCTTGGGCGGCAACGGAATGCGCCTGCTTTGCGTAGCCGCGGGGCTTCTGGTTCTGGCCCAACTCGCCCCTTGCGCACAAGCCCAGCCGCAGCCATCCATCCCGGCCGCGCAGCTCATCCGCGAGGTCGTCTACAACGAGCTCAACGACCACCGTGACCACGGCTACTGGCGCTACTGGGTTCAGAGCCGGCTCCAGCAGGAAACGCGCCTCGAGGATCAGGTTGAGACCGGCCAAGGTCCCGTCGCCCGACTCTCCCTCACCAACGGCCACCCGCTCACCGCGGAAGCCGAACAGCAGGAGCAGGCCCGGCTCCAGCTCCTCCTCCACTCGCCCGGCGAGCAGGCAAAGCATCGCCAGCAGTATGACGACGACGAAAAGCAAATCGGCCGGATTCTGGCCATGTTGCCCAATGCCTTCCTCTTCGAATATGACGGCGGCGAGAATGGCTGCCTCCGCCTCCGCTTTCGTCCCAATCCTCTCTACTCCGCCCATACCATTGAAGCGCGCATCTTCCACGCCTTGGATGGCACAATCTGGGTCGACGCCCGGATGAAGCGGCTCGCCCGCCTCGACGCCCATGTGGAAGAAAATGTCGACTTCGGTTATGGCTTGCTGGGCCGCCTTTATAAAGGTGGCTGGTTCCAATTGGTGCGCACCCAGGTCAGCCCCACGGAGTGGAAGACTGAGCGGATGGAAGTGCATGTCCTTGTCCGCGCCCTGTTCGTCAAGAACTTCGCCCACGAGACAAGCGAAATCTCAGGCGGTTTTCTCCCCGTGCCCGCAGGCATGGATCTGGCGCAGGGTATGGCGCTCCTTGAACGGAATCAGGCCCAAACCGCAGCTCCCGCCAATACCCCAGCCCGTCCCGCCCTGATCATTCCGCCGGCCCTGGCTCTACGCAAGTAGCCTGATCCGCTGCGGGCCCCTGTCCATCCTTCAATAACCTGTAAAGCCCGCGTTGGTTTTGCGGCATTTGCGTCACCACTAAAGTTCATCGCCGAAATGCCGATATTCAGCTATAATATCCCGCTATATGGGAAGCCCTTGAACCAGCCTTGCTCCGGGAGCAACGACGATGGGAATCACTCCAATCATCAACCTCGCGCTTCTGCCCCTCACTCGCACCATCGGGTCAGACCTGGAGCCGCTGCCCATGGAGAGGGTCGAGAACTCGGCAAGAACCGGCGACGAGACCTACTCCCCCAGCAATCAGGAATCCGCCCGCGGCCCCGAAGACGGCTCCGAGGATGACGGCCCCGAAGACGGCGGTGCGGATGACGAGTTCCAGAACCTGGCTGGCGAAGACGACGCAGACCCCACCCCGCACCCAGCCGCGCAGCACCCAAGCCGCCAGATCAGCTTCTTTGCCTGAGACCCATCCATCCGCAATTCTCCCCGCCCAAACTCCCTCATGCTCATCTTGTCTTGGCGAACACTCCCCCTTGACACAATCTCTTCCAGCCATGAAACTGCCAGCAAGGTTCCTGAGGCGCGGCAGGGCGAATTTCCCACCCCCGTTCCGGAAGAGGCGGATTCCAACCCGGTGAGCACACCCAAACGACGGATGAGTTTTTCGCTGAGTTCCACGATGGACAGCGTTGGCGAGGTGGAGGCAGCCGCGGACAAACTGGCGGAAGAGGCCGGCCTCGACGAAGACGAGCGTTTCCGCGTTACCATGGCGGTGCGCGAGGCAGCCGTGAACGCTGTTTTGCACGGCAACGAATACGACCCCGCCAAGCAGATTGCCGTTAGCCTTGAGAACACCGGCGCGGCACTTGTGTTTACCATCGCCGACCAGGGCAGGGGACTCGATCCGGACTCGCTTCCGGACCCGCTTGCGCCGGAAAATCTTTTGCGCGGCACTGGCCGCGGCATCTTCCTTATCCGTTCCTTCATGGATGAGGTACACTTTCGACAACTGCATCCCGGCACTGAGTTGACGCTTGTAAAGAATTTGGCGCCGGCTGACCCAAAAACTTGAGACGTGCTTGCGCAGCGAGCGTAGGCGGCGGACGGGGGTGCATCACAAACCCCGTGGACGGCTTGGGGACTTGTGATTTTCACTGCCACTGCTACCGGCGAAAGTGCTATAACCGTAATAGCAACAAGGAGGAATTTCCGTGGCACTTACTATTGCTTCCCGTGAATTGGACGGCGTCACCGTTCTGGACCTCAGCGGGCGGATCACTCTGGGCGAAGGCAGCGTGCAGATACGCGATGCCATTCGCGACCTGATCGGCAAAGGACAGAAGAGTATCCTGCTCAACCTGGGAGACGTGAACTATATCGATAGCTCCGGGTTAGGCGAGCTGGTAAGCGCCTTCACCACGGCCAAGAACCAGGGCGCAGCCCTCAAGCTCTTGAAGCTCACCAAGAAAGTTCACGACCTGCTCCAGTTGACCAAGCTCTACACCGTCTTCGACATCTTCGACGACGAGGCCAGCGCCATCGCCTCTTTCAAGTAGTCCGGACGGCGGAAGAACCTTAACCATTGAAAAGGCCATCCCGCACTGCGGAATGGCCTTTTCGCCTTGTGCGCTAACCGTTTGTCAGAGCAGCCGCTAGAACTTCACTGCAGGCACCGCCCGCGCAGCCGGGCTGGCCGTGAAGTAGGCGTCGTTCTCCTTGAATCCGGCCATCCCTGCCCAGATGTTGTTGGGAAACTGAAGGATAAAGGTGTTGTAGTCCTGGATCGAGTCGTTGTAGCGTTTACGCGCCACGCCGATGCGATTCTCGGTTCCGGAGAGCTCGTCCTGCAAGCGCATGAACTGCTCGCTCGATCGCAGTTGCGGATAGTTTTCGGTGAGCAGAAGCAGTCGCCCGATTGCGGAGTCCAACTGCCCATTCGCTGCGATTTTCGCCTGCGGCCCCTGTGCATTCAACATGCCCGCACGGGCATTGGCAATATCGCCAAAGACGGTGCTTTCTTCCTTGGTAAAGCCCTTCACCGTCTCCACCAGGTTGGGAATCAGGTCGGCGCGCCGCTCCATCTGCACGTCTACCTCCGACCACATGGCCTTTACATTCTGATCCTTGGCGACCATCTGATTCCTGGCGCTCACATAGCTGCTGAATACCATGAAAAGGCCTAAAACCAGAACGCCAACCACCCCAAGCGCAATCCAAAGTCCCTTGCTCATACAGTCCTTTTCTCCTCCGGCATCCGCTTAGGCATGCCCCTTCTCTTGAAACTTGAAAACTCTACCAGCTTCCGCCCGCGCCGCCGCCGCCGAAGCCGCCGCCGCCAAACCCGCCAAATCCGCCACCACCACCGCCGCCGCCGCTGAAGCCTCCACCGCCAAAGCCTCCACCGCCCAGACCGCCGCCGCGCAGAAACGGCCCACCCCAGCCGCCAAAGAGGCCAAAACTCAGCAGCAGCCGAAGAATGAAAAACCCGCCAAAAAAGATCACCAGAATGACCATCAGAATCCCGTTGCCCACCGATGAAGCCGGCCTCGCCGGCCGACTCACAGGCGCCGGCTCTTCGTCCAGCGTCACCTTGGCATCGGCGGCGATCGCCTGGGCCAACTCACCCACGGCGAGCGACACTGCGCCGTCATAGTCGCTGGCGCGCAGATCGGGGACCATATCCCGGCCAATGTCGCCCACCTT
>PLFY01000121.1 GCA_003138365.1 Acidobacteriaceae bacterium
CTGCTAATTCAGAGATACAAGGGGTGCTTTCTTGTTCCATGTTCGACATCGCTCCAGAGTTTCCGGACAGTTTCTGAGGGATTACAACCAGCATCCCCTGAGCCATTTTTAAAACACGCTCTCAAGACCCACGCGCCAGGTAATCTCAGGAAGACTGACCACTGTTCACTGATCACTGACCACTGTCTTCTACACCCAGCCGCCATCCACAACGTAGCTCTGATTCGTGATCGCACTCGCGTCGTCCGCGGCCAGAAACAGCACCAGCCGCGCCACGTCTTCCGGCACAATGTCCCGCTTCAGCGCCTGGCTGGCCATGATCTCCGCCTTGTATTCAGGCGTGTACCAGAGCAGCTTCTGTCGCTCGGTAGCGATAGCGCCCGGCAGCACGGCGTTCACCCGGATGTTGTCTGGCCCCAACTCGTGAGCCAGCGTGCGCGTCAGCCCCACAATGGCCGCCTTGGCCGCAATGTAGAGCGGCACGCCGGTCGAAGGGATCATCCAGCAAATCGACGACATGTTAATGATTGACCCCCGGCCAACCCTGCGCATCGCCGGCAGCACCGCCTGAATCATGAAGAACTGCGGCCGCAGGTTGGTGGCCATCGAATGATCCCAATACTCCGGCGTCACTTCCTCAATCGTGTGCCTCTGATCGTTGGCCGCGTTGTTCACCAGCACATCCACCCCGCCCCACTTGGCCAGCACCTGCTCGACCGCACTCTTCAGCGCTGCAATATCCGTCAGGTCGCAATGAACATAGAGCGGTGCAGGGCAGCCATCCGCGGTCAACCCATCCACCAGCAGCTTCGCCGCCTCGTCCTGAATGTCGAAGAACGCCACGCGCGAGCCCTGCCAGGCAAAGGCTGTCACAATCGACTCGCCAATCCCCGTGGCGCCGCCGGTCACCAGCACCACCCGGCCCTCAAGGCTCGGATACCGCCCAAACTTCGCGTCGCTGTCTTGCATATCGATCTGCTCCCGGCCGCGCCCGCCGCGGCAACGGCAAATTGCAATCTAATTCCGCACTTAACGGTCGCACCCCACTATACAACCCTCATGTGAGGCACCGCGAAAGCCTATGAGTGCCTTACAATCCTCGACCATTCGAGTTTTGAAAGGGTACGAATTCACAGCCTGCGAAAAAACTTGATCTGGAGGGAAGCGGGTTTTCAATCCCCACACAAAGTCAACAGAATCAACGCTGCCTCTAGCAAAGGTCCCACTTCGGAACAAAGCCTGCGCCTACGTCGTATGTTGTAGACATGCGACTTGGATTGGCCCTGACTCTTCTCCTGGTTCCAGCATTTTTTGCAACTCCCCAAAGCCACGCGTCCGACCTTGCCTTGGTTGGTGCAAAGATTTATCTCTCCCCGTCTGAACCGCCCCTCGAAAGCGGCACAATCCTTGTCCACGACGGCCACATTCGATCGGTCGGACCGATTGCAGAGATCAAAGTCCCACGCGGGACAACCGTGATCGACTGCAAGGGTCTCGTTGTGACTGCCGGTTTCTGGAACAGCCACGTGCACATCCTTTTGCCCGGATTGCTTCATGCCGAAAATCTCTCCTCCGGGCAGATCGCCTCACAGCTTCAGCAGATGCTCACACGGTGGGGATTCACGACCGTCTTTGACATCGCCTCCGTGCTCCAGAACACCAATCTCATCCGCCATCGCATAGAGAGTGGCGAAGTGAAAGGCCCGCGGATTCTAACAGTCGGCGAGCCCTTCTGGGAGAAAGGTGGCACACCGATTTACGTCCAAGGATTTCTCGAAGCCAATCACATCAGCATTCTGGAAGTGGAATCAGAGGCGCAGGCCAGGGAGCGGGTACGCCAGCAAATCCGCGACGGAGCAGATGGCATCAAGATTTTCGCGAATTCCGTGGAGCGGGATGGCGTCTTGACCATGCCCTTGGACCTGGCCAAGGTGATCGTTTCCGAGGCGCACGGGGCTGGCAAGCCTGTTTTTGCGCATGTTTCCAATGACCAGGGAGTCGAGGTGGCGATCCAGAGCGGGGTCGATATCCTGGCCCACACCACTCCCGAGGATCTGTGGGGGCCATCCTACGCCCAACGCATGGTGGCAGCTCACATGGCTCTTACCCCGACGCTCACCCTCTGGGAAGTCGAAGCCAAAAAGGGCAATGCCTCACCCGCCGATATCGAGAAGTATATGAGTCGGGCAGCTAAGCAACTTGGGGCTTTCTATCAAGCAGGAGGACAAGTTCTCTTCGGCACCGACATTGGTTACATCGAGCAGTTCGACACTTCCGAAGAATTCAAATGGATGTCCCGCGCCGGAATGAGTTTCCAGGGAATTCTTGCTTCGCTCACCACCAACCCCGCCCAGCGCTTCGGCTACTCAACTCACAGCGGACGCATCGCGAAAGGATATGACGCCGATCTTGTGGTCCTGGGCGCCGACCCAGCTCAGAACACTTCAGCATTTTCACAAGTGCGCTACACGATCCGAGGCGGGGAGGTTATCTACATAGAGAAATGAGACACTGAAGAGCCCTGAAGCCCATTTGCAATTTTCGGTTGATCGAGCCCCCGTTCAAATCCTCGCAAAACGCCACCAAAACAGCCACAAATCCCACTTGCCGACACCGCCGGCCATTATCCCGCGATATGGGACGCCGTCTCCTTTCGTAGGCGCAAACTGATGTATAGGCCGTTTTTCCGAGCGACACCCCCCCCTTGGGTTTCCTCACTTCCATCCCGGCCTTTAAACTTGCAAGTGCATTCAATCCGGACCGCTCGCTACGTGGCTTGACGGTCCAAGCGTTCGAACTGGGCCGCTGTTTCGTAGGGAAAGTGTTCCCTCGAATCCAATCGGTCACGGTGAAAAGATCGACACAAGAACTGGGCTCAACAGAGAGGGATTCATGACGGTTGCTGCGCGTTATCCAGGCATACGTATTACTGCAAACGGAAATCAGCTCGTCTCGTACCATACTGAGACGCGGATCGCCGATGCCGGCGTGTTTTATCCCATCACCCCCTCCACCGAGGGCGGCGAGCTCTTCCAGCAAGCCTATGCCGAGGGACACCTCAATGTCTTTGGCCACAACACCATCGCCATTGAGACTGAAGGCGAACACGCGGCCCAGGGCGGCGCAATCGCCCACTCTGTCTGCGGCAAGCGCGTGGTCAACTTCACCTCCGGCCAGGGCGTGGTCTACGGCGTCGAGCAGTACTACCATGCTCCCGGCAAGGGTTCCACCATGGTGCTTGAAGTCGGCGCCCGCGCCCTCACCAAGCACGCCCTTAATGTGCACTGCGGCCACGACGACATTTATGGCGCGCTCGACACCGGCTGGATCATGCTCTTTGGCAAAGACGCGCAGCAGGCCGCCGACCAGGCCCTCATCCTCCGCCGCGTCACCGAGCTCTCCCTCACGCCCGGCATGAACATCATGGACGGCTTCCTCACCACCCATCTCGAGCGCACCTTCTACAAGCACGAGTCGGAGCTGATTCGCGAATACCTCGGCTCGCCCGAAGACATCATCGACTGCCCCACCGAGGCCCAGCGCGTCCTCTTCGGACCCACACGCCGCCGCGTTCCCAAGATGATGGACCTCACCAATCCCATCCTCCTCGGCCCCGTCCAAAATCAGGAACACTACATGCAGGGCATCATCGCGCGGAGAAACAACTTCGCCGAGCCCATTCTTCAATTCCTTGAAGACGCCTACAAGGATTTCGGCCAGCTCACCGGACGCCACTACGGCCTCATCAGCGAATACAAGACCCACGACGCCGACACGGTCTTTGTCTCGCTTGGCTCCGCCGCTGAAAACGTCGAAGCCGCCGTCGACTACCTCCGCCAAACCCGCGGCGTCACCGTCGGCTCCATCCACATCAATGTCATCCGTCCCTTCCCTGAAGCTGCCGTCATTGCGGCGCTCAAGGGCAAGAAAAACGTCATCATTCTGGAGCGCACCGACGAGGCTCTCTCCGGCGACAATCCGCTCGGCCGCGACATCCGCACCGCGCTCTCCAAGGCCATTCAATATGAGGGCCATCCGGCAGCCGAGGGTCTGCCCGCCCTGGCCATGAATGAAGTCCCCCACATCTATTCCGGCTCCTACGGCCTCGGCTCGCGCGACTTCCGCCCCGAGCACATCTTCGGCGCATACGAGTTCGCCACCGCCAACCGCGCCCGCCAGGACGGCAAGCGCGCGTCAGACGGCGTCTCGTTCTTCGTCCTCGGCATCGACCATCCCTACGCCGTCATCGGCGAAGAAACACCCTCCCTGCTCCCTGAGGGCGCGGTTGCCGTGCGCTTCCACTCCATCGGCGGCTGGGGCGCAATCACCACCGGCAAAAACCTCGGCGCCATCATCGGCGACCTCAACGATCTGCTCTACGAGCGCGACGGCCTCAAAGACGACCTCGGCAATCCCAAGGAAGTCATCCACGTCTCTGCCAACCCCAAGTACGGTTCCGAAAAAAAAGGCGCGCCCACCAGCTACTTCATGGTCGCCGCCAAAGACCGCATCCGCGTCAACTGCGACCTGCGCCACGTAACTGTCGTTCTCTGTTGCGACCCCAAGGCCTTCACCCACAGCAACCCGCTCGACGGCATGGCCGAAGGCGGCAGCCTGGTGTGGGAGTCGGATGAAGAGGGCGAGCAGGCCTGGGAGCGTCTGCCCCAGTGGGCGCGCAAACAGATCATCGACAAAAACATTCGCGTCTTCACGCTGCCCGGCTTCGCCATCGCCAAAAAAGCCACCGACCGCGGCGATCTGCAACTGCGCATGCAGGGCAACGCCTTCCTCGGCGCATTCTTCGCCGTCAGCAGCCTGCTCAACGAGTTCAGCATTACGCAGGAGCAGTATCGCGAGGTTGTCTACAACCAATATGTGAAGAAGTTCGGCAAGCTCGGCGAAGCCGTCGTGGCCTCCAACATGGAAGTCATGTCCCAGGGCTTCGATCAGGTCAAGGAAATCAAGATCGGCGCGCTTGCCGCTGCCGACCGCTCCAGCCTCCGTGGCGTCGCGCTGCTGCCCATTCTCGAGCTTGCCACCGCCGGCGGTTCCTGCGGCACAGGTTGCCGTTCCACAGCGATTCCCGCCGGCCAGGGTCCACGCACTCCCATCAGCCGCGTCGCCGACTTCGATGCCCAGTTCCGCTCCACCTACGGTTACAATCAGCCTTCCACGCCGCTCTCGGCCATGGGCGTCATCGCCGCTGCCACCGGCGACACAGCCTCCAAGTACGTTGCCCGCCGCGAGACCCCGCTCTTCATCCCCGAGAACTGCACCCAGTGCATGGAGTGCATCTCCGTATGCCCCGACACCGCCCTGCCCAACACTTCGCAGGACCTCAGCACCCTCCTCACCACCGCCGTCTCCTACTACATCGCCGACCCCGGCGACAGGACCACGCTCCTCCACGCGCTGCCCAAAATCGAGTCGCTCGCCCGCCAGCGCATGTTGGCCGAGATCAAGACCGGAACCCCGCTGCCCACCATCCTCCGCGAAGTCACAGACGGCATTGAAGGATTCTCAGCTCAGTCCAAGCAGCAGTTCTTTGACATCATCGCCAAAGTCCCCATGGCCTACCAGAAGGTCAACGCCATCTTCTCTTCGCCGGAGCGCAAGAATCCAGGCTCAGGCGGCGTCTTCTCCATTTTCGTCAGCGATCTCTGCAAAGGCTGCGCAGCCTGCGTCACCGCCTGCGGCGACCACAACGCCCTCCGCATGGTTGCCGAGACTGAAGAAGTGAATGCCGAGCACGAGACCGGCACCGGCTTCCTTGACCTGCTCCCCGACACTTCGCAAAAGTTCCTCGGCCTCTTCAACTCGGCCAACCCCGCCGACTCAAAGACCGCGACACTTCGTAATATGTTGATGGTCCGCACCAACTACGACGCTCTCGTCTCCGGCGACGGCGCCTGCGCCGGCTGCGGCGAAAAGAGCGTCCTCCGCTCCATCGCCGCCGTCACTGAGGCTTACATGCGCCCCGTCTTCCACGCCAAGAGCGACCGCTTCGTCATCAAGGCAGGCGAGCTTGAAAAAACCGGCGTCGCCCGGCTCGCAGCTCTCCAGGCCAGCAACCCCGCCGAATACGCACTGCTCCGCCAGGCCATTGCCCATCTCGTCCTCTCGCTCGGCGGAGAAGACATCCCCGACACCCAGGCCCGCATCGCCGCCCATGAAGCCGAGCACGGCCCCATCACCGACGCCGAGCTGGTCGAAGCCATCGCCGCCGTCCTGCTCACCGAGGCCTTCAACCACAAAAACCTGCAACCCATCGATGGCCGCCTCGCCAACGGCATGAGCGTCATGGCCATGGCCGCCCACACCGGCTGCAACACCGTCTACGGTTCCACCGCGCCCAACAATCCCCACCCCTACCCGTGGATGAACTCGCTCTTCCAGGACGGCGTCACCGTCGGCTGGCTCATGGGCGAGAGCTTCATCGTCGACCACGCCCGCCGCTCCGTAATCCCCGAGCGCCTCGCCGACATCCTCCTCACTCGTGAAACCAACGTCATCGACGACCAGGAGTATTACAACCTCAGCCACTTCACTGACGCCCTCATGACCGACCAGGAAATCGTCGAACTCCCCAAGGTTTGGTGCATCGGCGGCGACGGCGGCATGGGCGACATCGGCTACCAGAACATGTCCAAGGTCATCCTCCAGAACCGGCCCAACATCAAGGTCCTCATGCTCGACACCCAGGTGTACTCCAACACCGGCGGTCAGAACTCTGACTCCACCCCCATGCTCGGCGGCGGCGACATGAACACCTTCGGCGCAGCCACGCAGGGCAAAAACACTGAGAAGAAGACGGTAGCCGAAACCTTCCTCGCCGGCCACGGCTCGCCCTTCGTCGGCCAGGTCTCCATGGCCAACGCCCCCAAGCTCTACCGCTCCATTCTCGACGGCCTCGAGTATCGCGGAACCTCCTTCATCCAGGCCTTCACCACCTGCCAGCCCGAGCACGGCGTCGCCGACGATATGGCCCTCCACCAGGCCCAGCGCGTCCGCGACAGCCGCGGCGCGCCGGAGTTCGTCTTCAATCCCCGCCTCGGCGAAACCTATCAGGAAGCCCTCGACCTCAAGGGCAATCCGTCGATAGATTTGGATTGGTACGAGACCAAGTCCAAGACCACCGGCGAGCCCCAGCGCTACACGGTCGCCCACTGGTGCACCACTGAAGCCCGCTTCCGCAACCACCTCAAGAAGCTCAAGCCCGAGGCCGCCGCCAAGCTCATCCACTTAGACAACATGTTGGTCCGCATCACCCAGCAAGACGTCGTCTACCGCCGCTATCTCGATCCCAAGCACCGCGCCTTCATCCCCGACTTCGGCGTCTACATCACCGTCGAAGACGCCGGCAAGACGACCTTCTACGCCCTAAGCCGCCAGTTGGTAATGTTCTGCGTAGAACGCCGCAAAGCCTGGCGCATGTTGCAATCGAAGGCGGGCATCGTCAACAAGGAGTACCAGGCCCAGAAAGCAATCCTCGCCGACGTAGACTCCGGCAAACTGCCCTTGGAGGAGTTCCTAACCCACGCCCGCGAAATCCTGAACGAGCGAGTAACCGGCGGCGTGTTAGCCAAAGCATAAGGGCGTCATCCTCGCACCACGCTTTGGCTTTGAAAGGGCACGGCTTCAGCCGTGCCACAAATGCCATTAACAATTCAATGAACGCACGAACGCGGACCGCAAGGTCCGCGTTCGTGCGTTTGAAGAGACACTTCTGTTATGCAGCTTTGCTTTCCTGTTTATGAAGCTCGTTCACGATTTCCGCCACAACATTGAAGCTGTGCAGATCGGAATAGGTGAACATAACGTTGTTGTAGATCGTTCCATCTGGCCTGTTGTTTGCCTGGATCGTCTGAGGGTTAAACTGCAATTTGGTGCCGTGTTTGGCCTTAAATGCCCAAACAAGTTCCATTTCCTGATCTGTGACACCGCTAAGGGCGATATTCCCGTTGATCGCTACCATGCTGATTATCCTTTGAGGCTGAGCCCCGATTCGACTACAATGTCGAAGAGGTAGGGAGTCTCCCGCCACGCTGACACGTGGCTCGCGGTACCCTGCGATGCCTCTTCAAAATCGCCTCCCGTCGCAAGCCGGTGGGCGGACAGAATCCGGTACTCACCACGGCTCGAATCGCGTCCCCGCCAAGAGATTAGCGATTCGAGCCTTTCTGTTTCGGCCCGCCGCCACGGCAAGCGTGATGACGGCAGGCTATGGCTCTTTTCATGATGGCGGACCTTCCTCTCCAACAACCGCGGAATCGATGATAAACTCAAGCCCCTTCAGGAAGCCCTTCAGCCTTTTTGCGTCCCTCGCATTGATCCCGAACGGAATGCTGAACTCCGCCACCCGCCCGTCCGACAGCTCGAAGCGGGTGTTGTTTCCGCTTGCGCTGACGGGAGAAATCTGCGTCCCTGCGGAGGCCGGAACCGCCCTGGACGAGATGTCGAAAATCTGCGGCGAGGCCGGCAGTGCCACGGAGACCTCTGGAATTTCTCCTCGCGATCCCTGCCGTTCCATTTCAGACAACGGTGCCTCGAGGATTTGAACCTTTCCGTCGGCTCGATTGAAAAGCAGACCCGCCGCCTTTGCCGCATCCTTAAACGCCTTTACCCAGTCTGCGGAAAGCTCTCGCGGGATGCTAATGTCCTGTTCAAGAATGTTCCTGAGAAACTCGTCCGCAGGAAGCAATTTCCCTTTGTGACGCTCGAAGAGCTTGGCAAACGTGGGGACACCCAGGAACGAGGCCCTCTTTGCCAACCGATCAGAGTCCTCACTAACCGGCGCAACAATCGCGCTGCCTTGGTCCGTCAGCGTGACCGTACCGTTCTGTTCAGCAACGAGGCCGTACAGCTTCAAAGCCCCGATTTTTTTTACGAAATTACTGCTGCTCGACGAATTCCCGGTCAATCGAGACATCAAGTCGTACGACGCCTGCCCTCCGCCCTGCTCGTAAATCAGGCGGGCCAGATCGAAACCTTCGGCCAGCCCCAGGTATGGGGGGAAGCTTCCGCGCTTCATCCTCTCCGGCTTGCTCTCAGGAACTTGTGTTGTCATTTGCCTCTCCTGCTGATTAAACTGTACAGCGTTTAGCAGAATAAAACAACCGCGAAGCACAAAATTGGTTAGCTCATTAGTAACAACTTCTTTTTCTTATATATGCTATAACTTTCGGACGTGTTTTCCACAGACATTGGAATGACCTTAGACGGTTACTGTGTGGAAAACCTGTCTGGAACTCACAACCTGCCGGGTGCCCCAGGTCTCGCCTTTGAGACCCTGGATAGCATTGCAGCCCCAAAACACTGAAGCCAGCCCCGAAAGGCTGGCTTCGCTTCCTGCCCACCAAGGGGAAGGGGGGATCTTCAATTCATCCTATCGGAGCTTCATGCCACCGCCAGCACTTCATCGCGAACCAGACGCAACCGGATCGAAGCCGGCGGAGTGGAATCGAAATAGAACGCCTGCACCGCTTCCTTCACGTTCGCGCGCAACTCGTCCCAATTGTCTGCCTGCGTGAAGATGCTCTCACCAATGGCCTCGGCGGTGTAACCACCATCGGACTCCTGCGCAACTTCAAATACGATCTCATTCATACCGATTGCGCCTCCACATAGGCCTTCGGCGGCAACGCCTATACCCAAAATACCACCAAACCCCGCGAGACCCGATCGGCAGTCTGTTGACTCGCCAAACAGCGCAGCCTACCATGAAACCAGCCGCGGAGGCGAAAATGACCGTAGACTGGTCGGAATGCGATCTGGTTGAAAGTGTTGCCGGGAAGGTAGGCGGAAAGCCTGTCGTCAAGGGCACGCGCATCCCTGCCGACACGATTCTCACCGACGAAGAGCTCGGCGCGACGGTCGAGGAGACGCACGAGAGCTTCCCAAGCCTCTCACTCGACACGATCCGTAGCATCAGGGCATACGGTCATTCCCACACGCCCCTGCTACAGCCTTGAGAGTCCTGCTCGACGAGAACATGCCCCACCAATTGTCGGGTGCCCATCCTTCGCTTTTTTCTAGCGAAGGGTGGGAGACGACTCCAATAGACCGCCTCGGTCGGGATTCAGAATTATTCGCTGTTAAGGTTATGCAAAATTCTGTATACTGTCTCCGTGGAAAGCCCCGCAAGGCCCATCGAGTTCCGAGGCAGCTCTTTGCAGGATCTGTCCAGGTTCCCTGCGGCGGCTCGGCGCAAAGCGGGCTTTCAACTGTTTCTGGTGCAGCAAGGCGAAGATCCCGACGACTGGAAGCCGATGTCCGACGTCGGTCCCGGCGTCAAGGAGATCAGGATTCGCGAGAAGGACGGAGCGTTTCGCGTGTTCTATGTGGCTACATTCCAGCGTGCCATCTTCGTCCTGCATTGCTTTCAGAAGAAGACGCAACAGACAAGTGCCGGCGACAAGGAGCTGGCCAAGCGCCGTTACAAAGAACTGATACGGGAGATGAAGCGATGAGACAGGTACGCTACAACAACGTATGGGACGCCCTCGAACCCAATCCCGTCAAAGCGGAGAATCTCAAGCTCCGCTCCTCGCTCATGCTGGCCTTGACGCGCCATATCAAGACCAAAGGCTTGACCCAGGCCCAGGCCGCAAAGGTTTTCGGCGTAACCCAGCCGCGCATCTCCAACCTCATCCACGGCAAAATCGACCTCTTCGGTCTGGACATGCTGGTCAAGATGGCCACCGCCGGCGGCCTGCGCGTCACCCTTCGGGTCGACAAAGCGGCATGACTGACTGCACCTGATCATTTGTTGCATGCGAGATTGGAGAGAATCAAACCATGACCGACAAAGTCGCCGCCGCCGAGAAGATCGCCTCCATGCAAACCGAAGAGTTCTTTCTCACCCGCCGCAATCGCGCCGACAGCGAAGCCTTTCGCCGCATCCTCAATCGCCGGGGCGGTGAACCCCCAACCCCAGAAGATGCGTGGGACAGCCCCGATTCCCAATAGCCCATCGGTGACGCTCCGCCGAAGGCGTCTGCCCCACTGCGGATGGTTTGCAGAGTTTTACCCCAACTAGGCGCACAATCACTTCATGCCCTGTCTCTGTCCGAATACCCCGCGCGTTCCCTCACATCGCCGCCCAGCCCGCCAAAATGTTTACTAGAAAAATAACCCCCCCACCCCCTACCCCCCAGGCGCACGTCAGATGCCAAACTGCCGCAGAGGGTGGTCCAGGTTGCGTGTACGGCTGGCAAACCCGTGAGATCTCGGCTGAAACAACCCAAATTCACCCCAAAAACACGGAAGCCAGCCCCGAAAGGCCGGCTTCGCTCCCTCCCCGCCGAGCGAAAGGATTGGATTTTCTACAATTGTCCCAGGCGTAGCCTTGCCAACTCGCTAACTCGCCAACTCGCTAACTCGCTAACTCGCTGACTTGCTAACTCGCTGACTCGCTAACTCGCTGCCTCAAGCCCAGCTAAACCCACTCCGCGCCAGCGGCAGTGTCCGAACCCGCTTCCCCGTAGCCGCAAAGATCGCATTCCCCACCGCCGGCAAAATCGGCGGCAGCGTCGGCTCGCCCAGCCCGGTCGGCGAATAATCCGTCTTCCGCCAGTACACCTCGATCGGCGGCGTTTGCCTCATGCGAATCAGCGGATGCTGATGGAAATTCGTCTGCTGCACGACGCCCCCGTCCAGCGTAATCTCCTGCGCCATCTGGCTCAGTCCGTCCACCACGCCGCCGTAACCCATGCTCTCGGCGGCTTGCGGATTAATGATCTGGCTGCCCACGTCCCCGGCCGCCCACACATGGTTCACCGTGACCTTGTTGTCCTTGTCCACGCTCACTTCTGCAACCTCGGCAAAGTAGCCCTGGTGGCAGAAGTAGGCAGCGATCCCGAATCCATGGCCGGGTGTGCCCTTCTTGCGAGTGACCCAACCGGACTTCTCCGCCACGAGCTTCAACACTCCGGCAAGCCGCTCCGGATTCAGGTCGCCAGGCCCCTTCGCCCGAGGCTCCTGCCCCGAGGCGGTTACCGGTGTGTTTGAGAGAATCTCCAGTTGAAACTCCAGCGGATCGCGTCCAGCCGCGACAGCAAGCTCATCAAGGAACGACTGCCCCACCCACGCGTACGCGTTGCCACCCGGTGCACGCAGCGGACCGCACCGCAAGATAAGCGGCATCGCCGTCATGAACAGCCCATAATTTGGCGTATACCCGGAGGGAAATTCGTCACCGCCAATTCCGCCGCCCGAGACAATCCGCTTGCCGTCGCCGTAGGTGATCAGGTGCTGGCTCCAGGCCACCAGCTTGCCCTGCGCATCCAGCCCCGCCTTCAACCCATGCGTTCCGCCGGGCCGGTATGCGTCGTGAGAAATGTCGTCCTCGCGCGCCCAAAGCAGCTTCACAGGCACGCTCACCTGCTTGGCCAGCCACGCCACTTCCACCATGTAGTCGTTCATCAGGCGCCGCCCGAAGCCACCGCCGATCCGGCACATGTGAACGGTAATGTCGCTCTCCGGAATCCCCATCGCTTTGGCCACCAAAGCACGGCCGCCCGGAGGGGCCTGGCTGGTCACCCACATCTCCAGCTTGCCGTCTTTGTAGACAGCGGTCGAACCCATCGGCTCCAGCGTTCCATGCGCAATCAACGGATACTCGTAGACGGCCTCGACCACCTTGGCGGCGCCTTTCAGCGCGCCATCCACGTCCCCGTAACTGCGCACGGTGTTGGCCGGCGTCCCCTTCAGCAACTCCGCCGCCTTCGTCTTGAACCCCTCGGTGCTCTGCGCCGCGCCGGGTCCCAGATCCCAATCCACCTTCAGGCTCTTGCGCGCCGACTGCGCCTGCCACCACGTATCGGCCACAATCGCAACGCCTGGCTCCATCCCCGGTTCGCCGTCAATGAAGGATCCCAGCTCAAGTGTCCCGTCAATCACCAGCACATGCCGCACGCCGGGTAGCTTCTTTATCTCTTCAACGTTCGCGCTCTTGACCTTTGCGCCAAAAACGGGGTTCTTCGCAATCACAGCGCTCAACATACCCGGCAAAGACATGTCGATGCCAAACAGCGGCTTGCCCATCACGATTGCATGCGTGTCCACGCCGGGTTGCGACTTGCCAATGATCCGGTAGTCCTTGGGGTCCTTGAGCTTTACCTGGTCAAGCGGCGGCACGGGCAAGGTGGCCGCTTTGACCGCCAACTCCCCGTATCCCGCCGACTTGCCTGAAGCCGCATGCAGCACGCGCCCAGCTTGGGTGGTGCACTCAGCCGCATCGACGCCCCAGTTCGACGCCGCCGCAGCCACAAGCATCTGCCGCCCTGCCGCGCCCACGCGGCGCAATGGCTGCCAGTTGTTCGGCGTGGAAGTGCTGCCGCCCGCCGATTGGCCGCCGTAGCTGGCTTCATCCAGGTCCGCCTGCTCCACGCGTACGGCTTTCCACTCCACGTCCAGCTCTTCGGCAATCATCATCGGCAGCGTGTTCTTCACACCCTGGCCAATCTCCGGCGACTTGGCCATGATGGTCACCGTGCCGTCCCCCGCAATGCGGATGAACGAAGCCGGTTTCAAGTTCCGTGGTACTCCACGACGCTGCGCCTGAGCCCAGGGCATCTCATACAGTCCGAGCGCGAAACCCCCGCCCGCCAGAGCGGACATCTGCAAAAAAGATCGCCTATTCATGAGCCGGCCCTCCATTAACTCTTCTGCGCTGATGCGCCCGCTTGTGCGGCTTCGTGAATCGCTTGACGGATCCGCGGATAGGTCCCGCAGCGGCATAGGTTCCCGTTCATCGCGGTATCGATCTCCGCGTCTGTCGGATGAGGCGTGTGCGCCAGCAGCGCGGTGGCTGCCAGAATCTGGCCAGACTGGCAGTAGCCGCATTGCGGCACATCCAGCGCCTCCCACGCCACCTGCACCGGATGCAGGCCGTCCGATGAAAGCCCCTCAATGGTGGTGATCGGCTGCCCCACCGCAGCGCTCACGTGCGTCATGCAGGAGCGCACCGCACGTCCGGCCAAAAGCACTGTGCATGCGCCGCAGATGCCCATTCCGCACCCGTACTTGGCGCCTTTCAGGTTCAGCACGTCGCGCAACACCCACAACAGCGGTGTGTCCGGCGGCACGTCCACCGTAGTGGCCACATTGTTGACCGTCAATTTAAGCGGCATCTGTTTGCTCCAAAATCCGTGGGAGGGGAAGGATCGATCGCGAACACAAGATCAGGACTTCAGTCTATCGCGTTTCCGTTACAGCCTGCTACTGGAACGAAAGTCAAAGCGTGCGAGTACCCCAGAGCCGGGCGCCCCAGGCCTCGACTCTGAGACCTGGGATTCTGTCCACCGATCACTAACCACTGACCACTTTAAAACTCTACCGGCTGAAGCTCACATACTTGCGCCCGGCGTAGAGCCTGAAGCCGCCGCCGGCTGCATCGGCCATTACCTGCAGCGGCATGGGCCGCACGAGCCCGGCGTCATCTCCCGAGTTCACGGTGAGCACGTCATGCCCGCCCACATCGGTTACCACGAACTTGTCGCCGACAAATCCCGCACCATAGACGCCCGCCGCCAGGTTCGCTCCACCCACCTTGATCGGGACCTCTGTGATGAAGTAAGCCTGATACTTCGTCTGCAAATCGGTCGAGTAGCCACTGGTGTCCACCAGCGTGGCTAGCATGTATGAGCCGTCGGCAAACTTCACGCCACCGGAGTTGCGCAACTGCGTTGGCGCCGACTGCCCATGGTAAAACACGGCCGCCGGCAACAGCTTTTGTGTGTCCGCCGGCTTCAGAACCGTATTGGCGCCCTGCGCATTCATAGCCCCAGGCGCCGCCATCACCGCGACGGCCATCGCCCCAGCCGCTATCGTCTTCAAGATTCTCTTGAAACCCATGGTAATCCCCCCTTTTTTCCTGTTGCGTCTGGAGTATACCGCACCCCCCGCCGCGTGGTCTGCGTATGGCTAAACAGCTTGCGGGAAAACTCGTTCGCGCGGTAAGCCAGGGATTTATCCCTGGCAAAAATCAGCAGAATCAATGCGGGCTGGTAGGGATGGGTTTCAACCCATCCATTTATCCCCGGAGGTATGTCTTTTGCCGCTTTTGACCCAGAACAGGCCCTTTTCCGCAGTCTCTGCAGCTCCTACCCTTCATCCGCTGCTGAGATCAAGATGCGTCGGCCCTCTACAGGGCGTACAGATCCACATACTCATTTACCGGCATCGCTTCCAGCCGCTCCCGGTCCAGCGAAGCATCCAGAATTCTTCCCTGGCGGTCTTCGGCGTACCGTCGTCGAAGATTTGTCTTGAACTTCTCAACCAGCAGCGGCAATCCCTCGTCGCGCCGCCGCCGATGGCCGATGGGATATTCGACCGTCTCTTCGACGACCGTCCTATCGGCCAGTTCCAGGCGCAATGAATTGGCGATCGATCGCTTCTCCGGGTCGTGATAGTCCGCCGTGAAGGCCGGCTCCTCAACGCATTTCATCTTGGCGCGCAAGACATCCACGCGTGGGTCCGCGGCAATCTCGTCTTCGTAATCGGCTGCCGTCAACCTGCCGAAGATCAGCGGAATCGCGATCATATATTGCACGCAATGGTCGCGATCGGCGGGATTCGCGAGCGGCCCCTTTTTATCGATGATGCGCAGGCAGGCTTCGTGGGTGCGAATCGTGATCGCGCGAATGTCTTCCGCTGACTTGCCCAGCTCCTCAAGCCGCTTGTGCAAGGCCATCGCAGCCTCAACAGCCGTCTGTGCATGAAACTCCGCCGGGTAACTGACCTTGAACAGCACGTTCTCCATCACATAAGAGCCATAACTCCGCTGGAAGCGGAATTCCTGCCCCTTGAATGAAACGTCGTAAAATCCCCATGTTTTCGCCGTCAGCGCCGAGGGATACCCCATCTCACCCGCCTTCGCCATCAGAGCCAGCCGCACCGCCCGGCTGGTAGCATCGCCCGCGGCCCAGCTTTTGCGCGATCCGGTATTAGGCGCGTGGCGATAAGTGCGCAGGCTCTGCCCATCCACCCAGGCTAGCGAAAGCGCTGCAATCGTCTGCTCGCGCGTCAGCCCCAGCAATTGACTCACCACGGCGGTCGACGCCACCTTCACCAGAACAACATGGTCCAACCCAACCTTGTTGAACGAGTTCTCCAGGGCGATGCAGCCTTGTATCTCGTGCGCCTTGATCATCGCCGTCAATACCTGCTTCATGGCGAGTGGCGGCCTGCCCTCAGCAACGGCTGTGCGCGAAAGCCAGTCCGCCGTAGCCAGAATGCCGCCCAGATTGTCTGAAGGATGTCCCCACTCCGCCGCCAGCCACGTGTCGTTGAAGTCCAGCCAGCGAATCATGGCGCCAATGCTGAACGCCGCCTGCACCGGATCAAGCTGGAACGCCGTGCCCGGAACCTTCGCTCCATGCGGAACAACCGTCCCCGCCACAACCGGCTTCAGCAGTTTCGTACATGCCGGATAGTCCAGCGCCTCCAACCCGCAGCCCAGCGTATCCATCAGGCAATAGCGGGCTGTGGCGTACGCTAACTCGCTGTCGATCTCATAACTCAGCGCATAGTCGGCAATATCCGCTATGACCTTGTCCGGCGCCGGACGCTCATTACTTATTTGCGAGGACAATCGATCTCCTTCGGTCGTCTTAATTCATCTGGCGTGCCCCAGGTCTCGCTTCTGAAACCTGGGATATCACATGCACTAGGCCCGCTCATCAATCGGCACAAACGGCAAGTTCTCGGGCCCCGTGTAATTCGCCGAAGGCCGAATGATCTTCCCATCCTGCCGCTGCTCGATCACGTGCGCGCACCATCCCGCCGTGCGCGCGATGACAAACAGCGGTGTAAACAGGTCGATGGGAATGCCCATCTGGTGGTACGCAACGGCGCTGTACCAATCCAGATTAGGAAACATGCGCTTGGCGTCGTGCATCACGCTCTCGATGCGCTCCGCGACCGAAAATAGCCCCATGTCGCCAGACTCAACCGCCAACTCCCGCGCCACTTCCTTCACAATTTCGCTGCGCGGGTCGCTGATGGTGTAAACCGGATGACCAAAACCGATGATCACCTCACGTTCGGCAACTCGCCTCCGAATATCTGCTTCCGCCTCATCGGGTGAGCGATAGCGGCTCTGAATCTCCAGCGCCACTTCATTCGCCCCACCGTGCTTGGGCCCTTTCAGCGCTCCAATCGCCCCGGCAATCGTCGAATACAGATCCGACCCCGTTCCCGCAATTACCCGCGCCGTAAATGTGGACGCATTGAACTCGTGCTCCGCATACAAAATCAACGACGTCTGCATCGCCCGCGTCCACTCAGGCCCCGGTTCTTCCCCATGCAGCAGATGCAGAAANNGCATAGTGGTGCCAGTAGAGCAGCATCGAACTCAGCGACGCCAGCAGCGTATCCGCAATCGCGCGCGCTCCCGCCTCGCCGTGGTCCGCGGCTTCAGGCAGCACGCAGCCCAACACCGAGACTCCGGTTCGCAGCACGTCCATCGGATGCGTCGAGGGCGGCAACAGCTCCAAAGCTTGTTTGACTGCCGCGGGCAGGCTGCGCAACGGCCGCAGGCTTGCTTTGTACCCGGCCAGCTCCGCCGCGTTGGGCAGCTTGCCATGCACCAGCAGGTAGGCCACTTCCTCATACTCGCAATGCGCGGCCAGTTCTTTGATGTCGTAGCCGCGATAATGCAGATCGTTGCCGCTGTGCCCCACCGTGCAGATTGCCGTGTTGCCGGCGGGCGTGCCGGAAAGCGCCACTGACTTCTTGGGTTTGAAGGCCGTGGGGAAGGGGGACTCTTCACTCATTGTTTATTCTCCGCAGAGCATCAACCTAACTGAAAAATATCAAGAATGTCTACTCCTCGCCCTTGCTCTTGGCAAACAGCTCATCCAGCTTTTCCTCATACGCGTGATAATCCAAATACTTGTAAAGATCCGCGCGCGTCTGCATCAGCGGCGCCACGCTCTTCTGCGTTCCCTCTGTGCGGATGGCCTCATACACCTTCAGCGCCGCCGCATTCATGGCCCTGTAAGCCGCGCAGCAATAGAGGATGATGTCCACGCCCGCCCCCGCAAGCTCGTCGCGCGTAAACAGCGGCGTCTGACCGAACTCGGTAATGTTGGCCAGGATCGGAACACCCACCGCCGCGCGGAACTCCGTGTACACGCCCAGCTCCGTCACCGCCTCGGCAAAGATCATATCCGCGCCCGCGGCCACGTATGCCTGCGCCCGCTCGATCGCCGCCGCCAGCCCCTCATTGGCCAGCGCATCGGTCCGCGCCATTACCACAAACTGCTCCTCGGTCCGCGCATCCACGGCAGCCTTGATGCGGTCAACCATCTCGCCGGCAGCCACTAGCTCCTTGCCCGGCCGGTGACCGCAGCGCTTGGCGCCCACCTGATCCTCAATGTGAACCGCCGCCGCCCCCGCCTTCGTCATCGACCGTATCGTCCGTGCAATGTTGAAAGCCCCGCCCCAGCCGGTATCGATATCCACCAGCAGCGGCAGGTTTGTCGCATCGGTAATCCGCCTTGCGTCAGTCAGCACATCGTCCATGGTGCTGATCCCAAGGTCCGGCATGCCCAGCGAGTTAGCCGCCACGCCGCCGCCGGAAAGATATACCGCCCTGAACCCCGTTGCCTCGGCCATCCGCGCCGTGTAGGCGTTGATCGCTCCCGCCACCTGCAGCGGCTTTTCCAGTCCCAAAGCGGCACGAAACCGGCCCCCCGGCGAGCTCTGATTTGAAGCTTCAACCATGTGTCTTCCTTGCGCCGCATCATAACAGTCTTATCGCCCCAGTTTCCCAACCAGCCCAAGCGGTGCGACAATCATCCCGTCGGGGCCGTCCAAACACAACAGGGACTCCGCCCAAAGGAGAAACATCGCCATGAAGCATCTTTTGGTCTGTACCGGCCTTCTCATCGCCGCCACAGCCGTGTTTGCGCAGCAGAAATCG
Source organism: Acidobacteriaceae bacterium (assembly GCA_003138365.1). Lineage (GTDB taxonomy): Bacteria > Acidobacteriota > Terriglobia > Terriglobales > Acidobacteriaceae > Telmatobacter. Next base: position 18,929 of record PLFY01000121.1, read on the forward strand.
CCTGCCAGCCCGCCCGCCACCGAGTCGGCCACCATTGCCGGCAAGACCATCACCATCACCTACAGCTCCCCCGGGATTAAAGGCCGTGAAGGCAAGATCTTCACCAAAGACGGACTCATCAGCAAAGATAAGCACTACCCCGTCTGGCGCGCCGGCGCCAATGCCGCCACCAAGCTGCACACCGACGCCGACCTCGAAATCGGCCGCCTGGCCGTCCCCAAGGGCGACTACACCCTCTTCGTTGACATCTCCGATCCCGACAACTGGGTCCTCATCGTAAACAAACAGACCGGCCAGTGGGGCCTAGCCTATGACAAGGCACAGGATCTGGGTAGTGTGAAGATGAAAATGAGCAAACCGCTCGCCATGGTGGAGAACCTGAAGTACACCCTCACGGGTCTCGGCGGCACCACCGGCAAGCTCACCCTTGAATGGGAGAACCACTCGGCATCCGTTCTCATCGCCGTGCATTAGAGCGTCTTCACTGATCCTGCAAAGTCATGGGTGCCCCGCCGGGGCACCCTCTGGGTCCCGCGCTCTTGTTTGTGCGGCCGGGGTGGGAGAGCAGAGGCGCGTTTTTGCGGACAATCGCCGCTCTGCCGATACAATAGGCAAAGTGGGTCATTTCTCCCCGGAGGGATAAAAACTTTGCCCTTGTATGCGTATCGCTGCACCCAGTGCGGCCATCGTTTTGAGAAAATCCAGAACTTCTCGGCCGAACCGGAAAAGAAATGCCCTAAGTGTCACGGCGTGCTGGAGCGCCCGCCCACCGCTCCCAGCCTCAACTTCAAGGGCGCCGGATGGTACGTGAACGACTACGCCGCAAAGAGTTCTGTGCCCGCCTCCGAATCCGCCTCCGGAACCGGGTCCGAATCCGGAAAGCCGGCAGCTCCGGCGGAAGCCAAAGCGCCATCCGCAGCCAGCGAAAGCACGCCCAGCGCCCCAGCTTCCACGCCTGCACCCAGCAACCCATCCGGTTCCACAACGCCGGGCTCAACCTCTTAAGTCGACCGTCCTCCGTAGCGTCCCAGCTCTCCCGGAACGCTACGATAGTTCCTGGACTCCATGCCCCTGCTCGATCCCATCCCGTCTCCAGTCGAACACGCCGACTTTGCCGCCCTCGAGTGGGAGCCGCTGCTTGCCCTCGTCGCCGGCTTTGCCGCGTCGCCGGTGGGCCGCTACGCAATTCTCGATCTCCAGCCTTCGACTGACGAAGCCTGGATCGCCCACCAGCACCAGCTCACCGGTGAACTCCGCCTGCTGCTTGCCGAGCAGGTTTCCATCCCCCTCGGCGGCCTCTTCGACCCCACGCAACTGGCCGCCAAGGCGCAGATTCCCGGCGCGGCGCTTGAAGCCAACGAACTGCAGGCCGTTGCCCGCCTGGCCAACGACGTAGCTTCCTGGCAGTCGCTGCTCCAGTCGCCCCCTGCGCGCCTTGTCGGCAAGCTCCCCGGCTTGTCCTCGCTGTCTGCCGCGTTGTCCACCAGCCTGCGGCCATTAGCCGAATCCATCGAACGCAAGATCCAGCCCGAAGGCTCCCTCGCCGACGACGCCTCCCCCGAACTCGGCCGCATCCGTCGCGATCAGGAGCGCCAACAGCGCCTCATTGAAGAAAGCCTTCGCGCCGCCCTGCGCAAGCTTTCCAGCGACGGCGCTACGCAGGAAGACCTCATCACCATTCGCGGCGACCGCTTCGTCATTCCCGTCCGCTCCGAGTTGAAGCGGCGCGTCTCGGGCGTGGTTCACGGCGCCAGTTCTTCGGGCCAGACAGTCTACGTCGAGCCGCTTGAAACCATCGAGAAGAACAACGAGTTGGTCCGCCTCATCGAAGAAGAGCAGGCCGAGATTCATCGCATCTTTGTCGCGCTCACCCACATGGTCGGCGGCTATTCTCAATCTTTGGTCGAAGGCGCACGAGTCCTTGCCCTCGTTGACAGCCTGCAAGCCCGCGCCCGCTTTGCTCGCGACTACGACTGCGTTGCCCCAACCGTCGCTCCGGATCTCCTCCGCCTCGTAGCCGCTCGCCACCCGCTCCTTGAAAAGCGCCTCCGCGCCACTGGCGGTCACATCGTTCCTCTTACTCTTGAATTAACTGGCGTCACCCGCCAGCTCATCATCAGCGGCCCCAACACCGGCGGCAAGACCGTCACGCTTAAAACCACCGCCCTGCTGGCCATGATGGCGCAGTCCGGCCTGCCCATCCCCGCTACGGCAGCCAGCTTTCCCATCTTCACCGCGTTCCTTGCCGACATCGGCGACGCCCAATCCATTGAGGCAGCGCTTTCCACCTTTTCCGCGCACATCACCAATCTCGACCGCCTCTCACGCCTCGCCGGCAACCAATCTCTGGTCCTGCTCGACGAGCTCGGCTCGTCCACCGATCCCGAGGAAGGCTCGGCATTAGCCGTAGCGATCGCCAGCCACTTCCTCACCGCTGGCGCATGGTCGCTCATCTCCACCCACCACACCTCGCTCAAGGTCTACGCCGCCAACACCCCCGGCGTGCTCAACGCCGCTGCGGGCGTAGATGAGGTCACCCTCGCGCCCAACTATCAGCTTCGCCTCGGTGTGCCCGGCGCCTCGGCTGGCATTCAGCAAGCCGAGCGCCTCGGCCTCAACTCGACCATCGTCGCCGCCGCCAGGCAGAGGTTAGGTTCGCAGCAGGTCGATATCGCCCGCTTCCTTGACCGCCTCCACAACGAACTGACTCAACTTGAAGCCGACCGCAAAGCCGCCCGCGAGCAGCAATACGCGCTCAATCAAGAACGCGCCAAGCTGGCCCGCGAGGGCGACGTCGAGTTGCGCAACCGCACCCGCGACCTTGAAACCAAGCTGGCCTCCCTGCTCAAGGACTTCGAATTCCAGATGCGCGAAACCGTCCGCGCCATTGAAGATCGCGCCGCGCAACAAAAACTATCCAAAGAAGCCGAACGCCGCATCACCCGCCTGCGCCGCGAATTTCAGGAGAGCTTCAACCAGACCGTCGTCGCCCACCGCACTGGCGCCGATCAAGGCGACGCCAATGCCCAGCCGCATGTGGTCAAGCACGTCTCAGCCGGCGACCAGGTCCGCCTCAAGTCGATGAACAAAGTCGCCACGGTGCAGCGCGAAGTCGAGAAGGATCTCTTTGAAGTAGCCCTGGGCCCCATCAAGATGCGCGTCAAGCGCGACGACATCGCCGAAGTCCTGCGCCCCGCCGAAATTCGCCTCACTGAGAGAGCCGACCCGCTGGCCGCCGCCCGCCAGCAAAAGAACGTCCACGTCACCGTCACCAGCGCCAACACCGACGAAATCCGCATGGAGATCAACCTCATCGGCCGCACCGTCGACGAGGCTACCGGGGAGCTGGAACAGTACCTGGACCGCGCCTTCCTGGCCGGCCTCGAGCGCGTGCGCATCATCCACGGCCACGGCGCCGGCGTTCTTCGCCGCGGGGTGCGGGAATTTTTGAAGGGGCATCCGCACGTGGCCACCATCGCGGAAGCTCCGCAGAACGAAGGCGGACAGGGGGCTACGCTGGTGGAGTTACGCCAGTAAAATAGTAGTTGCAAAATAGCTGCAACGTAGCTACACTTAGATTGTCGCTGCTCTGAAATAAGAGCGATCCCAGGATATTTGCCCGGATCGGAAAGGAAAGGCAAGGCGTGATGATTCATTGCTTGCTAAGCAAGAGGAGAACGATTCGTAATGGCACCTTTCCAGTTCGATTGGAACAAACAAAACGTCGACCATCTGGCGATTCACCAGATCGCGCAAGTTGAAGCCGAACAGGTAATACTCAATCGGCCAGTGGATCTCAAGTCCGAACTTCGTAATGGCGAGGAGCGTGTTCCTCACATCGGGGAAACGGATGCCGGACGAATCCTGGTTGTCGTAACGACCCTGGTTAGTAAGAAAGTCCGAGTCGTCACGGCTTGGCCTGCAAACAGAAGCTATCGGCGTTGGTTCTTGTCGCTGAAGAGGAATGGCAATGTTGGAAGAACTGAAACAGATGAGCTTCGCGAGTGAGGCAGATGAAGCGGCTTGGTGGAGGTCGCACGAGGACGAACTACTCGATGAGTTCAAGAGAGCCACAGCCGAGGGACGAGTCGGGATCGGTACAGTTGCCAAGCGCGCAGCCCTTCCTTCCACCACTATCCGTCTCGACCCCGAAGACATCGCCAAAGCCCGCGTGCAAGCCGCCGGGCGCGGCTTGCGCTATCAGACTTACTTAAAAATGATCATTCACGAGGCGCTGCGCAACGCGGAGTCTGACCGCATATCCGCGAGTTCCGAAAAGGCCATCTCCACGTAGCCGCATTGGCCGCAAGCCCGCCATGGTATAAGTTAGTATCAGCTTTTCTCATTCCCATATATAGTCATGCCGGCCCAGCCACGCTGAGCTACCAAATGCCTTTCGCGATACAAACCATCAGGAGACCCATTTGGCGGGCATCTTGAATCCTTCCGGCACAACCCCCGATGCCAACAAGGAGCGGCCGTGGGTCTTCGCGCTCCTGATCGTCCCCATGGCCGTGCTATCGAACGGCGTAATCAGCGGCGGGCTCTCGTTCCTGCTCTCGAAGCAGGGCGTCCCCATGGCCCGCAGCGCCAGCATCATTTCTTTGCTGAACCTGCCTCAGACCATCTATTTCCTTTGGAGTCCGATCACCGATTTCTGGATCAGGCGGCGGACCTGGTTGATGCTGGCTGCAACCACCAGCGCTATAGGTTTGGTCATCTTTTTCCAGATCAAAAACCTGGCGTCGCCGGCCGCTGTCTCTTTGCTCTTTCTCAGCGCATGTTTCGCGCAATTGGTTGTGGCGGCGTGCGGCGGCATCATGGGTTCTCTGCGCAGCGAGGCTGTGCGGCGGCGTGCAAGCAGCTTCTACCAGGGTGGATCGCTGGCCTTTGGAGCCGCGGGAATCTACGTCGTTGCCACGCTCGCCGAACGCATGAGCCTGGGCCATCTCGGCTGGGTCATCGCGGCGATGGTTGCTCTGCCCTCCCTTGTCGCGTTGGCCGCGCCCAAACAGGACGTCATCACAGCCGAAAGCGCGAGCGCGATCTTCAAGCGAATCGGCCGGGAGTTCCGCGGCACCTTCTTCCGCTGGAAGGCACTCCCATACACGCTGGTGGTGCTGTTCCCGATGGGCAGCGGCGCGGCGATCGGGCTGTTGCCGGGTCTTGCGACGGATTACCACATTAGCGGGCAACAGGTTGCCTGGATGAACGGCCTCGCCGGATCGGCGCTCACTGCCCTCGGCGCGCTGGCCGCCACTCTGATCCCGGTCAGGGTACGCGCCTCGGTCGGTTACATTCTGGTCTGCCTGGTCAACGAGGCCACCCTGGTCGTCCTGTGGTTGGGACCTCTGCGGCCGTCGACGTACTTCATCGGGGCAACGCTCTACCTCTTCACCATCGGCACATGTTACGCAATGTTCACGGCCGTGGTGCTCGAATTCCTGGGAGATTCAGGAAAGAGCGGAAGCGCGCGCTACTCGATCATCAACTCGATGGGAAATGTACCTGTGGTCTACATGATCGCGGTGGACGGGTTGGGCTACGGCCGCTGGGGAACGCGAGGATTACCGGCAGCCGACGCGGTGGTCGGCTTTCTCGGCGGAACGCTGCTGCTGATACATTTCCTGAGTCGGAAACGTGCAACGCCGGAGGGTATAGATAGTACTGCATCGATCAAGGACGTTCGTGGATAACCAGTCCACTAACATTGCGCTCCGAACTCGCTAACAGAAAAGGCCCCGCATTGCGGAGCCTTTTCGCCAACTTGCTAACTTGCTGACCTGCCACTCTCACGCCATTGCCTCGCGCCCCATTGGCTCAAAGTGCAGCTGGTTCGATTTGCGATCCACGTCGATGCGGACGTGGGCGCCATGCAGCACTTCCCCGTTGAGAATCTTGATAGCCAGCGGGTCCTGCACCATGCGCTGTAGCGCCCTCTTCAGCGGACGCGCCCCGTACGCCGCATCCGACCCAGAAGCCAGAATCAGTTGCCGCGCCGGCTCCGTCAGCTCCAGCGAAATCTGCCGGTCTTCAAGCAACTTGCGAACTTCGTTCAACCGCAGTTCCAGAATCTTGCTCATCTGCGCCTGCCCCAGCGGGCGGAAGATCACCATGTCGTCCACGCGATTCAAAAACTCCGGCCTGAAGTGCTCGCGCAGCACCCGCATCACCGACTCACGCGCCATGTCGAAGTCGTGCTCCGTCTTGAGTGTGTCCCCAACCAGCAGATGCGCGCCCAGATTCGACGTCATGATCAGCACGGTGTTTTTAAAATCAACAGTCCGGCCCTTTGCGTCGGTCAAGCGCCCATCGTCCATCACCTGCAGCAGAATGTTGAACACATCCGGATGCGCCTTCTCGATTTCGTCGAACAGAATCACCGAGTACGGCCTGCGATGCACGGCCTCAGTCAGTTGGCCGCCCTCGTCATAACCCACGTACCCCGGCGGCGCGCCAATCAACCGCGCCACGGCGTGCTTCTCCATGTATTCGCTCATGTCGATGCGGATCATCGCCTGCTCATCGTCAAACAGAAACTCCGCCAGCGCACGCGCCGTTTCGGTCTTGCCCACGCCCGTCGGCCCAAGGAAAATAAACGACCCGATCGGCCGCCGCGGATCGCTCAACCCTGCCCTCGACCGTCGGATGGCATTCGCCACAATGGTCAGCGCCGCATCCTGCCCAATCACACGTTCGCGCAGACGTGCCTCCATCTCGACCAGCTTCTTGACCTCGCCTTCCAACATTCGCGAAACGGGAATCCCCGTCCACTTGCTCACGATTCCCGCAATGTCTTCCTCATCCACTTCTTCTTTCAACATGCGCGCCACGCCCGCGTTCCCATCCTGCGCGGCGCTCAACTTCTTCAACTCGGCTTCCAGCTTGGGCAGCTCGCCATACTGGATCTGCGCGGCGCGTTCAAGCTGTCCCTTGCGCGTCTGTTCTTCGGCCTCGAAGCGCAGCGCCTCAACCCGCTTCTTCAACTCGCTGATGCGGCTGATGGCCTCGCGCTCCTTGGTCCAGCGCGCCCGCAGCGCGGTAATCCGCTCCGTCAGCGCAGCTACCTCGCGCTCCACCTGGTCCCGGCGCTCGATGCTGTTCGCGTCGGTCTCGCGCTTCAGTGCCTCGCGTTCAATTTCGAGCGACGTTCTCTCGCGCTCCAACTGATCGATCTCCGTCGGCACCGACCCAATCTGAATCGCCAGCGAAGCCGCGGCCTCATCCACCAGGTCGATGGCCTTGTCCGGCAAGAATCTATCGCTGATGTAGCGATGCGACAGCGTCGCCGCGGCCACAATCGCCGCGTCCTTGATGCGCACGTTGTGGTGCGCTTCATAGCGCTCCTTCAGTCCGCGCAGAATCGCGATCGTATCTTCAACGTTCGGCTCGCCCACGTAGACAATCTGGAATCGCCGCTCCAGCGCCGCGTCCTTCTCGATGTATTTGCGATACTCATTCAGCGTAGTTGCGCCAATGGCCCGCAGCTCGCCACGCGCCAAGGCAGGCTTGAGCATGTTGCTGGCATCGATGGCGCCCTCGGCAGCGCCCGCGCCCACAATCGTGTGCAACTCATCGATAAAAAGCACTACCTCGCCGTTCGATTCCTCAATCTCTTTCAGCACCGCCTTGAGCCGGTCCTCGAACTCGCCGCGATATTTCGCGCCAGCCAGCATCGAGCCCAGGTCCAGTGAGATCACCCGCTTGTCGCGCAGGCTCTCCGGCACGTCGCCTGAAACAATGCGCCGCGCCAGCCCCTCGACGATCGCCGTCTTGCCCACGCCCGGCTCGCCAATCAGCACAGGATTGTTTTTCGTCCGCCGGCTCAGTACCTGGATGACGCGGCGAATCTCCTCGTCGCGCCCGATCACCGGATCCAGCTTGCCGCGCCGCGCCAGTTCCGTCAGGTCCTTTGCGTATTTCTCCAGCGCCTGAAACTTGCCCTCCGGATTCTGGTCGGTCACGCGTTGCGACCCGCGCACTGCGGTCAGCGCCTTCAGGATCGCCTCATGCGTGGCGCCCAGAGCGACCAGCGCATCGCGCGCAGCTTCACCCTTCAAGTGCGCCGCGCCCAGCAGCAAATGCTCGGTCGAAACGTACTCGTCCTTGAACGTCGCAGCCTCGCGAAACGCCTGGTCAAGGACTTTATTGAGCGCCTGGCTCACACCGGGCTGGCTCGCAGAGCCGGCAACGCGAGGCAGTTTCTCCTCAATCGAATGCAGCTCATGCTCCAGCCGTTCCGTAGGCACGCCAATCTTTCCCAGCACGGAAGGGATCACGCCCTCGCGGTCCTCGATCAGCGCCAGCAGCAGATGGACAGGCTGCACCTCGGGATTTCCGAGTTCCGCAGCCCGCGCCTGTGCCTGCGCCATTGCCTGCTGCGACTTGACCGTCAATTTGTCCCAACGAATAGCCATTATTCCTCCAGTTGTCACATGTCAGCGCTAGAATTCCGTAGCCAGTCAATAAATCTGATGAAAACATAACACAAAAGAATGCATAAAATATGCGCATTATGCGCTCATATTTGCAGCGATGAAATATCCTTTGGAATCTCAATAATTTACACAAAGGAAGAAGAAAGGGAACACGGGAATCCTGGTCCGCCTGAACCTTTGCCTCTCCCACTCGCACCAGAAGCGGGCCGCGAGGGCGCACCGCCAACCCGGACAGACTATTCCCTGTTCCCTATTCACTATTCTTTCGTCCATCTACTTCTCAATCTCGATCCCCGGAAACTTGCGCCTGACCGCCTCCAGGACCGCGGCGTGTTCCGGCTTTCCGCTGGAGCGAGCCAGAGCATCCCGAGCGTGTGCGGCATCCTCGATCGGATAGCGCCGGGTTTTCGGAAACACAAAATCGCCCTTGGGCAGATCTTCCCGTTGTGCGTACGTGAGTTTTGCCATTCATACACCTCCTGTGCTTACAAATCCCGCACCTGCTGCTTGGTAGGATGGCCTTGGCCTGCCCGAAGTTGCACTGCGGGCCAAAGCCGCCCTGCCGGCGGCCTGCTGACTTGCCGACTCGCTGTCTTTCTGTTCCCTGTTCCAGGCTCCCTCTTCCGTCACCCTCTCGCCGTCCTTTTACAATCAAGGACAGATGACCTGCTTCTCCAGCCTTCCCACCTATATGGACTGGCATTGGCTCTGGCTCACCGTGGCTGCGTTNNGCATGAAGATGCTGCCCGTCCAGGCCAACGCCACCAACACCGTCGCCTTGTGGCCCGGCCAGCTTACCTCCATCGCCGCATACCGCGACGACATCCGCAAGAACATGCGCCTCGCCCTGCCCATGGGCCTTGCCGGCCTTCTGGGCGGAACCGTCGGCGCCGTGGTCCTGCTCCACACGCCGCAGATGACCTTCCTGCACATGGTTCCATGGCTGCTGCTCGTGGCCGCAACTATCTTTGCCCTTACCGGCCCCGTCTCCCGCTGGCTTGAACACCGCAAATTCACGGCTGGAAGCGGCTCCCACCCGCCNNGGATTTCTCATGATCACCCTGCTCTCGCTCTTCGGCTACCAGGACCTGAATGAGATCAACGCCCTCAAAGTAGTTTCCACCACCCTGGCCAACGGAATTGCCTTCATCATTTTCGTCGTCAATGGCCAGGTCGTCTGGCGTTACTGTCTGCTTGCCATGGTCACCTGCGCCATCGGCGGCTACACGTCTGCCCGCTTTGCCCGCATGATCCCCCAGCCGGTCCTTCGCGGGCTGGTCATTTTCATCGGCTTCTCCATGGCCGCATGGTTTTTCTGGGCCAATCGATAAGTTGCACCCATTCAGCTTCTTCTCTCACTGGGCGACCCCCAGGTTCGGTTCCATCGCCGCCAATTGCACCACGACCGTCTGAATTCCCGAGCGTTGTTTCGCTCGGTTGACCATCTCTTGCTACAACAACCCCTCCGAATTGTCTATACTGCCCTCAAGGGCTTTGTCTCCATGCCGGAAGCGGGTGAGATCACGGTACTTCTCCGCGATTGGACATCGGGGAATCCTGCGGCCATCGAGCACCTGTTCGAGCTTGTCTATCCGCAACTCAGGCAGATTGCCGGCGCACTTTTTCGAGGCGAGCGCCCGGAGAACCTGTTGCAGCCCACCAGCGTGGTGAATGAACTCTTTCTGAAACTCATCCGCCAGCGCAGCCTGAGATTTGAAGACCGCGAACATTTCTACAGCCTTTCCGCGCGCCTGATGCGCCGCGTTCTGGTCGATCACGCTCGCTCCGAGGGACGACAAAAGCGCGACGGCGGTGTGCCCGTTCCCATCCACGCGGATATGGCTTGGATCAATGCAAGGCCCGCGGAGATGATGGACCTGGACCGTGTTCTGGAACAGTTGGACCAACTCGACCCGCGCAAATGCAGGATGGTCGAACTTCGCTTCTTCCTCGGATTTACAGCGGAAGAGACTGCCGAGTTGCTGAATACTTCAAAGGCCACCGTGGATAGGGAACTGAGATTCGTGCGAGGTTGGCTCTGCGACCGGCTGCACGCGACCAAAGAAATCTCTGAATAAGTTGACGTTTTGAAGGGGACGGGCTTTACAGGCTGCGAAAAAACTCGGTTCAGCAGAGCTTCAGGAGGGTCTTGTATCAGGGCACGACTTCAGTCGTGCCGCAAATACAACAGAATAAAGGTCGGGCTTTAGCCTCTGAGGTATGGCGTTGCAGCATTTGCTCCAGATTCCGCCTTTTCACGCAGCCTGTTTAGCCCCTGAGGGAAAGTCTGCTTCACAACAAGACTCATTCGGAGACTTCCTGGGCTCTCGACTCGATCTGGGCCATGATGCACTTTCCCTCTTTTTCGCGCCAACCTGAAGAGACGGTCATGACAAAAGAAGCGGACAACTGGCAGTTGCTTCAGGAACTTTTTCATCTCGCCGAAGCAACGCCTGAAGCGGACCGTGCACGCGTACTGGCCGAGAAGTGTCCCGATCCAGAGCTCTGCCGGCGGGCGATGGACATTTTCAACGCGTCGAGCATCGAAGAAGCGGAGGTTGCTCCAGCACAGGATGCTGCCCAGGCACAATTTCTTGAAGGCAAGATCGGGCCCTACAGGCTGATCCGTCATGTGGGCACAGGCGGCATCGGCGCCGTCTATCTGGTGGAACGCATGGTGGGCGGCGCTTTACAGCGCTCCGCCTTGAAGGTGCTGGCGCCCCACTCGGCCGGCCCCTCCTTTATTGAACGCTTCCACCGCGAACAGCACATCCTCGCCTCTCTCGATCATCCCAACATCACCCGCATGTTGGATGCCGGCCTGAGCGACCGGGGACAGCCCTACCTGGTCATGGAATACGTGGACGGCGCCCATCTGGACGCGTATTGCGATGCGCGCAAGCTGGGGATTGACGAACGGTTGCAACTCTTTCTGCGCGTGTGCGACGCCGTTGCCTATGCCCATCGCAACCTGATTGTCCATCTCGATCTGAAGCCGTCCAATATTCTCGTCACCTCTGACGGCACGGTCAAGCTGCTGGACTTTGGCACCTCGAAACTCATCCAGCCAGACAGCCTGTTGACCACCACCGTCATGGCCACGCCGGCCTACGCCAGTCCCGAGCAATTGCGCAATGAACCCGTAACCACATTGTGCGACATCTACGCGCTGGGCGGGATTCTGTTTGAATTGCTGGCCGGTTCCAGGTCTGGCCAAACAGCATCCGTGGCCGCCATGATTGAGAGGGCCATCCGGGAACAGGAGCCCGACCGTCTGCCCGATGCAATAACCGGCGCCGCAGCGGAAAACCGCGGACTCTCGGAAAGTCGACTGCGCCAGACGCTGACCGGCGACTTGGCCACCATCGTACAAAAGTGCCTGAATCCGCGGCCCAAAGATCGCTATCCCACCATCGATTCGCTCACTGCCGACATTCAGCGTTATCTCGACGGAAGGCCGGTGCTCGCCCGCCCCCAGACGACGTTCTACCGGTTGGGCAAATACGTGCGCCGCCATCGGGCTGGCGTGGCGGCAACGGTGCTGGTGCACATCGTCGTGCTGGCCAGTCTTGCCTACGGGGAGTGGCGGCAGCGGCAGGCGCTCCGCGAAGGCCAGCGTGCCCTGCACATGCAGACTTTCATGTATCGGCTCTTCAAACTGGCAAACTCCAACTACACCGGCAAGCCCGCGGCCACGGTGCCGGAGTTTCTCGAACTTGGCGTCAAGATGCTCCCCGACTACATCAAAGACCCTTCCGACCTGCGCGAGGCGCAGATGGGACTTGCCGAATCGATGTACGAAAATGGCGACTTGGACAGCGCACAAAAAGTTCTGACCCAAACCATTGCCAGCGCCAAGGTCGCAAAAGACGTTCCCGCTGAAGCGGAGTCCGAGGCGTTCTCAGGTAACATCGCCTACCTGCAAGGGCAGATGGACGCCGGGGAAGCGCTCACCGCAAATGCGCTGGAATTGTCGCGCAAGCCCGGCGTCCCTCCAGCCGTTCGCGTCTGGAGCGCGATCTTCTTTGGCTGGAACCGCGACAATAACGGCTATCGCAGCGACGAGAATCTGCGCTTGTTGCAGTTCGCCGTCAAAGAGTCCCGCGACAACAAACTCTCCGAACGCGAAACCGCCGATGCTCTCTATACGCTGGGAGAGGATCTTGAGTTGCGTGGCCGGCTCGATGAGGCCGAACGAGCTTTCAACGAAGCCCTTCAGGTTTACGGTCAGGACCCCCTCGCCCTGTGCGATCAATCGGAGGTCTACGGCGACCTGGCCTATGTCATCGAGATGCGTGGCAACGTGCAGGCCAGCCTGCCCCTTTATTCCCGCTCGTACGACGGATACAAGGCATGTTCCGGCGCCGACAGCCGCGGAGCGCTCACAGCGCAGGAGGCCTGGGCTGGCGCGCTCATGAAACTCGGGCGAGGCAAAGAGGCCTTGCCCATGATGGAGACGGCAATGCCCACATGGAGAAAGTTGTTGGGCTCTAGCCCCGACCTGGCTGAGCCGCTCTACTACCTCTCCAAGGCCTATGTTGAAACCGGGCATTTCGCAGAGGGTGAAAAGGCCGCCAAGGAGCTGGTTGCCGTCCAGGAAGGAAAGGTTGCGCCGATCGATCGCCGATTTGGCGCATCGCACCTCATGTGGGCCCGTGCGTTGCTCGGGCAACATCGCTATCAGGAAGCGTTGCCGCACGCGCAGATCGCGGCTGCACTCCTCGCCAATGCCGTTTCTCCCGGTGGAAAGCAAATGGATTCTGAGGCGTACCAGGTGCTCCTGGAAGTCCAATCCAAGATTCACCAGTGAGATTCCTTAAGCAGCCGGGTGGCAGCCGAGCGGCATCTTCGCAAATCTCCGACGCATTTTTGCTCCCCGCGGCGCGATCACTGCAAAGGTTCGAAAACAACGAGGAGGTTCCATCGTGAGTGCGACAGAGTTTCCATCTCCAGGGCCGGGTGCGGGCATCAATTCCCAAATCGAAATCAATCGCTCCAAGCCGGTGGTATTGCGCAACAGCAGGCTCTTGTGCTGGGTCACACTGGCCGGGAGCGTCTTCACCTTGATCATGGCCGTGTGCATGGTGCTTCTGGTCCTTACCCAGGTCTTCCCCCTGAGCGACCTCAACAGCGACAAAGGGTGGAGCGCTTTTAGATGGGCTCTCAGCGCTTGTGCCATGGGTTATATGTGCCCATGGCTGTGGCAGATGGGCCGCACCATGGCAAATTACCAGGTCCGCCTGGATAGCCGCGGCGTGGATTTCATCCTGGGCACAAAGAAGAAGCCCCAAGAGCTGTTTCTAACCTGGGACCAGATCGCCGCCATCAAGCATAAACGTGTCGGCAATGTTCAACAGTACTTCGTTCAGGGAACGAACGGGAGCGAGGCTAGATTCAATTCCTACACGTTTTTCCGCCCCAGGAAGGTCGCCCGCCTGATCGCCGCGCGCACCGGCCAGGACATCCAAAAAGCTTGATCGACGGCAGCGTCATCGCCGGGATGTCCGGCGAATTGAAAGTCGTCCACCGGCGTCGCCGACCCACGGAGGGATGAAACTGCGTCTAGCGATGCTGCCGCTAACCAAGCTAACTCGCTATCCCCGCTTCAGCGGGGTCTAACTCGCTGCTTTTGCCCCAACACGCTGTTTCCGCGTGAATTGTTCAACTTGCAGCACAATCGAAATCTTGCTTCTTTGTAGATAGTTCTCCTCAAAACTAATGTAACGGGACTTCCTAAGGCTCTGCCCGAGGATACATTACTAAATGAAGCCGGGGAAGGTGACCTCAGGATGCATAGCATAAAGAAAGAACGACTAACAAGCCCCAACTCATGGTCTGCTCTTTGATTGCCGCTCGCGGCAGGGCATTCAAGCCGCACCCACCTGCATAAGCCATTTTTGTGTGGGATAAGCTCCCACGAAAGCGCCATATGCAAGGCAGATACTCCGCTCGATTAAATGCGAAGATAAGAAAGGCGCATTCGGTTAGACTGAGCCTACCGGAGTGCGTAAAGTCGCGGGCCCGTACTGAATAAGCACACATGAGGGGACGATGAAGGTCTTGGGAATTAGCGGATTGGAGAATTCGGTTGCGTTCAAGCAGGCCAGGTGGCCCGGTCTGGAGGAGCGCGAATACCGGATCACGCAGGGGATGGATGGGGCCGCCGCGTTGGTGGTTGACGGCCGGCTGGTCGCCGCCGCGGAAGAAGAGCGCTTCAGTGGGAAAAAGCACACAGGCGACTTCCCAATCCATGCGATCCGGTTTTGCCTGGCCGAGGCCGGCATTTCAATCGACGAAATCGATGAGATTGCCCACGGGTTTGATTATGCTCCGTATCGAGACCTCTATCTCAAAGACGAGGTATCGGCAGGCCTTTACAACCAGGTCTTCTCCCGTGAAGCGCTGTTGGCGCAAGTGCGCCGGGATCTTCCCGGATTTCCTGAAGAGAAAGTGTTTTCCGTCGGTCACCATCTGGCACACGCTGCCAGCGCGGCCTATACCTCCGGCTGGGATGAGTGTCTGGTCGTCGTGAATGATGCAATGGGCGAAATCGAGAGCCTCAGTGTCTACGATTTTCATGACGGGGAATTCGAGAAAATCCGCACCATCGGCGCCAATGACTCGATCGGAATTCTGTATTCGTTGGTAACCCTCCATCTAGGCTTCGACTTCAATTCAGATGAATACAAGATCATGGGCCTGGCTCCTTACGGCGACCCAGCTCGCTTCCGTCCCTTCTTCGAGCAGGCCGTTGAACTTCGCGATGATGGCTCCATTCGAATTCCGATTTTGAAATTGAATAAGTCTCGCGATGAGCGGGAGAACTATACCGTCACGCGCGCATATCTCGATGAACACTTGGTCCCGCGCAGGCTCCCATCCGACCCTGTTACATCCGATCATGAGGACGTGGCTGCCGCTCTTCAGGAGTGCCTCGACAGGGTGATTCTCCACGTCTGCGGCCACTTCGCGGAGCAGACTGGGTTGCGCCGAATTGCGCTGGCCGGAGGAGTTTCCCTCAACTGCACCGCCAACGGCAAGTTGATGCGTTCGGGGTTGTTCGATGAAGTCTATGTGCAGCCAGTGGCCGGTGATGACGGCGTCGCTCTCGGAGCCGCGCTTTATCGCACCTCCCTCGCCGAGGAGGTCCCCAACCGCCGCTTGCCTGCTCCGCTCTTCGGACCCCGCTACTCAACCAGCGATATTGAGGCCGCCCTTCGCCGCTTCGGCGACAAGATCAAATGGCAGCACTTCGATTCTCTTGAAGACACCTGTGCGTCCGCAGCCAGGCTCATTGCCGATGGACGGGTCATCGCATGGTCTCGCGGTCGGATGGAGTTCGGCCCGCGGGCGCTGGGCAATCGCAGCATCCTCGCCGATCCTGGGCACCCGGAAATGCGTGACCGGATCAATGCCATGGTCAAAAAGCGCGAAGCCTTCCGCCCTTTTGCGCCCGCATGCTCGGTGGAAGAAGCGCATCGCTGGTTCGATGTAGCTCCGGGCGAGGAACACCCTTACATGATCAGCGTGGTCGATGTGCGTCCCGAGGCCCAGTCGTTGCTTCCTGCCATTACCCACGTCAACGGTTCAGCTCGCCTCCAGACCGTGTCCGTCAACGACAATCCGGATTTTCACGCGCTGCTGCTGGCTGTCGGAGAGACCACAGGCCGTCAGATGGTGTTGAACACCAGCTTCAACGTCAAGGGGCAACCGATCGTGAATACGCCCGACGAAGCTATCGAGACATTTTTAGGGACAGGCATTGAGTTCCTATTTCTGGAGAACTTCCATGTTACCCGTTCAGTTGCTTGAGTGGAATCGAACCGAAGCCGATTATCCGCGCGACGGCACCATCGCTGGACTGTTCAAGCAGCAGGTAGCCAAAACTCCGGACGCACTTGCCGTTGTGGCAAAAGACCGTCAGTTGAGTTATCGCGAACTCGACGCGCGTTCCAATCGCCTTGCCAGGCGCCTGCAGAGACTCGGCGTCAAGCCGGACACACTGGTTGGCGTTGCCATGGGACGGTCGGAAACTCTCGTAATCAGCCTGCTCGCCATTCTCAAAGCCGGCGGAGCCTATGTTCCATTGGACCCCACGCACCCCAAGGAGCGCCTCTCCTTGATCATCGAAGACTCGGGGATACCGATTCTTCTTACCACGTCCGAAATGCGCGAACGGCTTCCATTGCACTTGAGCTGCCTCGCAGTCCTCAACGTCGATGGAGTACTCGATGTCCAGATTCCCGCTCCCGCTCTCCAGGAATCGAATGCAGTCGAAGGCGGCGCAGCCAGTCACAACCTTGCATACGTGATCTACACCTCCGGTTCCACGGGCAAGCCCAAGGGCGTGATGCTTGAAAATCGGAACGTCGTCAACTTCTTCACCGGCATGGATAGAGCTATCGGTTGTGAACCCGGAGTCTGGCTCGCCGTTACGAGTGTCTCTTTCGATATCTCGGTGTTGGAGCTTCTATGGACCTTGACCCGCGGTTTCAAGGTCGTTGTTCATGGCGACGAGGGAGCTGCCACCATTGCAGATGAGATCATCCGCAATGGTGTTACTCATCTGCAAATGACTCCGTCGCTTGCGCGCATATTAACCCTCGACGCACGCGCCTTCGCCGCACTCGGCCTGCTCAAGCAGATGCTCTTGGGGGGGGAAGCGGTGCCTGCTTCCCTTATTCACCATGTCCGCCAGGTCTTCAACGGCGAGATTTATAACATGTACGGTCCGACAGAGACCACCATCTGGTCCACAACCTATCGCGTTCGAGAACCGGGCAGCACGGTCTCCATCGGTCGGCCCATCGCCAACACCCAGATCTATATGCTTGACGCGGAATTTAACTCTGTTCCCGTAGGTGAGATTGGGGAGCTCTTTATTGGCGGAGACGGCGTGGCTCGCGGCTATTGGAATCGGCCCGATCTTACTGCTGAGCGCTTTCTTAATATCCCTTCACTCTCAGCCCAACCCATCTATCGAACCGGCGACTTGGCGCGCTTCCTGCCTGACGGAAACGTCGAGTTTCTTGGTCGCGCCGACTACCAGGTCAAGCTTCGCGGCCACCGTATCGAACCCGGCGAGATTGAAGCCATCCTCGAGCAATGCCATGGAGTTAGACAAGCTGTCGTCGTAGTTAGAGAAGACAGAGAAGGTGACAAGCGTTTGATCGCCTATCTGGTGGCCGAAGACACCGGACCGGAAGCGGTCGGCACTTTGCGGAGTGTGCTCGAATTGAAACTCCCCGATTACATGGTCCCTTCAGCATTCGTCTTCCTGCCGGAATTACCGCTCACCAACAACGGAAAAATTGATCGCAAAGCCCTGCTCAAACTCCCGCCGCCGAACCTTGCCGCCGGTTCCGCCGTCAGTCAGCCTGAATCCCCGCCGAGCAATGAAATCGAGCGCATCGTGGCAGCAGCGTGGCAAGATGCACTGGGAATTCCCAACGTCGGTATTAACGATAACTTTTTTGATCTCGGCGCGCACTCCCTTACAGTCGCTGAAGTGCAAGCGAAGTTGCAAGAGGCATTGGGGCGCGACGTCGCGCTCCTTGACCTCTTTCAGTTTTCCACGGTGAGTGCCCTTGCCAGCCACCTTGCCGGAACTCAATCGGTCGCTGCGGCGACCCAGGTTTCAGATCGTGCGCAGCGCCGCAAGTTGGCCCGGCAGCGCTGAAAAGGGAAACCATGAAGCCGTCCTCAATCGCAATCGTTGGCATGGCAGGGCGCTTTCCCGGTGCCCGCAACATCTCCGAGTTCTGGCGAAACCTGCACGATGGCGTCGAGTCGATTCGCTCCCGTTCCGACGCTGAACTGCTCGACGCGGGCGTTACGCAAGAAGAGTTGGCGAGCCCGGACTACGTCAAGCGAGCATCGATGCTCGACGACGTCCCCATGTTTGATGCTTCTTTCTTCGGCCTGAGTCCAAGAGACGCTTCGATCATGGATCCGCAGCACCGGCATTTCCTTGAGTGTGCATGGGAGGCGCTTGAAGACGCCGGCCACCCTCCCCAACGCTTTGATGGCTCGATCGGTGTCTATGCTGGCTCGGGCATGAACACCTATCTCATCCATAACTTGCTCGCCAATCGCAAACTGCTTGAAACCGCGGGCTTATTCCAACTCAAGCAAACGGGCAACGACAAGGATGTCCTGGCCACGCGTGTTTCCTATCAGTTTGACCTGCGCGGACCTAGCATTAACGTGCAGACCGCCTGCTCAACTTCCCTGGTAGCAGTGCATCTTGCTTGCCAAAGCCTGCTCAATTATGAGTGCGACCTGGCTCTGGCAGGTGGAGTTACCATCGAAATCCCACATGGTCAGGGCTATATCTATCGCGAAGGAGAGATTCTTTCTCGCGATGGCCACTGTCGGTCCTTCGATGCAACTTCCAGCGGCACTGTTTTTGGAAGCGGCCTGGGGATTGTCGTACTTCGCCGCCTTGAAGATGCGATCGAAGACCGGGATCATATCCGCTCCGTCATCCTCGGATCCGCAATCAACAATGATGGCGCGCGCAAAGTGGGCTATCTTGCTCCGAGTGTTGAAGGCCAATCTGAGGTCATTGCCGAAGCACTGGATTTCGCCGGCATCGGCGCCGCGGACATTTCTTACGTCGAGACCCACGGAACGGGAACGGTAGTCGGCGATCCCATCGAGGTAAGGGCTCTTACGCAAGCCTTTCGCAAATCAACGGACCGCAGCGGCTACTGCGGAATCGGATCGCTGAAGACTAACGTTGGTCATCTTGACGCGGCCGCCGGCGTCGCCGGCCTGATCAAGACCGTCCTCGCCATCGAGCACGGCCAAATCCCTCCAAGCCTGCACTTTCAGAACCTGAACCCGCACATCGAGTTGAAGGGAAGTCCGTTCTTCGTTAACAGCAAACTCGCGGATTGGCCGTCCACCGGATCGCCCAGGCGCGCCGGTGTCACTGCGTTGGGCATAGGCGGCACAAACGCGCACGTTGTAATCGAAGAAGCGCCGCGCTCTGTCGAGTCGCGGCAGACGAAGCCCTATCAATTGTTGACGGTTTCCGCCAAGACCGAGAGCGCTGCTGACCGGGCCTTTACCAAACTCGCCGCTTACATTCCTGCACATCCCGAGCTAAGTCTGGCGGACGTTGCCTTCACCTGCCAGGTTGGCAGGCACGCGTTCCCGCATCGACGCGCATTGGTCGTCGACGACACCCGCGAGTCAATAACTTCTCTTGCAGGGGGAGAGCGTAAAGCTTTCGCCTCTGGACTCGCCGCGAAGGCTGCGCCCCCTGTCGTCTTCATGTTTTCTGGGCAAGGATCACAGTATGTCAACATGGGCCGCGAACTCTATGAGCATGAACCGGTCTTTCGTGAAACTCTCGATTTCTGCGCTCAACAACTCCAGCAGCCTCTCGGGCTCGACCTGCGCCAAGCGATCTATCCGTCGAAAGAAGACAAGGACGCTGCGGCCGAACGTCTGAATCAGACCTGGCTCACGCAGCCCGCTCTCTTTTCCATTGAGTACGCCCTTGCACGTTGGTGGATGTCGGCAGGCATCGAGCCCGAAGCAATGGTGGGTCATAGCATCGGTGAATACGTCGCCGCATGTCTCGCCGGAGTCTTCTCGCTCGAAGACGCTCTTGCAATCGCCGCCTTTCGTGGCCGGATCATGTACGACCTTCCGTCGGGCTCCATGCTTGCGGTTCCCCTCGCCGCCAGCGACCTTCATCTCAGCGGCAATCTTTCATTAGCCGCCATCAACAATCCAGGCCTCTGCGTGGTCTCCGGACCAACGCCTGAAATCGCGGCGCTGGAAGAGACTCTAGCAAAGCAATCCGTTTCTTGTCGCCGCCTGTTCACCTCGCATGCATTCCACTCTGCGATGATGGACCCCATCCTCGCCTCATTTGAAACGCGCCTAAAAAGCATTGAGTTAAAGCCTCCGAGTATCCCTTACCTTTCTAATGTGAGCGGAACCTGGATCAAGCCCGAAGAAGCCGCTGATCCAGGCTATTGGGCACGACACCTTCGCAAAACGGTACGCTTTTCTGAGTCTCTGACTGAACTTTTCTCTAAGCCAAATCGGATTCTTATCGAGGCCGGACCGGGCAATGCACTTACGTCGTTGGCCCGTCAGCAGCTCGGGGCTACGGCAAAGGCATTTCAGTCCCTACCGCATCCTCGCGAAACAATCACGGGACTTCGTTGCGCGCTGCAAACGCTAGGCCAGGCTTGGGTCTTGGGGGTAGATGTCAATTGGACGAAGCTGCATCCGTCCGGTTCCGCTTGTCGAGTCCCTTTGCCGACGTACCCCTTTGAGCATCGAAAGTTCTGGATCGCGGCGGATAAGCCGCAGCTCGCGGCGACGCTTTCCCCTGCGCCCATATCGCGCCCGGAAGACGCCAGAGACATGTCGTTCTATCGACGCATTTGGAGGCGTTCTCAGGTAACACCTGTACCAGCAAGCGCGGCTGGAGCTTGGATCGTTTTCAATGACTCACTTGGCCTGGGCGATCAAATCGTCGCTAAGCTTAAGAAAAACAATCAGGAAGTCATTCTGGTCGCTGCCGGCTCAAGTTATAAGCCATCTAAAAGAAATGGCTATACAGTTCGGCCCGGCGTGCGGGATGACTATGATGCCCTGATCGCCGATGTTACCAAGAGCGGATACTCGCCCAGCAAAATCCTCCACCTCTGGTCCGTAGAGGATTCAGAACCACTTCTCACAGATACTCTGGATCGCAGCTTCTATAGCCCTCTTTATCTTGCCCAGGCGCTAGCCGCGCAGGACTTGGAAGGCATTGATATTGCCCTGGTCTCCAACCGCTTGCAGCAAGTCTCCGAAGAGCCAGTCCGCAATCCAGCGCGCGCAGTGTTGCTCGGCCCGGCGCGAGTTATCCCGAAGGAGCTGCCTGGAATCACTTGCCGCAGCATCGATGTGGACTTAGAAAGCATCAGGGCCTCGGAATGTGCGGCCCAGATCGTCGCCGAGATGTCCTCCGTCCGCGAAAGTGTCACCGTTGCGTTTCGTGGTGGTGAGCGCTTTATTGAGACGCTTGATCCTTTCGATCTGTCCGCGGTTCCTGAACGCCGCCGTTTGCAGCCGAGAGGTGTGTACCTCATCACAGGCGGATTGGGCGGCATAGGATTGGTTGTTGCCGAGCATCTGGCGCGTGAATTCAACGCTCGGCTTGTTCTTGTCACTCGCACCGAACTGCCACCCGAAGCGAAATGGGAATCTTCTCTGAACGACTCCCATCAGACGGAAGCCACTAAGCGCAAGATTCAAAAGCTTATTGAGATTCGCTCCATCGCTGGTGGCCTTTTGGTTGCTCAAGCGGATGTTACGAATCTCGATCAAATGCGTGACGCCGTTGCCCTGGCTGGACAGCACTACGGCAAACTCGACGGTGTCTTCCATGCTGCGGGCATCCTCGATGACGGTCCTTTAATGCTGAAGTCCGCGGAAAGCGCAGCCCGCGTCCTGGATCCAAAGGTGCGCGGAACGTTGGTTCTGGAAGAGGCCCTCCGCGATGCGCCGCTCAGTTGTTTTGTCTTGTTCTCCTCGATTAGCTCCATCTTTCCGCCCGCCGGCCAGGTGGACTACGCGGCAGCCAACGCATTTCTCGACGCCTTCGCGTTGAGCCGCAAAGACCCTGTAACCGTCATTAACTGGGGCGCGTGGCGCGAGGTTGGGATGGGCGCGCGGTCTGCCTCTCCGCATCCTTTGCTGGAAGAAAAGTTACTGGCAACACCGCGGGAAATTGTGTACTCAAGCCAGTTTTCGCAACAGAAGCAGTGGTTGCTCTCTGAGCATCGATTGAAGACCGGCATGGCGCTTATTCCAGGAACTGGTTACTTGGAAATGGCTGCCGGAGCGTTCGCGCGCGGCACTTTCCATGGCGCAATCGAATTCCAGGATGTCTTCTTTCTCGCTCCGCTGACTTTCGACGCTTCCGAGTCCAGGGAGGTGCGAGTCCAGCTCAGGCGCGAACAGGAAGCCGGGCCGGAGAAAGGCGCTTTCCACTTCTCCATGTTTGCGCGTGCCGGCGAGTGGGTCGAGCATAGTACCGGCAACATCGCGCCCTGTCTGGCGAATCCGGCGACGCATGTTGATCGCGCCGCCATCGTAGCTCGGTGCCGGCAGCGTGAAATCGTCTTCGATGAACAGCACCGGACCAAGCAGGAGCGCTACTTCGAGTTTGGCCCACGCTGGCACTGTCTCAAGCGGCTCCACATTGGCAAGCAGGAAGGCTTGGCCGAGTTAGAGTTGGATGATAGATTCTCCGCGGATTGTGCCGCGTATCGCATGCACCCCGCACTGCTCGATCTGGCAACAGGGTGCTCACTTTACCTGACCGACGGCTACGAGTCATCCGACGACTTATACCTCCCGTTCTCTTATAAGAAGCTGTGTCTCCACCGCCCACTGCCCAGCAAGCTCTTCAGCCACATTCGCCCTCGCAAGGAGAATCTGCTTCACGGCGAGGTTGAAACCTTTGATATCACGCTCTTCGATGAGCAGGGTCAGGTGTTGGCGGAGATTGAAGGCTTCTCCATGCGCCGTGTCGCCGATCCCGCAAAGGCCCCGGAAGAGAATGCGTCAGCACACGATGCCGCTCTCTCACGCGGAGAGCAGCCCATTGAGGCCTTCGATCCTTCCGGTATACCGCCGCTTGAAGGCGCACGAGCTTTGACCCGCATTCTTCTGGCCAGGACTCCGCTCGCGGTAGTTGCCGTCTCCCAGCCTCTTGAAGAACTCAACGATCGCAATGTAACTCCATCGTCAGGTGCAACCAACTCTACTACTGCAAGCTCTGCGCCGACCGAGGGCATTGAGGCCACGCTTGCTGGCTTATGGCAGGACTTGCTCGGAGTGGACCAGGTAGGACTGGATGACGACTTTTTTGGTCTGGGAGGTCATTCCTTGGTCGGCGTCCGCCTTTTTGCCAAGATCAAGAAGACTTATCAGGTGGACCTCGACGTTGCCGTTCTCTTTGAGGCACGTACTGTGCGCCAGCTTGCGGGACTGATCCGTAAGGCACAACAACCCGCCGGTTTGCAATCGAAGGCATGGTCGGCCTTGGTTCCCATTCAGCCCAACGGTTCACGACGCCCCTTTTTCTGTGTCCATCACATCGGGGGTCAGGCCATTACTTATGAGCCATTGGCGAAAGCTCTGGGGCCCGACCAACCTTTGTACGCGTTCCAGTCTCCGCTGGTAACTCGGCTGGACTTTCCCGAAACTAGCATCAAGGAACTGGCGGCCATGTACATCAAGGAAATGCGAGCAATCTTCCCGGATGGTCCTTACATGCTGGGAGGGGCATCTTTCGGGGGATCTGTTGCCTTTGAGATGGCACAACAACTGGTTGCGCAAGGTGCGGAGCCTGGGTTAGTTGTCATGTTCGATGCCTCTGCTCCAGAAAGCGGAGAACGCGTAGATGCAAAAGATCAAGTACTCACCTTCTGGGAGAATATTCAAAAGCAGGGTGCACGCTATCTACTTCGGAAGGCCACGGAAACGAAGGAGCAGTGGGGCGTATGGCTGATGCGCCGCGTTCATGAGACGGCATACTATGGTTGCCGGCTCGCGGGCTGGGAACTCCCAGCGGCCGTTCGCTTTCATCAGGTGAAGAAGATACATTGGCAAGCCTTTGAACGGGCCACCTTCCAGCCTTATCCAGGGAAGATCGCGCTCATGCGGGCCATAGACCGCGGTGCGGAGAATCTTGGCAGGCACGAAGATCCGACTCTTGGCTGGGGAAGACTTGCGGGCGGCGGACTCGAGATTTACGACGTCGATGCTGGACACATTGGAATGCTTTCTGATCCCTATGTCGGAACCATAGCCGAGAAACTCAAGATGATTTTCCCGTCGTAAGTGCGGCGGTGTCTAATTATCTACGCAATCAGGGCGCCTCTGCACAAGTCCAAATGTGTCAGGGCACGACCGGGGTACCCAGGGACACCCCTGGGTCGCGTGCCGCAAATGATGCAAAATCAACGCGGGCTTTAGCGCCTGAGGGGATGTTTGTCGCCAGCAAGAACGTGTTCGGAGACTCCTTGGAATCCAACTGCCTGCGAGTGCGGGAACCACTCTTCTCCGCCAGTTGGCAGCTGTGTTGGCGCCGCCAGCAAAGGTCGCGCTTCCCACATTTCCAACTCCGGATCAGCCGCGCTCTCGGCCATGAGCGCAACGCGGTGCCCGGCGCGTTCCAGGAGACAAAACCGCCAGCGCCCAGGCTCGTCGTTCAAACACGGATCAAGTTCCAGGCGAATTCCCTCAGCCCCCCCAAACAGGAAATAAAACTTGTTTAACGGCAGCGAAAGTCCCATGCCCCGCGCCTTGATGTAGGCCTCCTTCAGCGTCCACAACGAGAGGCCGCGATCCAATTGTTCAGAACTGGGCAGGGCTTCAAGCTGGGCCAATTCCAGCGGCGAAAACGCCGTGGCGGCAACCTCGGCAATCTCTCTTACGCGCTCACGAGGCTCCACGTCCACACCCAGTTCACCCTCTTGGCCGATCAGGCAAACCACCAGGCCAGGTGAATTGGACAGATTGAAGCGCAGGCCGCACTCCGGGTCAGTTGCGGGCTTGCCGTAGGCATTCAAAGTGAAGCGCCAAGCGTGAGGGGGAATCGGATGGTAATGTGACAGAGCAGTACGGACCAGGGCTCGGGTCGTCAGATACTCGCGGCGCAGCCTGTCAAACTTGAACGCCTGCCAGCGGGCACGCTCGTCTTCGCTTAGCAGCAGCTCGCACGCATGCGCCGTCCTATCTGCCAAAACATCGTTCGGGTATGCGAACCAAAGGTGAAGCGCTTCTTTTTCCATATCCGTGTGATTCGGCCCTCGCTCAACGCCCTGGCCTGGCGGGCTTTGCAGGGGAGCCGCTCCCTGAAAGGCTATGTCGTCTGGGCGCATGTGTCCAACCTGCTTGTCGCTTTGATTCGTGAATGTGTGAATGCGGCGGTCGAATTGATATGCCTCGTCTTGCAAAAGCGCGCCCGGCCGCCCCTGCGCCCTCTCAGTGCCAAGGGGCTATAATTTCCCCTATGGCAGCGAGCGCGCACACGAATTTCCCCGAACTCGATCATGCTCAGAATACTCCGGACGACGCCCTTTCCGTTGCTTCTGCAACTGCGTCAAAGCTGCTCGCCCTTGAAAATCGTTTGCGACAGTTGGGAAGCTTGATGGTGGCTTATTCAGGCGGCGTGGACTCCGCATTTCTGGCCGCCGCGGCGCATCGTATCCTGGGCTCCCGCATGATTGCAGTATTAGCCGACTCGCCCAGCCTGGCCCGGCGCGACATGGAGCAGGCCAGCGCCTTTGCCCATGCGCAACAGATCCCGCTGCAGGTCGTGGCAACCGAAGAATTGGACCGGCCTGAATACCAGCGCAACGACGCCAATCGCTGCTTTCACTGCAAGGATGAACTTTTTGCAACCATGGAAGCGCTGGGCCCCAAGCTAGGCTTTACCCACATCGCCTACGGCATGAACGCCGACGACACGAAGGACTTTCGTCCCGGCCAGCGCGCCGCCGAGGAGCACGCTGTGTTGGCTCCCCTGGCGGAGGCGGGACTTACAAAAATCGAAATCCGCGCGCTTGCCAAGGCTGCCGGCTACCCGCTGTGGGACCGTCCCGCGGCCCCTTGCCTGGCTTCGCGCGTCGAGTACGGTCGCACCGTCACCCGCGAAGTCCTCGAACAGGTGGAGAGAGCCGAGGAGAGCCTGCGCCAGTTGGGCTTCCGCGAGCTGCGCGTACGCCATCACGGTGAGCTCGCTCGCGTTGAGATTGCTCGCGCTGAGCTGCCTCGCGCCCTGGCAATCGACATGCTCGACGCCATCTCCGCGGCCCTCAAACAGGCCGGCTTCCAGTATGGAACGCTGGACTGCGCCGGCTTTCGCTCCGGTTCCATGAACGCCCTTCTGCCCGCGGACGTCCTTGCCCGCCGTGGCGCATGAAGCATGATGGGTAGCCAACAGTTTAAAATCACAACGCGATGCGTATTGGATATCTAGAGTGTTTTTCCGGCATCAGCGGCGACATGCTGCTCGGCGCCCTCGTTGATGCGGGCGTTCCGTTTGCTTGTCTTGAGGAAGCAGCAACCGCGCTCAATGTCGGTGCGCGCCTGGAGATGCGCAAGGTCAGCCGCTGCGGGCTTGCTGCCACCAAGGTCGACGTTCTCACTCCTGACCAGCAGGCAATTGAACCGGCTCACACGCATCAAGAACATGCTCACGGGGAACATTCTCATCAAGCGCATTCCTCGTCTGCTCCTCATGAACACAGTGCCCACACCCACGCCGCTCATCGCCCCCTATCCACGATCCTTGAGATCATTCGCTCCGCCCCACTCTCCGCTGCTGTCAAAGAGCGCTCCATCCGCGCATTTCAACTGCTTGGCGAGGCCGAAGCCGCCATTCATTCCATCCCCATTGATAACGTGCATTTCCACGAAGTCGGAGCGGTAGACACCATCGTCGATATCGTCTGCTCGGCTGCCGGCGCGGAGTCTCTTGGCGTCGATCGTTGGCTCGCGTCGCCCCTCAACGTGGGCAGCGGAACCGTCGTCTGCCAGCACGGAACGCTCCCTGTGCCGGCTCCGGCCACGCTGGCCCTGCTTGCCGATGCGCCAGTCTACGCCGCTGGCGATCCCATGGAGCGGGTCACCCCCACCGGCGCGGCGGTCTTGCGCATGTTGAATGTGGACTACCAGCCGCTTCCCCCCATGCGCGTCGTCGCCTCGGGCTACGGAGCCGGCGGCCGTGAAACCCCCGGCCAGCCCAACCTCCTGCGTCTGCTCGTCGGCGAACAAGAGGCTGCACAGCCCATTGAATCCGAATCCATCGCGGTTATCGAGACCGTCATCGACGACTGCAATCCCCAGGTCCTCGCCTATGTCAGCGACCTCCTGCTCGACGCCGGCGCGTGGGATGTCTATCGCGCCTCGGTGCAGATGAAGAAGGGCCGCGCCGGCGTGCAGATCACCGTCCTCTGCCGTCCCAATCTCATGCCCCGCCTGCGCGACATTCTCTTTCGCGAAACCACAACCATCGGCCTCCGCTGGAGGCTGGAAAACAAGCTGGCCCTGGCGCGCGAATTTCTCAAGGTGCAAACCCCGCGCGGCGAAGTCCGCATCAAGATTGCCCGCTGGCCCAACGGCAAAGTCGCCAACGCATCGCCGGAGTATGAAGACTGCCGTTTGCTCGCCACGCTGCACTCCGTTCCCCTCAAGCAGGTGATCGCGGAAGCGATGCAGATTTACCTGGCATCGGCGAAAGGAGAGCACCTGTGAAACGAATTGTTCTGGCAGGTGCGGCACTGGCGCTTGCGATCGTCGCAGTACCGTCTGGAGCAGCCCCCGCGCCGCAATCCAAAATTGTACACGCGGAAGGCTGCGTGGAGCCGGGCGTCGAGGCCCGCTGTCTGATGGTCAAAGACCTCAAGAGCGGCGTTCTTTATAACGTGTTCATCAAGGACCCGAAGCCCAGCATTGGAGACGGAATCGAATTCACCGGTGTGCCCCACAACGGTCTGACTACCTGCATGCAAGGCATTGCCCTGGACGTAACCGATTGGGCGCGCAAGGACTCTTTGAAATGCAGCCAACTGGAGGCGCCCAAAAAATGAATCGCGCCAGCATCGAATCGTTGCTCAACGAAGTCCGCGAGGGCCGCACGCCTGTCAACGAAGCCCTCGACCGCCTCCGCGATCTTCCTTTCGAAGATCTCGGTTTCGCCAAGATCGATCATCACCGCGCCCTCCGCACCGGTATGCCCGAGGTCATCTTTGCCGCCGGCAAAACCGCCGCCCAGGTAGCAACCATCTTCGCCCGCATGGCCCAGGCCGGAGGCAACGTCCTCGCCACTCGCGCTACTCGTGAAATGTTCGATGCGGTCCTCGCAGTCGAACCCCGCGCCGAGTTCCACGAAACCGCTCGCGCCATCACCCTCACTCAGGCGGCCGCCATTCCCGGCAAGGGAACCATCGCTGTAGTCTGCGCCGGCACCAGCGATCTGTCCGTTGCCGAAGAAGCCGTGGTCACCGTCCGCCTCATGGGCAACACTGTCGAACTCATCGCCGACGTAGGCGTGGCCGGCATTCACCGCCTGCTTGCGCAAAAGCATGGCCTTCAATCCGCCCGCGTGCTCATTGTCTGCGCCGGCATGGAAGGCGCACTACCCACGGTCGTCGGCGGACTGGTGAATGCCCCGGTCCTCGCCGTTCCCACCAGCGTCGGGTACGGCGCATCCTTTGGCGGAGTGGCCGCCCTGCTCGGCATGTTGAACACCTGCTCGCCGAATGTTTCCGTCGTCAACATCGACAACGGCTTCGGCGCCGCCTGCATCGCCTCCCTCATCAACCACCTCTGATTGCCCGCTTCGCCGCCCGGCCCAGACAAACTCCAGGGCCTGTTCACACTACTGCGCCAGTTGTATCACCAGATCGTCCGCCAGCGTGAAACGCACAATCGACTCCGCCGGTATGTCCAGGTCCCGGTTGCCGGTCAATCCCGCCACAGCCGTTCCAACCCCACCGCCCACCATGCCGCCCACCACCAGCCCCACGCCCCCGGTGGCCACGCCGCCCACCACCATTCCCACCGCCGTCCCTCCGGTAACCAGTGCCGACGAACGTCTGCCCTTGCCCCTCTTGCTTTCCGCCAGGTCCCGCGTCGTTACCTGATACTGCTGCCCATTCAGTGTCACCGAGGTCAGCCGCAGTTCCAGAAGCGATCTGCCTTTGAAGTGTCCCCGCCGATGCGACACATCCACCACACCACCCACCAGCGCGCCCTTCGGCACCAGGGCACTGTTGTCGTTGGCCAAAACAGGCTCCACAATCTCGCCCGTAAACGTGTCCCCCGCGCGGCTGGATTTTACGCTGATGCGTTGATCGATCCGGATCGTCAGCGGCGTGCCCGCCTGGATACTCACGTCGACCGGCGGCGGAGGCGCCGCCACGGAAACCGTCGGTCCCGAGGCTGCGGGAACCGGCGCTCCAGCCGCTGGTGGAGTCGCCGTTGTCGTGATCGCCTCGTTCGTCTGCCCCTGCGCCGGCGGCTGCACCACCGTCGTCGTCGTGATCCCATTCTTGTCTACAGAAACCACTTGCTGCGCCTGACCCGTTTTAGCCGCCTGTGTCTTGGCCTGGTTCAGCGCCTGTTCCTGCTTTGAAGCGCATCCCGAAACGATGCCCGCCACCAGCACCAGCGCCAGAATCCGTCCGGTGCCCACGGAAAAGCTTGATTCGAACATGGTTGATCCTCTTTGGCTGTGCTTTGATGCCGGCACAGACTCACCTCTAAGCTCAACTCAACGGCCAGGGAATTCTGTATCAACTTGCACACAGTAGGATGCGCACCTGTCGGCGACGCTCTCTGAACGGAGGGCCTCATGGCACGCCGTACACATCTCCCGCGACCTCCGCCACGAAATAGGATGTGAATGCTTGTGGGAGCAGGGCTTGGAGACAAGAATCAGCCCCAATCCCCCAATCCGTGATGCAGGTCACCGCCTCACCCTTGCCCGACCGTCAATCATTCTCCATGTACGGTTTGCGCCCGCGCGCGGCGTGTGGAGGAGTGTCTTGGTCCGGTCCAGGCTGCCACTATTACGCAGAATCTCGCAAATCTTCTTTCTGCTGCTGTTTCTTGCGCTGCTGATTTTCACCTCTCTGCGCCCCGTCCCCGGCGCCACGAGCGACATTCACCTGCTTGCCCCGGTGCGTCTGTTTTTCGAGCTCGACCCCCTAGTCGCCGTCACCAACGCCCTCGCCAGTCACGCCCTCTATCGCGGCCTGCTGTGGAGCCTGATCATTCTGCTGCCCACTCTCTTTCTGGGCCGCTTCTTCTGCGGCTGGATCTGCCCCATGGGCACGCTGCAGCACTTCGTCGGCAATCTGCCCTCCGAGGCCAAACGCGGCAAGCAGCGCATCGATTCCAACCGCTACAAACGCTGGCAAACCGGCAAATACGTCGTCCTCATCGCAGGACTCGTCGCCGCCTGCTTCGGTTCCGCGGCCATCGGCTGGCTTGACCCGTTCAGCCTGCTGGTCCGTTCTTTCGGCCTCTCGCTTTTGCCCGCCTTCAACTTCGCCGTGCGTGCGGTTCTCTCGCCCCTCGAGCACAGCCACGTCGCCGCCATCAAGGCTACCGGCGAAATCCTCCATTCGATTCTCCTGTTTTTCGTGCTCGACTTCCGCCAGCCGCACTTTGCCCAAGGCCTGATCCTCGGAGTCCTCTTCCTGGCCATTCTCGTCGCCAGCCTGCGCATCACCCGCCTTTGGTGCCGCGCCATCTGCCCTCTCGGCGCTTTGCTCGGCGCAGTCTCCCGCTGGTCGGTCTTGGGACTGCACAAGGACCCGGCCGCATGTGACAAGTGCAACCGCTGCCTGCTTAGTTGCCAGGGCGGAGACGATCCCATCGGCGGCTTTCCCTGGCGAAAATCCGAGTGCCTCATGTGCATGAACTGCATAGGCAGTTGCCCTCATGACAGCCTCCAATTCCGCTTCTTCCGCAATGAAAAGGAAGTCGCATCGCCCGACCTGGGCCGGCGCCGTACCATCGCCGGCCTCGCCGCCGGTGCGGCAGTGGTTCCGCTCTTTCGTGCCAACACGGGCCTCGGCAAAAGCCGCAATGAACGCCTTCTCCGCCCGCCCGGCGCGCTCGATGAGGAAGATTTCCTCTCCCGCTGCATCCGCTGCGGCGAGTGCATGAAGGTCTGCCCCAACACCGCGCTCCATCCCACGCTCGACCAGGCCGGCCTCGAAGGCCTCTGGACACCCACCTTGGTTCCGCGCATCGGTTATTGCGAGCCCAGTTGCGTGCTCTGCTCTGAGGTCTGCCCCACCGGCGCAATCTGGCAGATCACCCCCAAGGAAAAAGGCTGGGTGGAAGGTCTTGGTACGCAAAGCCAGCCCGTCCGCCTCGGCACCGCATTTTACGACCGTGGCCGCTGTCTCCCCTGGGCCATGGCCACCGACTGCATCGTCTGCGAGGAGTGGTGTCCCGTCTCGCCCAAGGCCATTTATGTCCAGGAAGCCCAGGTCATCGACGCGGCCGGCAACGCCAAAACCCTCAAGCAGCCGCGCGTCGATCCCAGCCGCTGCGTAGGCTGCGGCGCCTGCGAGTTCGCCTGCCCGCTCCAGGAGCACCCCGCCGTCTACGTCACCAGCATCGGCGAAAGCCGCTCCCCCAGCAGCCAGATTCTGCTCAACAGGAAGTAAAGGAGACCACCCCGTGAAGTTCCAAACCAATAGATGGATGTTGCCGATATGGTTCTCGATTTTCGCAGTTTTTATGGGCGCGACGGTGGNNGACGGCGACGCCGAGCAGTACATCTCCGCCGGCGTAGTCACTACCTCAACGGCCGACTACAAGTACAAGGGCCAGTTGGAAGCGACTGCCGACGTGTACACCATGGGCGATGCCGCGGGCGCGCGCAAAATTCTCGAAACCGGACAGACCAAGGACGCCAAAGCCGTCCAACTCGGCGATGCCGGAGTCGCCTACGCGCAGAGCGTGATCTTCCGCAAGGGCCCCTATCTGGTCCGCATCGTGGCCTTTGATTCCACACCCGAAACGCCGCAGGCTCTGCTGGCCCTGGCGCACGGTATTGAAGCGAAACTGTAGACCTTTTGACTTGAACCTTGGTGCTGATTGAAACGTGGGAAGCAAAATCGAATTGTGAGGTCGTCATGAATAGCCGCCGCGAATTTATCAAGACCACCGCCACCGGAGCCCTGATCCTTGGCTCGCAGACCAGCCTTGGGCTGGCTGCCATTCTCGACCAGAAAGCCCAGCACGCCGAAGCCGCCAAGTCCAAAGTCGTCGTCGCCCGCGATCCGGCTCTCCACGGCCCAGCCGGCCAACTCGACGACAAGCGCGTCATCGATCTCCTCGACAGGGCTATCGCCGCATACACCGGGCGCGACCACCCCGTCGAAGCCTGGAAGCGCATCGTCCCAATTGGCAAAGTCATCGGCCTCAAGACCAACGGCCTCGGCGGCAAGGGGATATCCACCCACCTGGCCCTGGTGCTGGCCATCGCGGAGCGCCTTCAGCAGGCCGGCGTCAAACCCGGAGAAATTCTTGTCTGGGATCGCAATGCCCGCGATCTTGAGGCGTGCGGCCTCACCATCAATACTGACCCCAGCCGCATCCGCTGTTTCGGCTCCGACGTGTCCGGCTTCGAGGACCAGCCCATCTCCTGGGGCTCGGCCAGCGTCAAATTCTCCAAGATCCTCACCCGCGAATGCGATATGGTCATCGGCCTTCCTATCCTCAAGGACCACAATCTGTCCGGCGTCACCTTCTCGATGAAGAACATGTACGGCGTCGTCCAGCGCCCGTTTGAACTCCATGCTGGAGGCTGCAATCCAGGCGTCGCCGACCTCAATCGCATTCCCGTCGTGCGCGACAAGGTCCGTTTCACCATTGGCGACGCCATGTCTTCCGTCTATGAAGGCGGTCCCGGCTTTCACCCTGAACATCTCTGGCAGCCCAACGCACTCATCGTCGGCGAAGATCGCGTCGCCGTCGATCACACCGCGTGGCAGATCATTGAGCGCAAGCGTGCCGAAGTGGGTGTGCCGACGCTGGAGGCCGCGGGCCGCTCACCGCTCTACATCGCCACCGCTGCCGACGCCGAACACAACCTGGGATTCAACGATCCAAAGCGCATCAACCTGATGGAGGTTTAGTGTCAGGGCACGACTTTAGTCGTGCCGTAATCGCAGCAGAATCAACGTGGGCTTTAGCCCCTGACGGAACGCTTCCTAAATGACAGACCTATATTCCTGCAGCAGAGGAGGATGACCATGGCCGGGGAAACCAATCAAA
Source organism: Acidobacteriaceae bacterium (assembly GCA_003138365.1). Lineage (GTDB taxonomy): Bacteria > Acidobacteriota > Terriglobia > Terriglobales > Acidobacteriaceae > Telmatobacter. Next base: position 52,198 of record PLFY01000121.1, read on the forward strand.
CACCGGAACAGCCGCATAGCCTCACCCGACGCGAGGCTATGCTGCAACTGCTCCGCGTCGGTGGCGTAGCCGCAGGCGCGGCAGGCGCAGCCGTCTGGCTCAGCGAGCACAGCTTCCGCCCCGTCCCAGCCCAGGCAGAACAAGCCCGCCGGGACCATCGCACTGCTTCCGATCCTCAACTCCCACGCCTCACCGTTGTGCAGGGCGGGGAACCGCGCGCCCTCGTCCAGCGTGCGCTTGAAGACCTGGGCGGCATCCGCCGTTTCGTCAGCCGCCAGGATGTCGTCGTCCTCAAGCCCAACATCGC
>PLFY01000025.1 GCA_003138365.1 Acidobacteriaceae bacterium
CAGCAAACCCTCTTACCATGAGAGGAGACATTCCCCCAGCAGTACTGTGCTGGTGAGGCCTCAGACGTTTTTCTCAGCGGCTGATTTCAGCCCGCAGGGGCAGTTTGTGGCCTTGATTTTGCAGTAAGGGCCTGCATTTTACAGTCAGGCCTGGCAATTTGATCGGCTCGCCGCGGCGAACCCGGAAGGCAATAACGTTGAGTTCCACCGACACGCTCGAAAGCAACCCTCAGCCTGACGCGACCGAGACTGCAACCGGCAGCAGCCTTGAGCTTGGGCACGAAGGTCGCGATCACGCCCTCGACGGCCCTGATCCCGATCACGCACACGATCATGATCATGACCACACCCACAACGGTCCCGACCACCAGCACGGCCCGGTTCTGAACCCGGAATGCACCCGCGAACTGCTGCTGGACATTCCCGCCGATGAGGTCTCCAAGGCCTACAGCAACGTGGTCCGCAACTATCGGAAATATGCCAAGATTCCCGGATTCCGAGCCGGAAAAGTTCCCGAAACGGTCATCAAGCGCCGCTATGCGACGGAGATTCGCAAGGACGTGATTGACGGCCTGTTGCCCGAGCGGTTCAACAAGGCTGTGCTCGACATGGGCGTCAAGCCGGTTGGGCAGCCGCAGGTGACCGAGCTGACCGTCGAAGACGGTGCGCCGCTGCACGTCAAGGCCGTTTTTGAGTTCGTTCCCGAGTTCTCCATCGACGGTTATCAGAGCGTGACGGTGGAAAAGCCGTCCGTGGAGATCACCGAAGAAGAGTTCCAGCAGGAAATTGGGCAACTGCGCGAGTCGCGCGCCACCATTGAGCCGGTCGAGGAAGATCGCGCCCTGGTGGATGGCGACTGGGCGCAGATTACCTACAAAGGCGAGATTGCAGACGAAGCCGACGCCGGGAACCCTCCGGGTGCGGTAGCCGGAGAAGACACATTGGTCGAGATCGGCGGCAAGGACACGGTGGAGGCTTTCACCACTGCTCTTCGCGGCGCCAAGCCGGGCCAGGAGCTGAAGGCTGAGGTGATCTATCCCGCCGATTACGCCGAGGCCAAGCTGGCCGGCAAGACCGTGGCCTACGAAGTTGAAGTGAAAGCCATCAAGAAGCGCACCCTGCCCGAGCTGGACGACGACTTTGCCAAGGAAATCGGCGCCTACGAGAGCTATGCCGATCTTGAAGCCCGCGTCCGCGAGCACATGGCCAACCGCAAGCGCCGCAGCATTGAAGGCGAAACCAAGGACCGCCTCCTCGCGGCGCTTGCCGAGCGCTACCCGTTCGCGGTTCCCGAGTCGCTGGTGCAGGAGCAGATTGATGCGCGCCTTGAGCGCGGCCTGCGTGCCCTTGCGGCTCAGGGCATGGACACCGAGCAAATGCGCAAGCTGGACTTTGCACGGCTGCGCGCTGCCCAGCGCGACGGCGCCGCCGCCGAGGTGAAAACCTTTATCCTGCTTGACCGAATTTCCAGCGAAGAAAACATCGCCGTCAGCGACGAAGAACTGGACAACGAGTTGCAGATTGCGGCTCTTCAGGCCCGCGAACCCTTTGATGCCCTGAAGGAGCGATTGACGCAGGACGGCGGACTGGCTAGAATCCGGGAACAATTGCGGCGCGAGAAAACCGCGAGTCTGTTGTACGAACGGCTGCCCGCCTAGGCTGGCAGCTTGTCCGGAATAGGGTGATCGGCGTCGCGCGGACAGCAAACCGCCCGGCTATCAAACAACGGGGAGCAAACGGCCCCCAACAGAAGAACGGGAAGAATACTCAATGGCATTGGTTCCCATGGTGGTTGAGCAGACGAGCCGAGGCGAGCGCGCCTACGACATATACTCCCGTCTGCTTCGTGACAACATCATCTTTCTTGGCACGCCGATCGACGACCAGGTGGCCAACCTTATCGTGGCGCAGATGCTGTTTCTCTCCGGCGAGGATCCGGAGAAGGACGTGCAACTGTACATCAACTCGCCCGGCGGCTCCATCACCGCGGGCCTGGCCATTTACGACACCATGCAGTTCATCAAGAACAATGTGGTCACCTATTGCATTGGCCAGGCAGCCAGCATGGGCGCGTTTCTGCTGCTTGCCGGCACCAAGGGCAAGCGCTTCACGCTGCCCAACTCGCGCATTCTCATTCATCAGCCGTCCATGGGCGGATTGAGCGGTCAGGCCACCGACATCGACATTCATGCGCGCGAGATTCTTCGCATTCGCGAGATCACCAACAACCTCATGGCAAAGCATACCGGCCAGCCTCTCGACCGCATCGAGCGCGACGTCGAGCGGGACTTCATCATGAACGCGCAGCAGGCCAAGGAATACGGCATCGTTGACGAAATCATTGACCGGCCCCCCACTACGAAGTAGCGGGCCGGCACGGACTTTGCAGGGGCATGCGCAGTAAGGAGCGATCGAGCATGGGATTCATTGAGGAAGGACGTCAACTGATCCAGGACTTCGTGACCCCGGAGATCCGCTCGCTCGACGCTCGGCTTACCGCCGTCGAAAAGCGCCTCGAATCGCTCGATGCCAGAGTTGAGAAGCGGTTCGATTCCGTCGATAAGCGATTCGATTCATTTGAGAATTCTGTCGATAAGCGATTCAATTCGCTCGAAGGCAAGATTGAACGAAATCAAGCTCAGGTATTGGACACGCTGCAAAGGATGGAGAACTACAGCCAAATTCTGGAACGTCTGGCACGCGTCGAAAGCAAACTTCAAAACGTTGCGTAGCTCCATTCGTGCAACGGAACTCGGTTAGCTCGTCGTAAAAGGGAGCAAGATAATGAAAACGCGCACGGGACCTGAAGAAGCACTGCGCTGCTCGTTCTGTCACAAGTCACAGGACGCCGTGGCCAAGCTGATCTCGTCGCCCAGCGACTACCCTCGCGCCTACATCTGCGACGAGTGCGTTGCCGTCTGCAACTCGATTCTCGAGGACGACCGTGGAGGAGACACCACTCCCGCCACAACCGCTGGCCACCTGCCCAAGCCGCAGGAAGTGAAAAGCTTCCTCGACGATTACGTCATCGGCCAGGACCAGACCAAGAAGAAACTTGCCGTCGCGGTTTACAACCACTACAAGCGCATCCAGATGAACCGCATGAAGAACAACGAAGTGGAGCTGGCCAAGTCGAACATCCTGCTCATCGGCCCCACAGGATCGGGCAAAACGCTGTTGGCGCACACGCTGGCCAAGATGCTCGACGTACCGTTCGCCATCGTCGACGCGACAACCCTGACGGAAGCCGGCTACGTGGGCGAGGATGTTGAGAACATCATCCTCAAGCTGCTGCAGGCTGCCGACGGGGACGTGACTCGCGCTCAACAGGGCATCATCTATATCGACGAGATCGACAAGATCGGCCGCAAGGACGAGAACCCCTCGATTACCCGCGACGTTTCCGGCGAGGGCGTGCAGCAGGCGCTGCTCAAGATCCTCGAAGGCACCGTGGCCAACGTGCCGCCGCAGGGCGGCCGAAAGCATCCGCACCAGGAATTCACCGCCGTCGACACCACCAACATTCTGTTCATCTGCGGTGGAGCGTTTGTGGGCCTGGAGCGCGT
>PLFY01000203.1 GCA_003138365.1 Acidobacteriaceae bacterium
TTCAGCGTGAAGTAGACGTGGCCAGAGGGGGCAGGCCGGAAGTTGGAGATTTCGCCTTCGACCCAGACGTCGCCGTACTCCTGCTCGACCAGCTCGCGAACCTGCGCAACCAACTGGCGGACAGGCCAGATGCGGCGGGACGGTCGCGGCTCGTCAAACTTGAGGCCCAGTTGGGGGGGCAGGTCGAGCTGGGGCGCGAATGGATCTTCCCGAATCATTTCTTACAAAGTGTAATTGGTGGGGTTTGAACCGGCGGAGGTCGAATCTGCCTTTGTGCATTTCCACGTCCCAAATTCGAGTCTTGGGGTACCCAGTTGTTGTGGGGAGTGGTCTGTGATTTTGCATCCGTACGGTGGCTTACTTGCGGTTCTGGACGATGGCGCGCAATTCGGCGGCGATTGCGGTGAGGCGCGCGGCGAGGGAGCGGTCGGGGCCGCCTTCGCGGGAGTACATGATCTCCAGCTCGCGGGCCAGGACGGTGCCGCTGGTCAGGCCGAAGGTTCCCAGCACGCCGGCCAGCTTGTGGGCTGCGGCGTGGGCTGCGTGAAGCTCCGGGAGGGTGAGCTGGTTGGCGGAAAATGCGGCCGCGGCGGTCTCCAGAAGGCCGACCCGCTCTTCCATCTGTGGCAGGAATTGAGCCCACATGCGGTCGAGGGCTTGATCGAGGGCGTGCTGTTCGATGGGGTCCAAGATTCGATTCCTGGAATCAGTTCCAACCCAGCACGGCGGCAATCTGGGTGGAAAGCGTCATAGGGTCAAAGGGTTTGAAGAGGACCCCATCAACGCCGAGGTCGGCGAAGCGGCGCTGGTCGGAGGCTTGCACCTTGGCGGTGAGCAGCAGCACGGGGATTTTAGCCGTAGCGGGGTTGTTGCGCAGCTCGCGGAAGGTCGTGGGTCCGTCCATGCCGGGCATCATCACGTCGAGCAGAATGGCGTCGGGCTGGTGCTCGATGGCGCGCGCCAGGCCCTGTGCGCCGGAGCTGGCAACCACAACGTCCCAGCCGGCCACCGTCTCAAGGCTCAGCGCGGCCACATCGCGTATGTCCTCTTCGTCGTCGATGATCAGGATGCGATGGGACATGATGTGAGGGCCTCGGGTTCAGAGATCAGCGGGTCAGCGAGTCAGCAGGTCAGCAAGTCAGCGGGTCAGCAAGTCAGCAGGTCAGCAAGTCAGCAAGTCAGCGGGTCAGCAGGTCAGCGGGTCAGCAGGTCAGCAGGTCAGCAGGTCAGCCATGGTTATTCTGGAACGTTCTTGCGGCTTTGTCGATGGCTGCGGTGGAGGACTCTGCGCTACGGGGAACTCATTGAGCAACAGATGAACTCTTGCACGGGGCCGACAGGGCTGCGGAATCCTGTTGCGCCTGGGCGCTGGGCTTGGTCAGGCAATGCGTCAGGAAGCGGGTGGGGGCGCAGGCAAGCCAGCGGCGATTTCGGTCTGGGCAGCCGCATTGGCGTCGGCGGTCGGAGCGTCCTTGGCGGGCTCATTGACGAGGACGGCTGCTGCCTCGGCCGGAGCGGGCTGGTAGGGGAGGAAGACGCGGAAAGTGGTTCCCCGGACGGGATTGCGCTCCGCCCAGATGCGCCCGGAATGTTGCAAGACGATGGTGCGGCAGATGGCCAGGCCCAGACCGCTGCCGCCTTTCTGGCGGGAGTCCGAGGCGTCCACCTGCTGGAATCGGCCGAAGACGGCCTCGAGCTTGTCTTCGGGAATGCCGCGGCCCTGGTCGATGACGGAGAGCGTGACGCCGTTGACGCCGGGGCGCAGCATGACGGAGATGGTCGAGCTTGGCGGAGAGAACTTGACGGCGTTGGAGAGCAGGTTGGTGAGCACCTGAATCAGGCGGTCGGGGTCGGCGGCAATTTCCACCTTGGTCGTGTCGTGGATGAGCTGTACGCCGGCCGCCTCGGCTACCGGGGCCATGCCATCGATGGCCTGGTGGACAATCTCCGCCAACTTGACGGGGCGGAAGGCGAGCGGTTCGCGGCCGCTCTGGATGCGTTCCAGGTCGAGGATATCGTTGATAAGCCGGACCAGGCGGTCGGAGTTGGTGCTGGCAATGCGAAGCAGGTTGGCGGCCTTGTCGTTCAGTTCGCCCAGAATGCCGGAGGAGAGCAGGCCGAGAGCCCCGCGAATGGAGGTAAGGGGCGTGCGCAACTCGTGGCTGACGGTGGAGATGAATTCATCCTTGAGGCGGTCGAGGGCATAGCGCTGGCTGATGTCGCGGAAGCTGAGCACGGAGCCGGAGAATCGGCCTTGATCGAGGATGGGGGTGAGGGCGTATTCGGCGGGGAAGGAAGTGCCGCCGGCGCGGAAGATGGTGTCCTCGCCAGCCGCGGCCTTATGGTTCGAAGTGGCGCGGCCGAGGGCACAATCCTCGGTGCACGCCTGGCTCAGCGGCGCGGAGCCGTGCAGCAGTTCATGCACCGGCTTGCCGGTCAGGTCAGCGGCCGGGGCTCCCAGCAGACGGGCGGCGGCAGGGTTGGCAAAGCTGACCAGCCCGTGGCGATCCACGCCGCAGATGCCGTCAGCGACCGAGTCGAGCAAAATCTCCTGTTGGCGGTAGAGTTCCTCGGCCCGGCCGTGTTCGTGCGAGCGCGCCAGCATCTGTTCCAACGAGGCGGCAACGGTCTCGATCGCGGCCAAGGCTTCACGGTCTTCGCGAAGACAGAAATGGCAATAGAATTCCAGAACGGCGAGCACCTTGTTTCCCACGCGGACGGGGACAGCCCACCCAGAGACCATCTCGTGGCGCAAGGCGGACGCGATCCGTGGGCTGAAGGGCATTGCCGCCAGATCGGCAATCCAAACCGGGCGGCCGTCCTTCCAGGCGCGTCCAGGCAGGTCGACGCCGCCGGCCAGCGCAAGCCCCACGCTCTCCCGGATGAAGGTCTCGGCGCGCTTTCCCGGAGCGCCCCAGGCCGAGGCGAACTCCAGGCGGCTGCCTTCTGCCTCGACCCCCCATTTGATAGCCATGTCCCAGCCCTGGGAGACGCAGAGGGCCTCAAGGATGCGTGTGGAGGCGACCTCGGGGGAAGCGTTTTCACCCACGATCTGGCTCACCCGCAGTTGCAGGGCGAGGCGGTGTTCGCGCTGCTTCTGTTGGGTCACATCGCGCAGCAGGCAACGCACCGCCAGGGGACTGCCGGCCTCTTGCCGCTGGCTCAGGCTCAGTTCCAGTTCCAATTGGCGGCCGTCCGCCGTGTGGTGGCGCAGGGGCGCTCGATCCACCACCTCGCCGTCCAGGGAGCGGCGGAAGAGTGCGCCCACCTCGCCGCGCCCACCCGGCCCAAACAGCTCTTCAAAGGAGGTCAGTTCCAGCAGCGCGGCATTGTCCTTGCCGAAGCATTGCTTCCAGGCAGGATTGGCATAGAGAAACCTTCCCGCCGGGCTAAGCGTGGCAATCATCTCGCTGGAGTTCTCGAAGAGGTCCCGGAACCGTTCCTGGGACTCGCGCAGCGCCCGTTCCTGGCGGATGGTGGCGCTTTGAGCCAGCGCCACGGCGACCAAGCCAGTGGACGCGCCCGTACCGTCGCGCAGGGCGGAGATGTGGAGGGTGACGGGAAGCAGCGTTCCATCCTTGTGGCGCAACTTCGCGTCGAAGCTGGGCACCTGGCTGGGAGGCAGACTGCGCGCGCAGTTCAGATAGGCCGCCATTCGGCCGGGGGGCAGGGGTTCGTTCGACCGGGGGACGCCGCAGAGTTTTTCCATCTCCGCAACCAGGCGCGCTCCCTCGCCGGGAGCCAGAATCTCCACCGTGCTCCACGCCATCATCAGTTCATGGGCATGGTAGCCCACCAGGCGTTCCGCGGACGGGTTCACGTAGGTGAGCCGGCCATCGCAGCCGATGCCGACCACGGCGGGGCCCGCGGAGTCGAGCAGGTCCTGAAGCGAATTCTGGAGCGGGTCGGTGTGCGGGCCGGCGGCCTGCGCGGCCGCGGTTGCAGCGGCAGGAGAATAGCTGAGCAGAAGGCGAACGGAAAGGAGCGCGACCGCAATGCCGGCTGCGCCGGCAGCGAAAATCAAGAGCCCATCGAACCGGGGTCCGCCCGTCGAGCGCACTGAAATGGCCCCCGCCACCAACCCGAATGTGAGTCCCGCCAGCACAGGCCAGCTTTTGGCAAAGCCGTCCATGGTCTTTGACCGGCCGCCCCCGCCTGGGAGCGCGGGTTGTTCTGTTGCTGTCGCGGTAACTTCGCTGGGCTCGTCCTGCATGGTACCCCCGAGGCAACAATTGAAAAGCCGGCCTTTGCGCAATGGCTTTGCGGCTGTTTGCGCGCCGCAAATGTTCAGGAAAACGCCTTGCTTTGCCCGGAAACAAGGCTAACATCCAATCGTGCAATTTGCAGGTAGTATATGCGTTTGGTTCCAGACTCTCTAGGCAAATCGGAATCGTGGGTCCGCGGATGAAACGGTCCAGTTACGGGGCCGGCGCGGCGAACAACCCGGGAATGCCGCACACGGCGACCAACGGCCTCTGTTGTAATCCCCATAATGCAGGGAAGGGAAGAGTCGAGCCAGATGCCAAAGAACGAGGAAATCCCTGACGAGAAGTCGAGCGAGATTCTGCGCCAGATGCGCGAGGATGCGGGATCGAAAAAGCATCTCGACCAGCAAAAACTGAGGGCGCAGGCAGCCCTGGGGCGGGCGGTCGAGGCAAGGGACGAGCAGGCATTTGTTGCGGCTCTGACTGCGCTGGGGATCGATCCTGGGGGTGAAACTGGGCGGCCGCATTTACGGGGCTTCCGGCAGCTACCGTCGAAGCGCTATTGAAGATGGGCTACGGCTCGTTCCGCGGCTTTCACCGCTTGCTCCCGTTCTTCTTCACTCATCGCCTCAAGCGATGAGGAAACGGAAACCATGACGCTGGCAAGGAAATCCCCCTCGGCATTTGCGGTCGAGCTTTTTTTCGGCCCTGAGGAGCGGACTGACTGAATGCGTGGCCGGGATTGAGTTGCCATATGGGAAGATCCTCCTCGTTGTCAATCATACTCCAAACTCGGCGCTTTCTCTGCGCCGCCGACTCCAAGATGCCGTAATGGGTTCGGAACCCGGACTCCCACTACTCCGAAGAATCGTTTTCGCCGCAATCGACTGATGGGACCCTGCAAATTATCCGATGGAAGGCGTCAGCGCACGTCCAAGGCTATGCGCGAACTTCAAGTCGAGCTCCCCGGCCGCAATCGTATACTTGTCTCATGTTCCGTCTATCGTTTTCACCTCGTCTTGCAAAAACAGCTCTTGCCGCAGCGGGGCTGCTTTGCTTTGCCGCTGTGCCTCAGGCTGCTCACGCTTGGGGCAATGAAGGCCATCGCCTCATCAACCGCCTGGCAGCCGAGACACTGCCCGCCAGCCTGCCGGCATTTCTGCGTTCCGATGCGGCGGTCAAGGAGATTGAGTATCTTGGCCCGGAGCCGGACCGCTGGCGGTCGCATGCCGAGCCGGAGTTGAGCGCGGCGCAGGCTCCGGAGCACTTTATCGACCTGGAGCCGGCCGACGCGCTGGGCCCGTTGCCGCGTAACCGGCTGGATTTCGAGGCTAAGGTTTTCGCGTCGGGCCAGCGGCCGGAGAAGATCGGCCTGCAGCCCTGGGAGACTACCGAGGTGTGGGAGCGGCTAAAGGCCGCGCTGCGCGAATACCGCAGTCTGGCGGCGTCCGGGCATGATACGCGCCCTGTGGAACAGGTGGCGATCTTCTATGCCGGATGGCTGGGCCATTATGTGGGCGACGGCTCGCAGCCGCTGCATACGACAGACAAGTACAACGGCTGGACGGGGCCGAACCCCAACGGCTACACCACACAGCACCAGATTCACTATCAGTTCGAGGGGCCGTTTGTGGCCGCCAACGAGCATGAGCCCGAGGTGCGCGCCAAGATGACGGAGGTCAAGGCCATTGATGGAGACATGTTCGATAGTTACGTGGCCTACCTGCGGCATACGAACAGCTACGTCGAGAAGGTCTACCAACTGGACAAGGCTGGAGGCTTCATAGGAGCGGGAAGCCCCGAGTCGCGCGAGTTTACCGCGGAACGGCTGGCGGCGGGCGCCTCCATGCTGCGGGACATGATCTACACGGCCTGGCTGGAAAGCGCGAAGCCGGTGCCCGATCCTTACGCCGGAAAGTAGGACGCGGGAAAAGCTGGCTGGAAAGGGAGCATTTTCACAATTCCTGCGGTGTGGGCATCATGCTATCCCACCCNNTGGGGCACCCTTGATCGTTCGCTAGCAATGAAATCGTTCTAGTCGCCGGCTTCAGCGGTGGCCAGGGCGGGAACCCGGCGCAGCAGCAAGGTGAGCGCGAAGGTCATCAGCGCCACCGCAGGCACGGCGAGCACCAGCCAGGCCAGCATGGCGTGACCGGCGAAGCCGCCCAACCGGGAAAGCAGTTCGTGGGGAGATGTGTGCAGCAGAGCGCCTGCCTTCGCGGCGTGGTATGGGCCGGAATCAAGGAGCCATCCGCCCATGCGCACAAAGGGCACAATGAGCACCAGTTGCAGCGGCATCACCAGGTAGTTTGCCGCCTCAATGGCAGGCAGATTGAGCCTGAGCGCCAGCGCCAGCAGCGCGCACAACGCAGTGGGAATGCCCACCACGGGAAAGCATCCAATGGCGAATCCGAGCGCAAGGGTGAGCGCCAGGCGGCGGGGCGAGCTGCCCTGGCAAAGCCAAATGGCGGCGTTCCGCTTGATCGAAGCGATGTTGATCGACTCTCGCAATTTGCTCATCATGCTGCTCACGCTATCTGCTTAGATGCAGATAACGGGCAAATGTAGCGTGAAACTTTGGTGAATGAACCAAAAGTTGCAGTGGGAATTGAGAGCATTTTCAGGGTGTGAATCTTAGACCCTCTTGAATGCTCCAAGCATCAGTCCGCGGGTGCGCATTTCAGTCAATACCCGCTCAACCTTCCAGTCCAGTGCGCCGGTTCCGTCCAGGATGAGGTCTGCGTGTGCGGCGGAGGGACGCACAAATGCCAGGCTGGAAGGGCGTACGGTGGCTTCGTACTGGCGGCGAATGGATTCCGGCGAGCGCCCTCGTTCTTCAATGTCGCGTTTGAGGCGGCGTTCGAAGCAGAGCTCATCCGGGGTATCGATATAGGCGCGCAACTGGTAGAGGGGAAGCAGCTCGGGGTAATAGAGGGCAAAGATGCCCTCGACAATCAGGAATGGGCCGGGGCGAAAGGTCTCAGTGCGGCCGGGGATGCGGGTGTAGGTGGAGAAGTCGTAAAGAGGGCGCTCGATGGGGCAGCCCGCGGCTAAGGTCCGCATGTGGTCTGCCAGCAGGGGGCTTTCGATGAGGGCGGGGTCGTCGAAGTTCTCCAGGGCGCGCTGGGCCAGAGGCATGGTGGCCAGGTCGCGGTAATAGTTGTCGAAATGGAAGTGGACGCCGCCGAGGGTGCGGGCCAGTTCGGCGGCGAGGGTGGTTTTGCCGGAGCCGGAGCAGCCGGCAATGGCCAGGACGATGGGCGGAAAGGGAAGACGGGCTGTGCGGTCGCCGGAGTCGTCTGTGGGCGTAACGGTTACGGGGGCCTCGCTCATGGTTTGGGTTCCAGACCAGCCGCCATTTCCGGGAGCAGGCGCTTGAAGAGGCTGAGGAGTTTTTGCTCCACCAGCCGGCCGGCTGCAAAGACCTCCTCGTGGCTGAGTGGAGTTGCGCCGAGGCCGGAGGCGAGGTTGGTGACGCAGGAGATGCCCAGCACTTCAATGCCCATGTGGCGCGCGACGATGGTCTCAGGGACGGTGGACATGCCCACCAGCGTTGCTCCCAGAGTGCGGAAAGCGCGGATCTCCGCCGGAGTCTCAAAGCTGGGGCCGGAGACGGCGAGGTAGACGCCTTCGTCGAGCGGGAAACCCTCGGCGGCGGCTGCTTCGTGGGCCAGGGAGCGAAGGCGCTTCGAGTAGGCCTCGGTCATGTCGAAGAAACGCAGCCCGGAGCCGGGCTTGAAGCCGAACCGTGGTTCGTTGGGGCCGGCGACGGGGTTGAATCCCATGTGATTGATGTGGTCGGAGAGGGCGACAAGCTGCCCGATGCGGTAGCCTTCGGCGATGCCTCCGGCGGCGTTGGTGAGCACGACCGCCTGAAGACCGAGCGCACCCAGAACGCGCATGGGAAACGTGACTTGATGGGGCGTGTAGCCCTCGTAGAAGTGAACCCGGCCTTGCATGACGACGACGGGGACTTCACCAAGCAGGCCAGCGACAATGCGGCCGGAGTGGCCGGCAACGGTCGATTGCGGGAAGTGGGGAATCTCGGCGTAGGGGATGAGGATGGGGTCGGCTACCGCGTCGGCTACCGCGCCCAGGCCCGATCCCAGAACAATGCAGATTTTGGGCGTGAGCGAGCCGAGCCCGGCCTTCAAGAATGCAGCGGCTTCAGAGACTTGGTCGAAGTAGGTCATTTCTAAACCTGAGGTTGCGCTTTCAGTATTCTACAGGCGTGAACAATTCTCAGGAAGGAAAGAAGACGGCTGGCGAGACGTGGAATCGCTTGCTGAGCTGTTCAATATGCGTCGTGTTCAGCTTACGCTTTCCTGAGAGCACTTCGGAGACCACGCTCTCTCCGCCCAGGGTGTCAACAAGCGAGTCGCCGCTTCACAGCCCCGGCTCCGAAGCTGATAATGTGGGATTGACCGCAAGCAGAATCGAACTTCGGACCGGGTCCGGTGCGCAGAAAAACATCGACGCCCCAGGTCTCGATTTTGAAACCTGGGATTGCGCTCCCTATCAAGGAGATCGTCTGTGAAGGAAACAACACGCCGGGAATTCTTGAAGGATGCCGCACTCGCCGGCGCAGCAATCACCACCTGCACGCTTGCAGAAGGCAGCTTGCTGGCCGCGGTCCCCGCGCGCCAGTCGAGCGAGCCCGCCCCAGCCACGGTCAAGGTTTCATGGTTGGGCGAACGGCCCCCCATTTTGCCCTGCGGTGTCAGTTGGGGAGTTCCGTGGCCCCGCGGCGCTGTGACGCGGAACCGCGCGGTCACCGTGCGTTCGGCCGACGGCCGCTCACTCGCCACTCAGAGCTGGCCCCTGGCCTATTGGCCGGATGGGTCCGTCAAGTGGTCCGGCCTGGCCATTGCCGCGGGCCCACAACTTGCCGCGCCGCTCACCGTCGCGGCAGAGGCTAACGCCGCGGGCGCTTCCACCAACGCTCCCGAATTTCCTGTTTCCGTCCGTCAGGATGCGCAATTCATCGAGATCGCAAGCGGCCCGCTGCGTTGCCGGATCGCCCGTTCGGGTCAAAGCCTCATCGAATCGCTTGCGGTTGACGGCCGCGAAGTGGCGCGCGACGGCCGCCTCGTCGTCATCCGCGAAGACCGGGCCGAAAATGACTCTGGTTCCGACTCAAGCCAAACCATCCGCGAGGAAGACTACACCAGCCAAATCTCCAAAGTGACCGTCGAGCAGTCAGGCCCGGTGCGCGCCGTGGTACACATCGAGGGCACGCACGCCGGCCCTGTCGGCAGCAATCGTCCCGCACGCCAGTGGCTGCCTTTTTCCGTCCGCCTCTACTTCACCGCCGGTGTCAGTTCCGTGCGCATGGTGCATTCCTTCGTCTTCGATGGCGACCAATTCACCGACTTCATTCGCGGCCTCGGTCTAGCCTTCACCGTTCCCTTCCGCGAGGAGCGCCAGAATCGTCACATTCGCTTTGCCACTGACAACGCCGGAGTTTTCTCCGAGCCAGTTCTGATGAGTCCCGGCTATCGCCCCAGGGCCGTCGCGCACGCCGCCGAGATGCAACAGGCGCAACTGCTTGGCAAGCGCATTCCCAACCTCGCAGACCTCACGGCCCGAGACAAGGCCGCCTTTGAAACCATCGCCGTCTGGGACACGTTCAAGCTCGCCCAGCTAGCTCCCGACTCTTTCGACCTCAGCAAGCGCACCGGTAAAGGCAGCTCCTGGCTGCACATTTCAAATGGAGCGCGCGCGCGAGGCCTGGCCTTTCTCGGCGACGTCTCCGGCGGCCTGGCCGTTGGAGTAAAACACTTCTGGCAGAAGTATCCATCCGCCCTTGAGATCAGCGGCGCATCCACCGCGGCAGGCCAGATGAAGATCTGGTTCTGGGCTCCCGACGCACCCGCCATGGACCTGCGCCACTACGACACGGTGGGCCATAATCTGGGTGTTTCCTATGAGGACTACCAGGAGGGATTCAGCACGCCCAACGGCGTTGCCAACACCAGCGAACTGACGCTCTGGGCGACCGCCGACACGCCCGACCCGGCGACCCTGGTTTCCATGGCCAAGAGCGCCAACGAGCCGCCCCTGCTGGTCTGCGCGCCGCAGCACTACCACGACACCCACACCCTCGGCGTATGGAGTTTGCCCGGCGGCACTGTGCCCGGACTATCAGGGCCCGACCTGGCCTCGGCTGAAGAGCAACTCGATCGCGCCTTCACTTTCTATAGCGGCGAGGTTGAACGCCGCCGCTGGTACGGCTTCTGGGACTTCGGCGACGTTGTGCGCACTTACGATCCCATTCGCCATGAGTGGATGTACGACATCGGCGGGCACGGTTGGAACAACACCGAGCTCATGCCCAACGCCTGGCTGTGGTTTGCCTTCCTGCGCACAGGCCGCGCGGACGTCTTCCGCTTTGCCGAAGCCATGACCCGCAACACCACTGAGGTGGACGTGTACCACTCCGGCCGCTTTGCCGGCCTGGGCTCGCGCCACAACGTCAACCACTGGGGCGACGGCGCCAAGGAAGCCCGCATCAACGAAGCCTTCCTCAAGCGCTTCTACTACTACCTCACCACCGACGAGCGCATGGGCGATCTGCTGCGCGAGCCCCTCAACGTCATCGAGCAGACGCTGGCCGCGGTGCCGCCGCTGCGCGAAGTTTTGCCCCTTCCCATCAAGCCCGCTCTCATCCGCATCGGCCCTGACTGGCTGGCCCTTGCCAGCAACTGGATGGCCGAGTGGGAGCGCACCGGCGACACGCGCTATCGCGATTACATCCTCACCGGCATGACCGACATCGGCGCCATGCCCGACGCCTTCATCACCCGCGGCGCATACCGCTACGACCCCGCCACCAAGCACCTCTACGACATCGGCCAGCCCAACATGGGCACACCCGAGTTTATGGTCCTCTTTGGCGGCGATCAGATCGCGATGGAGTTGATGGCGCTGATCGACTGCCCCACATTCGCCCACGCATGGTTTCTGCTGTGCGACAAATGGGCGCACGCTACGCCCGGGCCCGCATACACGAAGATGCGGCTCACGGCATACGCCGCGAATGTTTCGGGCGATTCTGGACTGGAGGCGGCAGCGCTGCAGTTATTCCGCGACAGCCTCAAGTTCAACGGCGGCGATCGTTTCCCTGCAATGCTCACGGCGATTGAAGGGCCATCGGTGGCTGAGCCAGTGAAGGAGACGCCGGGCCACAACTCATTCACCCCGGCCATCGCCACGCCGGAAACTTCGCAATGGGCCATCAATCTGACCACTACGACTGAACTGATGCGGCAATTCAAGGCCGCAGCCGACACAAAGCCTCAGACTACTGCGCCCTGATGTGGGTCTACGAGGGATCGAAGGAGGGATTCAGAAGATGTGCCGGAATATCAAGATGCTTTTCAACTTCAATCCGCCGGTCACGGACGAGGAGGTTCGAGCGGCGTCGTTGCAATATGTAAGGAAGGTCAGCGGGTTTAACAAGCCGTCGAAGGCAAACGAATTGGCGTTTCTGGCGGCTGTGGATGAGATCGCGGCGGTTTCGGCGCGGCTGCTCAGTTTGCTGGAGACGAATGCACCGGCAAGAAGCCGGGAGGAAGAGGCGGCCAAAGCGAAGGCGCGCAATGCGGAGAGATTTCGCAATGAGGGGCGTGTGGCATGAAGCAGATTATCGCTGTGATCTTTGGGCTGGGGTTGGGGTGCAACGCACTGCTCTTTGTGCCGCAGGTGCTGGCCGTTTGGCGGAAGAAGACCGATGAGGGGATTTCGCTGATCACCTTCGGCGGGTTCAGCGTGTTGCAGGCGATTGGAATTGTGCATGGGGTGTATCAGGGGGATCTGTCGCTGATTTTGGGGATGGCGGCTAGCTTGCTGACTTGCGGGTCGGTTACGGCTTTGACGCTCTACTACAGGGTGAGGCGGATGCGGGCGGGTGTTGCGGGTTGAGGTTTGTGGTCGCCGAGATCTCAAGACCGAGACCTGGGGCATCGGGCGAATCTTGACGGGGCTGCCGTTCCGCGCTACGGTGAGTGCATGGACCTGACTGTGCAGATTCCCGACGATCTGGCTCGCAGCCTGAATGCCGCCGGGGGCGATCTCTCCCGCCGCGTTTTGGAGGCATTGGCCTTGGATGAGTACAAGAGCGGGCGGCTGACCAAGCCGGAACTGCGTCAGGCGTTGGGATTCGCGACCGGCTATGAACTTGACGGGTTCCTCA
This sequence comes from Acidobacteriaceae bacterium, assembly GCA_003138365.1. Classification (GTDB taxonomy): domain Bacteria; phylum Acidobacteriota; class Terriglobia; order Terriglobales; family Acidobacteriaceae; genus Telmatobacter. Next base: position 12,400 of record PLFY01000203.1, read on the forward strand.
AGACGCATCAAGTTTGGATCGAATACGACGAGCAAGACTTGGCGCGTGAGCGAGCCAGCCTGGACCGGCTCAGCTTGTGAAGCGGGTCGTCGTCGCCGATACCAGCCCCATCCTCTATCTCCACCTCATTGGGGAAATTGGACTTCTTCCGGCACTCTTCGGTGAAATCCATCTTCCCGCCGCCGTGTACAACGAGCTTTGCCACCCTGCGGCCCCACAAGCGGTGCGCGCATGGGCATTTGCGAAACCGGACTGGCTGTCCATTGCCTCGGCGGCAGGTATTTCTGACCCTGCGACTGCTTCATTGGACGATGGTGAGCGCGCGGCGATTGCGTTAGCGGAGCTAATTGGCGCCGACCTAGTCTTGATGGATGAAAGAAAGGGCGCACGCATCTCCCTGCGAAAGGGATTCGAGGTTACAGGAACGCTAGGCATCCTCGACCTCGCCGCGCGGCGCGGTTTGATCGACCTTGCCGAGTCCTTCGATCGTCTGAAGGCAACCAACTTCCGCTATCGGCCCGAGATGATGGAGGATTTGCTCACTCGCTATCGGTCAGGCCGCTGATGAATACGCGGCAGGCCGAGAGTTTTCGCTTCCCGGGTCTCAGAATCGAGAGGTGGGTAACCCAGCATCGAGCCTTCCTATTCAATCCAGCTACCCCAGAAACATCCCCGCTATCGACGCCGAGATCAGATTAGCCATGGTGCCGGCTAACATGGCGCGGACGCCTAACTTGGCTAAGTCGTTCCTTCTCTCGGGGACTAATGCGCCGATGCCGCCGATCTGCATGCCGATGGAGCCGAGGTTGGCAAAACCGCACAACGCAAAAGTGGCGATGGTGAAGGAGCGTGGGGCGAGTGTCGCTTTCTCTGCGCCGAGCGAGATGTAGGCGATCACTTCGTTGAGGGCCATGCGGGTGCCGAGCAGGTTGCCGATCGCCATGCAGTCATGCCAAGGCACGCCAATGAGCCAGGCGACGGGTGCAAAGGCAAAGCCGAGGATCTGGCCCAGCGAGCCGGGAACCCAGTGCATGTAGGCGAGCCCGTGCGTCCAAAGGAGCAAGCTGTCAAGCAGGGCGACCAGGGCGAGAAAGCTGATGAGCATGATGGCCACGTTCATGGCCAGCTTGCCGCCGTCGATGGTGCCGCGGGCGATGGCGCCGATGAGATTTTCGTCCTTGTGCAATTCGTCTTTGGGGATGACCACTTTGCCCTCGGTGGCGGGAATGCCGGTCTCGGGAACGAGCATCTTGGCGATGAGGATGGTGCCGGGCGAGGTCATGATGACGGCGGAGAGCAGGTGGCGCGCCTCAACGCCCTGGGAGATGTACATGGCCATGATGCCGCCGGAGACGTGGGCCATGCCGCTGGTCATGATGACCATGAGCTCGCTGCGGGTGGCCTTGGAAAGGAAGGGGCGGATGGTCAGCGGAGCTTCGGTCTGGCCCATGAAAATAGACGCCGCCACGTTCATGCTTTCAGCGCCGGAGATGCGCATGGTCTTGAGCATGACCCAGGCCATGGCGCGGATGATAATCTGCATGACGCCGATGTGGTAAAGCAACGCGAAGAACGCAGAGATGAAGATAATGGTGGGCAGAACCTGGAAGGCAAAGATGGCGCCCGAGTTGGGCGGCAGAAGATTGCCGAAGGCTCCGGAGTTGGGAAGGCCGAGTTGGCCGAACAGGACTCTGGTGCCGGCGAAGGTGGCCGAGAGCATGTTGTTGACTACGCCGCCGGCCCAGGTCATCGCGCGCTGTCCGTAGTCGAAGCGCAACACCAGAAAGGCAAACGTGACCTGCAGGCCGAGTCCCCAGGCGACGGTGCGCCAGCGGATGCGTTTGCGATCAGTCGAGCCGAGCCAGGCTGCCAGCAGCACGGCCAGAATTCCCAACACTCCGACGTATCGATCCAAGAGGTTGCTCCTTGAAAAAAGCAGGGATTAGGGAACAGGGATCAGGGAACGGGCTTAAGCAGTCAGCGGTTTGCTAACCCTCCCTGGCGGCGGGTATAAAGCCGATTCTAGATCTGGGTGCTGAGCTCTTGTCCTTATAGAGCAAGGAGCGGCACCCTGTTCCCTGATCCCTGATCTCTGTTCTCTGATCTCTGTTTCAATTACCTTACAGCATCGCGCAGATGAGCTTCAGCATTTTCTCGGGTAAAGATGCGGCCGACTAGCGGCACTTTGCTCGGCGCGGTCTTGGAAATGAGGATCGCCTCTTTGAGCAGCGCAATGGGCTCGGCGAGCAGCGCGGCGCTGGTGGCGTAGAGGGTGGCGATGGGCTGGCCTTGCTCGACGCGTGCGCCGCGGCGGGCGTTGAAATCGATGCCGGCGTGGGGATCGACAGGCTCGCCGGCTTTCTCGCGTCCTGCGCCGAGGCGTTGCACTGCCCATCCGATTTTGGTTGTATCCATCTCGGCGATGTAGCCACTTTCCCATGCGAGCAACACCTCAGTAGCGCCGGGCTTGTGGAAGCCCGCAGGATCGTTGAAGACTGAAACATCGCCGCCCTGAGCCTCGATCATCGAGAAGAAGTTGCCCAAGGCGGAGCCGTCGCCAAGAGCTGCTTCGGCGCGGGCATAACCTGCCTCCGGCGTGGCGGCCTGACCGCCGAGGTGGATCATCCAGCCGGCGAGAATGAGCGACAGCTCGCGCAAGTCCTCGCTCTGGGCTGGGCGGTGGCCGCGAAGGAGTTCGACCGACTCGACCAGCTCGATCCAGTTGCCGGCAGCGCGGCCGAGGGGCTGGCCCATATCGGTAAGCAGGGCCACGGTGCGGGTTCCCGCGGCTTCGGCGGTGGCCACCATCAGGGCGGCAAGATATTGGCTGTCTTCCTGCTTGCGGAGGAAAGCGCCGGAGCCGGTCTTCACGTCGAGGACGAGGGCGTCGAGGCCGGCAGCGAGCTTCTTACTCAATATGGAGGCGCAGATCAGGCCAGGGCTTTCGACCGTGCCGGTGCGGTCTCTCAAGGCATAGAAGACGCGGTCGGCGGGGACCAGCGAGGGGGTCTGGCTGACAATCGACGCCCCGCACTTGAGCAAGACTGTCTCAAATTCGGACAGTGTAAGGGCGGTGCGGTAGCCGGGGATGGATTCCAGCTTATCGAGAGTCCCGCCGGTGTGGCCCAGAGCGCGTCCGCTGATCATGGGCACGGCCACGCCGCAGACCGCGGCGAGTGGCGCAATCAGGAAGCTGGTCTTGTCGCCGACGCCCCCGGTGGAGTGCTTGTCAACCGCGACCTTGCCCAGGCGTGCCGGCGAGAACTTCTCACCGGAGTCGCGCATGGCGATGGTGAGGGCGCGGGTTTCGCCGAGGGAGAGGCCGCGAATCCATGCGGCCATCAGCCAGGCGGCGAGCTGTTCAATCGGAATGGAGCCGTCTGCCGCGCCGTTGGCGAGGAAGGCGATTTCGCGGTCGTCGAGGGTGAGGCCGTCGCGCTTTTTGCGGATGAGGTCGATGGTGTGGAGGGGGGCGGGGGTGGACATGATGGGTCGGGCCTCGATTTGTTGACTACTGAGATTATCGCAAGCGGGGGCGATTCAATCTTGACGTGGTGCGTCAAGACTTGGCATAGTAGGGTATGGCCGACTTGGGGCAGCCTGACGTTCCGCCCAGGTACCGAGACAAACGCAGCGAACGATTTGCCGCCGGGGAGCGCGTGAGAGAGTTCCAGGCTTTCAAGGAGCAGGCGGAGCGGCGCCTGGACCTGCTTGAAGCTGCGGTCAACCGGAACGACCTGATGCTTTTGCCCAGCAATCGTTTTGAAGCGTTGGGCGGAGACCGAAAGGGGCAATTCAGCATCCGGATCAATCAGCAATGGCGTGTGTGCTTCGAGTGGCCGGACGATCAAGAGCGGCCTTTCAACATCGAAATTACCGACTACCATTCGTGAGGGTATGAGTATGGCGCGCGATCCAATTCATCCGGGCAGATTTCTAGCCGATGAACTTGAGACACTGGAGATGAGCATCCCAGAGGTCGCTGAGGTGTTGCATGTTCCGGCGAACAGGATTTATCAGATTCTCAAGGGGCAGCGGGCTTTGACTGCCGATACCGCGTTGCGCTTGAGCCAATGGCTGGGCACCTCCGCGGAGATGTGGCTGAATTTGCAAAAGCTATACGAGTTGCGGCTTGCGGAGCAGCAGGCTGGCGAAAAGATCAGGAAAACAATCATTCGGCGGGATGCTGCGCGCGCGGCTTAGTCGGTCGTGTAGGGGTAGAGGTGATGAGCGAGAAGTGCATGGGTTCCAGTATCGACGACTTTCTCAAGCAAGAGGGGATATTTGAGGAGGCGCGGGCACGGGCAGTCAAGGAGGTTGGCGAGTGGCAACTCAGCGAGGCCCAATCACCGGTCGATCAACCCCAAAAAGATCGGTCTCATCGCTCAACTGCAAAACCTTGAAATGGGTTCTAATCATTTCTTGATCTACGGTCTCCCCATAGTCCCCATCATCCTCAACTAGCCAGACGCAGTCCAGGCCGTCATTCTCACGGTAGTAGCCAATCCGGAAGATACGCCCCTCGTGGCCCTCCCAGTCGGGCTCGTTTGCAGTGACTTTCAGGATCTGTACGAGCGAAAGAGGCGGAATTATTTCTAGGAGCGAATCTGGCATTGTTCCTCCGAAGCCCACGTGCAGACGTGGGCTTTCCTGTCTTTGCGCTACTTCAATTTCATGTCGAAGGCCATCGGCAGCAGCGCCGCGAAAGACATGGTGCGCACGCCGTCGGCGGCGGGGAAGGCGACCCGCGTATCCGGCCCGGCGAACTCGGCCAGCACCTGGCGGCAGGCTCCGCAGGGCGGGCTTGCGGCGTCGTTGAGGTTGGCGACGGCGACGGCTTCGATGCGAATCTTTGGGCCGAATTGGGCGACGGCGCGAACCAGGGCGGAACGCTCGGCGCAAATGGTGAGGCCGTAGCTGACATTCTCGACGTTGGTCCCGGTGACGATTTCACCGTTGGTGAGCTTGAGGGCGGCGCCCACGCGGAAGCCGGAATAGGGCGAGTAAGAGTTGAGGGCGGCCTGGCGGGCTTGTTCGAGCAGTTCCGTCAGCGCCGGCTCCGCCGCATGTGGATCGTTCATTGCGTCTCCAATCTCCAGACAGCGTGAAAGTTGAGGCTAAAGCATTTGCGGCGTGGCTGTACATGGGGGCCTTGTCCAATGGCCCCGAGTCGCCGATCTTGCGCCAAAAACCTTATTTCTCAAGTTGAGCCTCTTCTTACCGATAAGGGGATTGGGTGCTCGTTGTGCCGGGGCGTTGATTCCGGCTTGGCGGATGAGTGAACCGAATGGCAATGGATGAATTGACGAGGGAGTTCCTGATCGAGAGCCAGGAAGGGCTTGACCGCATGGAGCGGTGCCTGACCGAGCTCGAGGAACGGCCGCAGGATGCGGGGCTGATCGGAGATATCTTCCGTTCGGTGCATACGATCAAGGGGACCACGGGTTTTCTCGGGTTCAAGCGGCTGGAGAAGCTGGCGCACGCCGGCGAGAACCTATTGGGGCTGCTGCGCGAGGGTAAGCTGACGGCGGATCGGCCGACGATCACCGGACTTTTGCAATTGCTGGACGGCCTGCGGTCGATTCTAAAGACGATTGAGGCCCAGGACAGCGAGGGCGCCGGCGAGGATGCGGCTCTGATCGAGCGTCTTGAAGAGCTGCAGGCCCCGGCAAAGGCGCCGGCAAAACACGTGGTTCGCTTGAGGGCCGGCGCACATGAGGCGCAGGCGCCTTCCGATGGACCTAACCTTGCACACGCAGGCGCATCTGCACCGTCTGAAGCCGCAACTCCACCGGCCGCGCCCGCCCCAGCCGCGCCAACCCCGCCCGCCGCGAAAGCGCCTGAACCCACGGAGGCAGAGCTAAAGCCGGCTGCCCCCGCGGTTCCCAAGACACAAGTCGAGGCGGAGGGAGAAGCAGCCAAGCCGCGCGGACCGGGGGCTTTACCAGGAGCGGCGACCGCGGCGGAGAGCACTCTGCGCGTGGATGTGGCTCTGCTTAATCGAATGATGAACCTGGTGGGCGAACTGGTGCTCACCCGCAACCAGGTACTGCAGGCCACCTCGGCCGATCCCAACATGAGGCTGCTTTCCCGGCGCCTGGACATGGTGACGGCCGATCTGCGCGAGAGCGTGATGAAGGCGCGGATGCAGCCGGTTTCAAATATTTTCTCGAAGATGCCGCGCATTGTCCGCGACCTTTCGCAATCGCTCGGCCGGCGCGTGCGGTTGCAGGTGGAGGGCCAGGAGACGGAGCTGGACAAGAGCCTGCTTGAGGCCATCAAGGATCCGCTGACTCATGCGGTACGGAACTCGCTGGATCACGGCATCGAGCTGCCCGAAGTGCGCCAGGCCGCCGGCAAGGATCCCGAAGGAACGCTGAAGCTGCGGGCCAGCCACGAGGGCAGCCACGTGGTCATCGAGGTGTCCGACGACGGCGCCGGCGTTGCCGTGGACAAGGTGCGCCAAAAGGCCATCGAGCGCGGGCTCATTACGGCGGAGCGCGCCGCGCAACTGCCCGAGCGCGAGCTGCTGCAACTGATTTTTCTGCCCGGCTTCTCCACCGCCGCCGCCGTGACCAACGTCAGTGGGCGCGGAGTGGGCATGGATGTGGTGCGCACCAACGTGGAGAAGATCGGAGGCAAGGTCGAGATCGACTCGCGGGCCGGCAAGGGAACCACACTGAGGATGCGCATTCCGCTGACGCTGGCCATCATTCCGGCCCTGATTGTGCGCAGCGTGAAGCAGAGCTTTGCGTTGCCCCAGGGGGCGCTGCTGGAGCTGGTGCATATCCCGCCCGAGCAGGCGGCCGCCTCAATCGAATGGATGGAGGGCGCGCCGCTTTACCGGCTGCGCGGCAAGCTGCTGCCGCTGGTGTTTCTTGACCGGCTGTTGATGCCGCAAGCGGAGCACAAGGCGGTCAACGACGGGGACAACTTTATCGCGGTTTTGAACGCCGATGGACGTCAATTTGGGCTGGTGGTGGATGGACTTGCCGATCCGGAGGAGATCGTTGTGAAGCCGCTGAGTGCGGTGCTCAAGGACATCGGTTTGTACTCGGGCGCCACGGTGCTGGGCAACGCGGACCTCGCGCTGATTCTGGACCCTGGATCGATCGCCCTGAAGGCTGGGGTGACCATGGGCGCCGATGAAGAAGGATCGCGCGTAGCCGATGAGGGGACCGACGCCGAAGCCGGCAAGAGTCTCGAGTATCTGCTGGTCGAGGCTGCGGGACGCCAAGCTGCTGTCCCGTTGGCCGACGTGCTCAGAATCGAGCAGCTTCCGCTTTCGCGCATTGAATACATCGGCTACCGGCCGGTGCTGAACTTCGAAGGGCAACTGCTCCCGGTCGAAGATTCGGGAGGCGTGCTGGCTGCGGTTGAGGGAAGGCCCGAGGCAAAAATCATTGTGGTGGTGTGCCGCGAGGGCAATCGGCATGTGGGTATTGCGGTTTCGCACGTGCTGGATGTAGCCGCCGGGGGCGACCTGTTCGAGGCCGGGACCAGCCAGCGAACGGGCGGGGTGACGCTATTGAAGAATCGAGTGACTGGAGTGGTTGACCTGGGCGGCGTGGCGCCGCTGCCGGTGGAAGAGAGCGGGCCGGACGTGCAAGCTGAGTTTGCGGAGGCGGTCAGATGAGTACCGCGGGGATGGCAATCCATCGCAAGGAAAAGGCGGCGGCAACGCTGGCTGAGATGTGTTCGGTGCGGGTGGCGCAGACGCTGTTTGGCGTGCCCATCACCCACATTCTGGAGATTGTGGGCTCGGCGCTGCCGCAGCCGGTTCCGCTGGCGCCCACCTTTGTGGGCGGCCTGGTCCACTACCGCGGCGACGTGCTCACCACGGTGAGTTTGCGCCAGTTGCTTGGCTTGCCGCCCAGGGATGGCAAGCAGGACATTCTGGTTTTGGAGTGCGCCGGAGGATGTTTTGGGTTGCTGGTGGATTCCGTCGGCGAGGTGCTCACGGTTTCGTCGGCGGATTACGAACCGAATCCATCCATTCTCGATGAGCGCCGAAGGGGTCTGTTCGCCGGCGCTTACAAGCTCAAGGACAGCCTGCTGGTGATGCTGGACCCCGAGCGGCTGGACCCGATGCGGTTGGGTCAGGGCCACGCTGCTTAGGGCAGGTTCCAACCTACGTCTGAATGGAGGCCCCATGCGAGCACTGATTGTCGACGATTCTCGTTTCGTGAGGGGCTTTCTCCGCGGCCTGCTCATAGAGCATGGCATTGACTGCGAGGAGGCGGCCGACGGCCAGGCCGGCATCGACCGGCTTCATGCCGGCATGCCCTTCGACATCGCGCTGGTGGACTGGAATATGCCGGTGATGAACGGGCTGGAGATGCTGCAGCAGATGCGCGCCGATGGATTTACCGAGGTAAAGGTGATGATGGTGACCACCGAGGCGGAGAACGAATTCATTATTCGCGCGTTGGATGCAGGCGCTGACGAGTACCTGATGAAGCCATTCGACGACGAGGCGCTGAGCGAAAAGCTGGCCATGCTTGGTCTGGTGGAGGCCTGAGCGATGGCGGCTGCTCGCCGAACCCGGATCTTGATTGTGGACGACTCGGCAGTGATGCGCAGCCTGCTTCGTTCGGTGGTGTGCGCCGAGGCGGACCTCGAAGTGGCTGGGACCGCGGCGGACGGCGAATCGGCCTTGAGAACCATTGAAACCGTTCGTCCGGACCTGATTCTGCTGGATGTGGAGATGCCGGTCATGAATGGACTGGTGACGCTGAAGCAGTTGCGGGCGCGGGGAAGCAAAATGCCGGTGATCATGTGCAGTTCGCTCACGCAGCGCGGCGCCAAGGTGACCATCGAGGCACTGGCCGGCGGCGCTTCAGATTATGTGACGAAGCCGGCCGGACAATCGGGTCGCGAGGCCGCCACGCGAGCGCTGTCCCAGGAGTTGATCCCCAAGATCCATGCGCTGACCAGCGAGGTGCAGCCGCAGCCGGTCTTCGCGGCCATGCCAGGCGCGGTACTGCCAGGCTTGGCTCGCGCGCCGCTGATGTTGCCAGCGGCGTCGGCGTTCAAGGCGCAGCCGGTGTCGTCGGTCCCGGCGGTGTTGGCTATCGGAGTCTCCACCGGCGGTCCGGCGGCGCTTGACGTTCTCTTGCCGCAGCTTCCCGCCAGCTTTCCGCTTCCGGTGGCGATTGTGCAGCATATGCCGGAGTTGTTTACCCGGCTGTTTGCCGAGCGCCTGGACGGCCGCTGCGGCTTGCGCGTGCGCGAGGCCGCGGAAGGCGACCCGATGCGCGCCGGAACCATCTATATTGCGCGCGGCAACTGGCACATGGAGGTGCTTGCAGCCTCGCGTGCCGGCCAGCCGCCTACGCTGCATCTGAATCAGGGCCCGCTTGAGAATCACTGCCGCCCCGCCGTGGATGCGCTGTTCCGTTCCTTGGCAGCCGTCTATGGCTCCGGCGTGCTGGCGCTGGTGCTTACCGGCATGGGCTCCGACGGGCTGGCTGGAAGCCGCATGATTCGCGAACAAGGCGGCAGTGTGCTGGCCCAGGACCAGGCCACCAGCACGGTCTGGGGAATGCCCGGCGCGGTGACCAATGCCGGGTTGGCGCACAGCGTGCTGCCGCTCAGCGCCATCGCCCCGGAAATCCTCCGGATCGTCAGCCGGACGCACAGCGAAACTCGCGAGCTTCGGAGACGGGTGGTGTAGTCATGGAACAAACCGCAACCGTGGACTACGGCTATCTTCGCCAACTCGTTTTCGGCCTATCGCAAAACGTTCTCGATCCCTCGCGCGACTACCTCTTCGATACCCGGCTCACCAAAGTTTTGCGCCACCAGGGCATGAGCCGCCTGGAAGAGCTGGTACAGCATTTGAAGCTGAGAAAGGATCCGCTGCTCGAGCGCTCGATCGCCGAGGCGATGACCATCAACGAAACCAGTTTCTTTCGCGATAGCCGGCCCTTCGAGCTGTTGCGCACCGATCAGTTGCCCAAGCTGATTGAAGCCCGCCGATCCGCGCGCGCCCTGCGCTTCTGGAGCGCGGCCTCCTCGACAGGCCAGGAGGCCTACAGCCTGGGGATGCTGCTGCTGGAGCACTTTCCACTGCTGGCGGGCTGGAACATTCGCATCGAGGGCACCGACCTCTGCGCCGAGGTTGTGCACCGCGCCCTGGCCGGCCGCTATCACCGCATCGAGATCAATCGCGGCCTTCCCGCCCGCTTCGTGGTGCGCTACTTCGACCACGCGGGCGAGGACTGGGTGATCAAGCAGGAGGTGCGCAAGCTGTGCAACTTCCGCCAGGCCAATTTGTGCTCGCCGCAACTGCCCTTCAACCGTTCCGACGACCGGTTCGACGTGATCTTTCTGCGCAATGTGATGCTGTACTTCTCGCAGGAGACGCGGCGCACGCTGCTGGCCGCCATTCACCGGCTGCTCGCCCCCGACGGCGTTCTTTTCCTGGGATCGAGCGAGCAACCCGCCGACCCCTCCATCTGGACCGCGGTGCTTGCCGGCGGCACGTGCCACTTCAAGCCGAGGAAGCCGAGTTAGAAAGGGCAGGGAATAGGGACTAGGGAATAGGGAACAGAGAATAGGGAACAGGGCCGTCGTCGTCTACAAAGTCTCGCCATCTGGCAGAAGGTCATTTCAGCGAAGGTGGCAGGATGCTCGTCGCCATGATGAATTAATTGCAGAGATGAGCGCGGGCTTTCTGTTCCCTGTTCCCTGTCCCCTATTTTTCCAGCAGCTTCTCCACCGCATCGTGAAGCCGCGCGGTGATGGCGGCTTCGGTCTCCGATGGAGAAAAACGGATGGGCTGGCCTACCCGCACTTCAATGGCGCCGGAACGAAACCAGCCCCGGTGGCGGGTCTTCAACTCGCCCAGCCCGCGCATGGCCATGGGCAGCACAGCCGTTCCCGATTGCTTGACCAGCAATCCAATCCCTGGCCTGAAGCGCGCCAATTTGCCTTCCTCCGACCGCGTCCCTTCGGGGAAAACCAGTACGTTGAACCCGCGGTCGAGCGCCTCGCCCGCATGGGCAAAGCTGCGCTGGAAGTCCCTCTGCCTGGGCAACGGAAACACGTTGTACAGCGCGGTCAGCAGCAGATAAAACAAAGGACCCGGCAGAAAAAACGTTGCCTCTGGCTTGAGACTCTCCGCATTGCGAAAGTGGCGATAGTCCTCCAGCATCTCTCCAGACATGGCAACCGCCATGCGCCTGCGGATCGGCCCAGGCAGCGCGTATTCCAGAAGCGGTCCATCGAAGGTTGTTATATGATTGGCGACCACCAGCATGGGCTCACTCGCGTCGATCCGGTCGGGCCGAACAACTTCCGGCTTGGCCAGCAGCCAGACCAGCGGCCGTTCCACGAGTTCAAGGAAAGCATTGCGCAGCCAACGGACGGGAAACAGCCACGGCCAATGCGGATAAATGTAACGCGGCGCCGCAGCGGGTTCAATCGGCCTTTCATGGTCGATGAAAGACGGTTTGGTCTCTTGGTCTGCCATGCTTTCTGTCGAAAGCCTCGGGATGGATGGTGCGCCCGGCTGTTGGTGCGCATCGGGCTCGGCGTTCGCAACCAGCAAGCGCCTCAGATCCCCGAGCGTGATTGCTTCTTCCAATAGTCCCGACTCGGGAAGCATGTTGAGCCGCTCCTCAACGGCGGCTGCCAACTGCACCCGGCCCAGGCTGTCGAGATGCAGATCTTCGGCCAGGCGCAGCTCGTCCCCGGCGCCCTGCGGAGCTTCGCCAGTGATCTGCGCGATCAGCGTCAGCAACCAGTCCTCACTTGCGCCCTTCGACGCCCCGTTCGCAGAGGCTGCCTTTGCGGCCGCATGAAACTTGTCTGCGACCCACTCGGCAACAACCTTTCGCCTCACCTTCCCGGTTGAAGTGCGTGGCAGGTCCGGCTCGGGCCATAACTCCCACCGCAAGACCCGTTGAAATTCCGCCAATCTGGTGTTTGCGTGTTCGATGGCCTGCGCCGCCTGCGCGCGTGTACCGCGAAAGGAGAGCACGGCACAAGGCTCCGGACCGGCGGCTGTCTCGAGGCCTACCACAGTCGAAGCGAGGACTCCCGGCTCCTGTTCGATAGCCGCCTCCAGGTCCTCGGGATGGAGGTTCAAGCCTGAGGCGGTCACAATGACTTCGCTTTTGCGGCCCAGAAAGCGCAGCTCGCCCGTAGACTGGGCCACGGCCAGGTCGCCGGTGGCCAGCCACTCGCCCGCGCGTGGATGCAGAACGCCGCCGGACCAGGTGGCGCCGGAGATGGATGCGCCGCGCACCAGCACCTCGCCATCCGGGCCCAGCTTGACTTCACGGCCGGCGAGCGGTTTGCCGATGGTTCCCTCGGCCACGTGGAAGGGGTGGTTGAGCGTAATGATCGCCGTGGTCTCGGTCATCCCGTAGCCCTGCACCACCACCAGGCCCACCGCATTCCAAAACTGTTCCAGAGGACCCTGGAGCGCGCCGCCGCCGGAGATGATGGCCCAGAACTTCGGGCCGAATGCGCCGTGGACATCGCGGAAGTGCCACCAGCGTTGCGCGATGGCGGCTGCGGTTACCACCCACTCCAGCGGCGAAGATCGGTCGTTCGCGGCTCCAGGCTGTCCCTTGGGACCAAGAACCCGTTCGGCAAGGCCGGGCAAGGTGGCTTCGAGGTAAGTCTTCAGCAGGGCTATGACCCGAGGTACGGCGGCCAGAACGGAGATGCGCTCACGGCGGATGGTCTCAATCAGCCGGGGCGCAACCAGCCGATTCTCGAAGTGGAGTTCGGCCTTGAAGATGGGTGGTACCCACAGGCTCATGGTCTGGCCGAAGACGTGGCTCAGAGGCAGCGTTTGCAGGATGCGCAAGGGATGGATCAGCCGGTCGTAGGGCAGATAGGGCTTGGCCGCGTCCTCAATGGGCCCCACGCTGGCCAGCACGTTGCCGTGGGTGATCACAATGCCCTTGGGGTCGCCCGTGGTGCCGGACGTGAAAAGAATTTGTAGCGGGGTCTCGCCGCAGAGCCCTGGAACGGGACCGGCTTCTTCAGCCGGCAGGTGGGCTAGCCAGTTTTCAAAAGCCAGCCGTGGCAGTTCCAAGGGCAACTGACGGAGCAGCAGGGTGTCGCCTACGGCCAGTTTGGGTGTTACGTCGTCGGCGACCCTCGCGGCAAAATCGGCCATCCCGTTGGCGTCGAGAGGAACAGCGAGCACCCCGCGCAACAGGCAGCCATGGAAGGCGGCAAGCCACTCCGCGCTGTTTTCAGCCCAGATCAGCACGCGGTCGCCGGCCCCAATGCCCCGCTGGGCCAGCAGCGCCGCAAAGCGGCCAGCCATGCGCGCGATTTCGCCGTAGGAGGTGACCCGGCGGCGGTTGCCCTGGTGACGGACCACGGCAACCTCGCGCCCATAGCGGCGGAAGTCGTCGAGGAGTGTAGCCAGATGGTCTCGCATGGGCGCTCCGGCAGGGATCACGGTTGGATGTCACGCTGTTAGATGCTGGACCGGCGCTATCGTTGCGAGAAAACATCAATGCTTTAGCCGCTTGCAGAATTGCCTTCNNTTGCAGTCTCAATGGAGTTTTGCGAGAGGCTCGCTTGATGGATTGAGGGGGATCGCGGCGGGGATGACGCTGCCAACAACGGCTTGCGCGACTTGCAGTGGAGCGGGAGGCGGGAATCGCGGATGCCGGCCACGACGCTCTCACCGCGAATGATCGAAGATTGACCGTCGCTGTCCGCTCTTTCGCTTCCTCTTCGCTGCCCTCCCGCGCTATTCTCAGTAGACAGTGCTCCCTGACCGGCCCAACCCGGACGCTTCCCCCACGCAGGCTCCGGCGCAGGATTCCTTTGCCTGTTTTCATCCCGTGACAGCCGAGTGGTTTCGGGCTGTGTTCGATGCGCCGACCGCGCCGCAGCGGATGGGTTGGCCGGCGATTGCACGTGGAGAGAGCGCCCTGATTCTGGCTCCGACCGGGACGGGCAAGACTCTCGCCGCATTTCTCTGGTGCCTGGACAGGCTCATGCTGGCAGGTTCCCACTCTAGCGACAAAAACGTCGCGAGGGTGGGGCACCCGTCGGGCTGCCGCATTGTTTACGTATCGCCGCTGAAGGCCCTGGCAGTGGACGTGGAACGGAATCTGCGGTCGCCCCTGGCCGGCATGGCCAACATGGCGCGGCGCATGGGCGTGCCCTTCCGCGAGCCGACGATCCACGTGCGCACCGGCGATACGCCGCAGAGGGAGCGGGCGCGGTTCATGCGCCATCCGGCGGACATTCTGATCACCACGCCGGAGTCGCTCTACCTGCTGCTGACCTCGCAGGCGTCCGAGGCTCTGCGCACCGTGGATACGGTGATCGTCGATGAGATTCACGCATTGGTTCCCACCAAGCGCGGGGCGCATCTGGCGCTTTCATTGGAACGGCTCGAGGCGCTGACCAAGCGCCGCTTGCAGCGGATTGGGCTTTCGGCCACGCAGAGACCGCTGGAAGAAGTTGCGCGTTTTTTGGGCGGAGTGGAAGAGCAGGGAACACGGATCAGGGAACAGGGATCAGAAAAGCAGGGAACAGGGGTCAGGGATAAAGGATCATCTGACAGCGCGGTTGAGGTTTTCGAATCCCAGATTTCTCGCGATGAGGCGGCCACCTGCGATGACGCAGACGGTTCTGGGATTGAACTGATCCCTGATCCCTGTTCCCCGATCCCTGGCGCGGTCGAGGACGCGCCCCGCTATCGCCCCGTGACCATTATCAACGCCGGCGCGCCCAAGCAATTGAAGCTCCGCATTGAAGTCCCGGTCGAGGACATGGCGCGCCTGGGCGAACAGGAGGAGCTGCCCAGCGGCCCCGCCTCGCAAGCGCCCAAGCGGGTTTCCATCTGGAATGCGATTCATCCGCGCTTGCTGGAGATCGTTCGCGCGCGCAACTCGACGATATTATTTGTGAACAGCCGCCAGGTGGCCGAGCGGCTTGCTGGCGCATTGAATGAACTGGCCGGCGAGGCGATCGCTCGCGCTCATCACGGCTCACTGGCCGCGGGGCAACGCACGATCATCGAGGAGCAGTTGAAGGCGGGCCAGATTCGCGCGCTGTGCGCGACGTCGACCTTGGAACTCGGCATCGATATGGGCGCGGTGGACCTGGTGATCCAGATTGAAGCGCCTCCCTCCGTGGCGAGTGGAATGCAGCGCATTGGCCGCGCCGGCCATCATGTGAATGCGGTGAGCGAGGGGATTCTATTTCCCAAATACCGCGCCGATTTAGTGGCCTGCGCTGCGGTGACGCGCGCCATGCATGAAGGGCACATCGAGTCGACACGCTTCCCGCGCAATCCGCTGGACGTGCTGGCGCAACAACTGGTGGCGATTGTGGCGCATCCACCGGGAGCAGCAGCGCCGCGCAAGGTGAAGGTACTCAAGAGCGCTCGAAGGGGAAAGAATCTCACGGCGGAACTGAAGTTTGATGAATGGGATTCGGCTCGCAAAGAGGCGGAAGCGCTCGCCGCTGAGGATCATACCTCAGGGGCTAAAGCCCACGGCGATCTTGCTTGGTCGAATGTCGGGGTTAAAACCCCGACCTACCAAGCGCCGAGTTATCAGGCCCAGAGTGATCAGCTTCGACATACCGGCGCGGAGGCTGTGAAGCCTGAAGTCAGCGTCGATGCGCTCTTCGAGCTGGTGCGCCATGCAGCGCCTTTTGGCAGCCTGAGTCGCGGCGCATTCGAGGGCGTGCTCGATCTGCTGAGTGGACGCTATCCTTCCGACGAGTTTGCGGAGTTGCGGCCGCGGCTCACCTGGGATCGCGTGCGCAACGTAGTGACATCACGCGACGGCGCGGCCCGGTTGGCGATTCTGAATGCGGGCACGATTCCCGATCGCGGATTGTACGGAGTTTTTCTGGCGCACAGCGAGGGCAAGGCGGTGCGCGTGGGCGAGCTCGACGAGGAGATGGTCTTCGAGAGCCACCCAGGGGAGACGTTCATCCTGGGCGCGTCAACGTGGCGGATTACGGAGATTACGCATGATCGCGTGCTGGTAACGCCCGCTCCGGGCGAGCCGGGCAAGATGCCGTTCTGGAAGGGAGACGGTCCGGGAAGGCCACTTGAGTTTGGCCGCCGCATCGGCGCGCTGGTGCGCGAACTGCGCGCCCTGCCCAAGGCCGCCGCGCTGACGCGGCTTGTGGCGGAACACGATCTCGATCCAGGAGCGGCAGAGAATCTGATGCAGTTTCTTGCTGACCAGGAGGCCGCGACGGGCTCGGTGCCCGACGATCGCACGATCGTGATCGAGCGCTGCCGCGATGAGTTGGGCGATTGGCGCGTCTGCGTGCTCACGCCGTTCGGGAGCCGCATCCATATTCCATGGGCCATGGCGGTGAGTGCACGCATTCGCGCAGCCGGCGGCCCGGAGGTGGAAACCCTGTGGTCCGACGATGGATTTGTGCTGCGCTTTCCCGACACCGATGAGCCGCCCGATCCGGATTGGTTTCTCGTCGAGTCTGCCGAGGCGATGGCGCTGGTGTTGCGCCAGTTGGGCTCGACGGCACTGTTTGCGGGGCGGTTTCGGGAAGCCGCGGGGCGTGCGCTGTTGCTTCCCCGGCGGCGCGCCGATGCGCGGTCGCCGCTGTGGCAGTTGCGCAAGCGCTCTTACGATCTGCTCAGCGTGGCCTCGCGCTATCCCAGGTTTCCGCTGCTGCTTGAAGCGTATCGCGAGTGCTTGCGCGACGTTTTCGATATGCCCGCGCTGATTGAAACCCTCCGCGCGGTGGAGCAGCGCCAGTTGCGCGTGCACGTGGTGGAGACGCGCAAGCCGTCGCCCTTTGCCGCATCCCTGCTGTTCAGTTATGTGGCGAACTTTCTCTATGACGGCGATGCGCCGCTGGCAGAGCGGCGCGCCCAGGCGTTAACCATCGATCAGGAGCAGTTGCGCGAGCTGCTCGGAGAGGCCGACTTGCGCGAACTGCTGGATGCGGACGCGATTGCCGAGGTGGAAGAGATTGCGCAGTGCTTGACTGAAAGCTATCGCGCGCGCTCCGCGGACGGCATTCACGATCTTTGCTTGCGCTTGGGAGATCTTTCGCGCGAAGAGTTGGCGCGGCGCGTGGCAACGCCCGATTTATTGCAGCATGTCGACCGGTTGATTCGCTCGCGTCGTCTGCTGGAAGTACGCATCGGCGGGGAGCGCCGCGTGATTGCATCTGAAGATGCGGCTCGCTATCGCGATGGCTTGGGGATTCCTTTGCCGCCGGGCCTGGCTGTCGCGCTGCTGGAGCCGGTGGCGCATCCTGTGTTGGAGTTGGTTCGCCGCTATGCGCGCACGCATGGGCCGTTCACGCTGCGCGAGGCCGCGGAACGATTTGCGCTGGACTCCGCGGCCGCGGAAGATGCATTGCGCCAGCTTGCGCATGAGGGTCGCGTACTCGAAGGCGGATTTCGGCCCGGAGGTCTTCATCGCGAGTGGTGCGACGCGGAGATGCTGCGGCTGATTCGCCGGAAATCGCTGGCCCGGCTGCGCCGCGAGGTCGAACCGGTGGAGCAGCACACGCTTGCGCGCTTTCTCACGCACTGGCAGGGGGTGTTGGCGCCGCGCCGCAGCGGGCATGGAAATCTCGATGGGCTGCTGGACGCGATCGAGAGCTTGCAGGGCGCGCCATTGCCTGCCTCGCTGGTGGAGACCGCGATTTTGCCGGCGCGGATTGCGGAGTATGCGCCGGCCGGCCTGGATACGCTGATTGCCGCGGGTGAAGTGGCGTGGGCGGGCGTGGAGCCGATCGGCGAGCGCGACGGCCGCATTGCACTTTTTCTTGCCGACAAACTGCCGCTGCTGGCGCAGCAGAGGCCGCTTGTTGAGCCGTTGACGGAGCGCGAGGAAAAACTGTTGGCCGTGCTTGAGTCGAGGGGCGCGAGCTTCTTCGACGCGCTGCATGAGGCTGTGGGCGGCGGTTATCCCGGCGAGACCATCGAGGCTCTGTGGAGTTTGGTGTGGCGCGGGCTGATCACCAACGATTCGCTTCACGCGTTGCGGGTTTATATCGCCAGGCCAGAGAGCGCACGAGCGCCGCGCCGCTTGCAGACGGGCGTGGCTTTCCGTTCGCGAAGGACGACGCCGCCAACGGCGCAGGGGCGATGGGCCTTGCTGCCGTTGCGTCAAGCGCCAGCGAAGCACACCTCAGGGACTAAAGCCCCCGTCGAATTTGTTGGGTCGAATGCCGGGGTTGAAACCCCGGCNNCCCCGGCCTACCAGTCCGTACTCCGCACCGAGAAGAGCTTTTCCGGGGGCCATTCCGCAACGGAGGCCAGCCATGCGCTGGCTTTGCAATTGCTTAATCGATACGGTGTGTTGCTCAGGGAGCATGTGGCGGCGGAGAACGTGCCCGGAGGATTCAGTGCGGTCTATGACGTACTCAAGGCCCTCGAAGAGAGTGGGCGAATTCGCCGCGGGTACTTTGTAGCCGGTTTGGGTGCGACACAATTTGCGCTGCCGGCCGCAGTGGATTTGCTTCGCCAGTTGCGTGCCGCGCCTCCGGCAGAGAAGCCGGAGTTTGTGCAGTTGGCTGCCACCGATCCGGCCAACCCCTACGGATCGGTCTTGCGCTGGCCTGAACTTCCCGTTGCTGAGGAAGATTCGGAGACGGCGCCACGCTTGCTCACCCGCGCGGCCTATGCTGAGGTGATTCTGCGCAACGGGCAGTTGGTTGCGTGGCTCAGGCGCGGCAATCCAAACTTGCTCATCTTTTTGCCTGCTGACGAGCCGGAGCGTTCGCAGGCGGCCGCGGGCCTGGCGCATTTCCTGTGCTCACGCGGTCAGGAACGGTTGCGCGGCGCTGGCCATCAGGGCGTGCTCATTACCACGATCAATGGACAGCCGGTCGCGGCTCATCCCATGGCGCGGTTCCTCATGGATGCGGGCTTTCATCCCGGACCGCTGGGGATGCACCTGCGCCGCATTCTGTTGCCGCTTGGGCAACATCCTCACGAGCCGGGCCGCACTCAAAGTGGCGAGGTGCAATAAGCCATGCCAGAGGGCGATACGATCTTTCGCACGGCACGAGCGCTGGGCCGCGCGCTTGCGGGCAAGCCGGTTACCGGATTCCGATCGACCTATCCGCTGCTGACGCGGTTCAACGACGACACACCGCTGGTGGGACAGACGGTGGAGCAGGTGGAATCGCGCGGCAAGTGGCTCTTGCTTCATTTCTCCGGTGGTGGGACGCTGGCTACTCATATGCTCATGAGCGGCAGTTGGCACATCTACCGTCCGGGGGAGCGATGGCAGCAGCCGCGGATCAATATGCGGATTGTGATTGAAAATGGCGACTACGTTGCGGTTGGTTTTCGCGTGCCGGTGGCGAAGATGTTGAAGCCTCAGGAACTGGCGCGAGCAACCGGAATTCCCCCGCCTGCAATCGACGTCTTGAGCGAGGAGTTCAATGCCGGCGAAGTTTTGCGCCGCATGTTGGCTTGCGCCAATGAGGAGGTTGCCGATGTGTTGCTGCATCAGGAGGTGATGGCCGGCGTGGGCAACGTATTCAAATCGGAAGTGTGTTTTGCGACCGGCATCAACCCCTTCAGCAAAGTGGTTTCGCTGGAACTGGAGAAGGCAACGGCCTTGATTTCAGCGGCTCGGAGACTGGTTGCCGCCAATGTGCTTGAGGATTCAGGGGACACCATCGTCACTTATGGAGGAAGGAAGCGGCGGACTACGCACGAGGCCGATCCAAGTGCCAGCCTTTGGGTCTATGGCCGTGGCGGAGAGCCTTGCAGACGCTGCGGCGAGCTGATTCGCAGGCGAATCCAAGGACCTGACGCTCGCGTGACCTTCTGGTGCGAGCGCTGCCAGCCGATGGCCGATGGCACGGTTGTCGATGGTTGAACGGTCGATCAAATCAATTCGCGGGTTTGCCCAGGCCAAACATTTTTTGCAAAACGTTGCGGTGGTCGCCGGGGCGGTCTGCTGGGCGCTCCGCGGGATGGTCGCAGGTTTCTGTCGGCGCTGTGCCGGCAAGGAAAGCCGCTTCGAAGCCATCGGGGCAGGCGTCGTCGCTCAGCAGGTTGCTGACCTTGTCGATCTTTACCATTTCCACGCCTCCGGGCGCGGAGAATTCGTGCGTGTCAGAGTATTGCGGCAACTGCACGGCCTTCTTCATGAACTCGGCCCAGATAGGTGCGGCTGCGTCCGCGCCTTCAATATTCAACTGGCTGTAATCGTCGTTGCCCACCCAGACAATGCAGAGCAGGTTCGAGGTGTAGCCGGCGAACCAGGCGTCGTGGTCGGTTCCGGTCTTGCCCGCGGCCGGCGCGGTGAAGCCGCGTAAGCGCGTTCCCGCGCCGGTGCCGTGATTGATCACGTTCTCAAGCATGTCGGTGGCGAGGTAGGCCACGCGCGCATCAAGCACCCGTTTTGAAGTGGGCGCGTAGTCGTTGATGATGTCGCCGGTGGGAGTGCGCACGCTGGCCAGCATCCAGGGGTCCAGATGCAAGCCTCCGTTGGCGAAGACAGTGTAAGCGCCGGCCATGTCGAAAGGTGTGGCGTCGTAAGAGCCGATGGCCACGGAAGGCGTTCCACGCGCGCTTCTGACCCCGGCCTCGCGAGCCAGGGCAGCCACGCGATCGAAGCCGACCATGCCCGCCAGCCCGATGGTCGCATTGTTCAGCGATTTCTGCAATGCGTAGCGCGCCGTCACCTGGTCGTGATAAACGCCCTCATAGTTGCGCGGCGTGTATACCTGTCCGCCCACGTCGTAGGTGGTCTGTTCATCGCTGAGCATGGTCACCTCCGAGAAAAGCTTGGTTTGTCCGGGGAGCATGGTGCCGTCGACGGCGGTGTCAAAGGCAGCGGCGTAGACAAACGGCTTGAAGATGGAGCCAGTGGGCCGCTTGGCCACCGCGTGATTCAACTGCGAGTTGCCATAGCTGCGCCCGCCCACCAGCGCCAGCACCTGGCCGGTATGGGGATTGAGCGCCACCAGCGCTACCTGCGGATACGCCCAGGTCTCACCCGGCTTATGATGCTTATGCAGCTTGTCTACCCGCTCGTCCACCACGTGAATGGTGGAATCGACCGCGGCAGTGGCTTCGCGCTGCAAATCGGGGTCGAGCGAGGTGTAGATGCGAAGACCCTCGCGGTTGAAGTCGCGTTCGCCGAGCTTTTGCAAAAGCTGTTCATGCACCAGGTCGACAAAGTAGGGCGCTTCGCTGGCGTCTACGCTGGCGGCTGTTAGATGGAGCGGCTCGGCCTTGGCGCGCTCGGCTTGATCCTTGGTGATGGCGCCGGTCTCGACCATCGAATCCAGCACCAGGTTGCGCCTCTCAATTGTGCGGTCGGGATGCCGGAAGGGATTGAAGTAATTGGGTCGCTGAAGGATGCCGGCCAGGAAGGCGCACTCGGCCAGATTGAGTTGGTGTACGTCCTTGCCGAAGTATGCTTGCGAGGCCTCGCCGAATCCGTCAATGGAGAAGCTGCCGCGCTGGCCCAGGTTCATCTCGTTGGCGTACATCTCAAAGATCTGCTTTTTCGTGAAGCGGTGTTCGAGCTGAAAGGTGATGACGATCTCGATGATCTTGCGCTTGAAGCGCTTCTCAGGCGAGAGAAAGAAGTTTTTCGCCAACTGCATGGTAAGCGTTGAGCCGCCCTGCTGCTTCTGGCCCGAGATCACGTCGCGGTAGACCGCCTCCATAAGGCGCCAGTAGTTGACGCCGTTGTGCTCAAAGAAGCGGCGGTCTTCAATGGCGAGGACTGCCTGGACCAGATTCTGCGGAATCTCGTCGTATGTGATGAGGCGGCGCTTGGTGCGGTTGGCGTCTTCGCTCAGGCCGGTGATGAGCAAGGGCTCGAGTTCATAACTCGAGAGCGGCTGGCCGTGATCGTCGTCGATCGACTGCACTACGCCCGAGCCAACGTGGATCACGGCGCCGTCCTGCGCATGATAGGACTGCGGACCGGGACGCACGGTAATGGCCTGCACGCCCTCAGAGTACGTGCCCAACTGCGAGAGTTGCGAGGCGCCATCGGCGGAGTAGCCGGCCTCGCGCAACTCATTGGCGATCAGCCGGACGGTGAGTTTTTGTCCGGGGCGCACTTCGCGGGGCGCGGCAAAAATCTTGGCGGTGTTGGCGAAGATGGGCTGCTTGAGCCGCTCGTCCACAACATGCTGATATTTGATGTAGAAGTAGCCGAAGATGGAGAAGCACACAAGCGCGATTGCGGCAATCGTCAACAGAGCAATGCGCAACAGCAGCGATGCCAGCGGATGCCGCCCGGAGAGTCTTACCCATCTGATCTTAAGTGCCATCGCTGCTCCCTTTGAAACAGTGGTCAGTTGTTAGTGGTCAGTTATCAGTGACCACCTAGAGGCTGCCTTCTGCTGTTAACAACAGGGCATCCTCCTGGACGCGCTCTATCACAAGCGCCGCAACTTCATTCAAGGCCACGTCCACGCTGGTTGCCGTGGCGCGCGTCACCAGTTCAACAAAGCCGCCGGCAGCTTTCTTGCC
>PLFY01000163.1 GCA_003138365.1 Acidobacteriaceae bacterium
CGCGGCGTCTTTGTTTTTGCCGCCAGGATGGGAAGCCGCAAAGCTGAATGTTATAGAACGCCCAACCTTACTAACTCGCGCCGCAAACCATCCGCGCCCTCAAACTGAATCGCCTTCATCCCCACAGCAGCCGCACCGGCCACGTTCTGCACCCGATCGTCGATAAACAGAATCCGCTCCGCGGGCCCATCCAGAATATCAAGCGCCCGACGATAGATCGCTGGCTCCGGCTTGCGCAGCCCCAGATAGCAGGAACTCAACGCAACCTTCAGATAGTTCCGAAGGCCGAAGCTTTCGAATCTGAACTCGTTGGTCTCCCGCGCCTCGTTGTTCAGCGCGCCCAACATGAACTTATCTGATGCGGCAAGCTCCTCCAGGATTCCCAGAGCCCCGTTGGGCAGGAGCTTCGACTGGTTGAGCATGAAACCGAAAAAATCGTCCTGCGAGAAGCGCCGCGGCTCATAGAACACGGTCGCGTCCAGGTAAGCCTTCAGCGGAATGGCGCCACGCTCCCACGCATCGTAAGGTGCAAGGTGCCTGGCCTCGAAGGCCACCGGATCGAGGTGAAAATACTCCATCGTCAACGCGCGCTCGCGCTCGTCCCATCCATTTGTGAGCAGGACTCCGCCAACATCGAAAAGAATCACGTCGAAGGGGAACATCGGCGCCTTTCAGGCTGCGTTTCTGCGATGCCAGCATGTTTCTGCGATGCCAGAATGAGGTTCTGCAATTAAACCCTGATGAAGTTTCTTGCGCTCGCGCCGCAATCAGCGCGGGCTTTACGTGTCGCGGACAAGCCCCAGTCCTGTGTCAGGGCACGACTTCAGTCGTGCCGCAAATAGGTGCGAAATCGACGCGGGCTGCTAGGGCTGGGTTTTAACCCATCCATTTATCCCCTGAGGGACGCTTTTCGGGTCCTCTTCTGCTACTTCCTTTTCGCAGCCCCTTATGCCGGATTCGCCGAACCATCGCCGCACTGATACTTCGCCTCGATAGCCAGCACCTTCTTATACCGCCGCACAAACCGCTCTTCCGAAGCGATGAACCTGGCGCCGATAAATGCATTCACAACCTCGAACGCAAGCGCCGACCCGATGATGCGCGCGCCCAGCACAATCACGTTCATATCGTCGTGCTCCACGCCCTGGTGCGCCGAATATGTATCGTGGCACATCCCCGCGCGAATCCCCGGAATCTTGTTCGCCGCCACGCACACGCCCACCCCCGACCCACAGATAAGAATCCCCCGCGGCGCATCGCCCCGCCTCAGCGCCAAACCCACCTTCTCGGCAAAATCGGGATAGTCGTCCAAAGGATCAGGCTTATAAGTCCCAAGGTCGATGACTTCGTGCCCAGCCTGCGCAAGGTTTGCGCGAACCTCCTCCTTCAGAGAAAATCCCGCATGGTCGGATGCTATGACGAGTTTCACGATATGTTCCTTTCGGAACAGTGGTCAGTGATCAGTGATCAGTTGTCAGTTACCACTCTCAGAAGGAAGCGAACTCGATCCCCAATCTCGATGACTGACATTTGCTTAACTGAAGACTGACAACTGATCACTGACCACTGTATTTACTTCACCAGCTTCTTCGCCCGCGCCGCCACGTTCTCCGCCCCAAATCCCAGCTTCGCCAGCACGATCGGCCCCGGCGCAGACGCGCCAAACCGGTCCAGCCCGATCACGTCGCCGTCCAGACCCACATACTTCCACCAGCCCAGCGTAGCCCCTGCCTCGACCGCAAGCCTCGGCACGCCCGCCGGCAGCACGCTTGCCTTGTACTCCGCCGTCTGTTCCTCGAAAATCTTCCAACTCGGAAAGCTGACCACCCGCGCCCGAATTCCGTCGGCTGCCAACAGTTTCGCGGCTTCCAGCACGGGCCATACCTCGGCCCCGGTACCAATCAGCACGACTTGAGGATTGGATGCATCTTCCAGCACATACGCTCCCTTGCTCACCGCGGCATACGCGTCATGAGTCGCCGGATCGAGCACCGGCAAATCCTGCCGGCTCAGTGCAAAGAAGCTTGGCCCCTTGCGTTCAAGAGCCAGTCTCCAGACCGCGGCCGTCTCGTTCGCATCCGCCGGGCGAAAGTCCGTCAGCCCCGGAACCGCACGCAGCGCCATAAGGTGTTCGACTGGCTGGTGGGTCGGCCCATCCTCGCCCAGCGCGATCGAGTCGTGGGTAAACACAAACAGCGAGTGCACCTGCATCAACGCCGCCAACCGGATCGCCGGCTTTGCGTAGTCTGAAAACACAAAGAAAGTCGACCCGAACGGAATCAGCCCTCCATGTGCGGCCATCCCGTTCACCGCGGCGCACATCCCAAACTCGCGCACCCCAAAGAAAACGTTGCGCCCAGCCGGGTCCACATGGAAGCTCGCTCCCGGCTTGAAGATCGTTCTGGTCGATGAGGTCAGGTCCGCCGCACCGCCAAAAAGCTCCGGCACAACGTCGGCAATCGCATTCATCACCGCGCCGCCGGCATTCCGCGTAGCCTGGGACTTGCCCGGTGCAAAGCTCGGAATCGCCTTCTCCCAACCTGCCTTCAGCTCGCCCTTTTGGGTCCGCTCAAACTCCGCCGCCAGCTCCGGGTTTGCCAACGCATAGTCTGCGAACTCCGCATTCCATTTCGCTTCCAGCTTCGCGCCGCGATCGACCGCTTCGCGCCAGTTCGCCAGCGCTGCGTCGGGAACATAGAAGCTCTGGTCCTCCGGAAAACCGAAGAATTTCTTCGTCGCCGCCGTGTCCACCGCTCCCAGCGCCTCGCCATGAACCTTGTTCGTCCCCGCCTTGGGGCTGCCGTACCCGATCACCGTCCGCACCGCGATGATTGACGGCTTGCCGGTCTCCCTCTTCGCCTCCTCGATCGCCGCTTCAATTCCCTTCAGGTCGTTCCCGTCCGCCACTCGCTGCACATGCCAGTGGTAAGCCTCGAAGCGCTCCAGTACGTTGTCGTTGTAGCTCAACTCGGTCGGCCCATCCAGCGAGATCAGATTGTCGTCGTAAAGAAAAATCAGCTTGCCCAGTCCCAGCGTTCCGGCCAGCGCACACGCCTCGTGCGAGACGCCTTCCATCAGGTCGCCGTCGCCCAGCAGCGCATAGGTATGGTGGTGCACCACGTCAAACCCGGGCCGGTTATAAACCGCCGCCAGATGTTTCTCCGCAATCGCCATGCCCACGGCCATCGCAAGGCCCTGACCCAGCGGCCCGGTGGTCGCTTCCACGCCGTCCGTGTCGCCAAACTCGGGGTGTCCCGGTGTCCGCGAGTGCCACTGCCTGAAGCTCTTCAGATCCTCCAGCGTCAGGTCGTACCCGGTCAGGAATAGCGTCGAATAAAGTAGCGCCGAGGCGTGCCCGTTCGACAGCACAAACCTGTCCCGGTCAGCCCACTTCGCGTGCGCCGGATTGTGCTTCATCAGCTTGTGAAACAACAGGTAGGCGATCGGCGAACAGCCCAGTGGCGCGCCCGGATGGCCGCACTTGGCCTTCTCCACTGTGTCCACAGCGAGCAGACGCAACGTGTCGATGGAAAGTTCGTCGAGTGCCTGTTTGTCGAGTGCCAGCTTGTCCTGAGGCGATCCTGCGAGGTTGGAAGTCATTTGGTTTTGTAAGATTTCCTTTCCATGAAGTGCCCGATTCACCGGTAAGCCCGCTTAATTGGCGTCAACCTGCACCTCCACATTGTAACCAAGCCAGCCGTCCCGCTCCGGCCAATGCAACGTCCATTGCAATTTGCCGGCCTCGCCTCCCGCGCCAATATCGGCGCTGAACCCTGCGCTGCCCAAGCCGCGGCTCGGCGTCGTAATCGTCGTCTGCCACCCATCCGCGCTCCACACCACCTCAAACCGCTCCTCGTCCAGAATGCGCAGTGTAGCCCCCGCCGCAATTCTCTGGATCGGCCTCTTTCGTGTGTAAATCTCCAATCCCCGCCGCGTCCGGCTCCGCCCCTCCAGCTCGCAATACCGCGCATACACCGGATCGATGCGGTCGAAAACCTTGCCGTCCAAGGCCGAGCGAAGCAGCTTCAAATACTCGGCGTGAGCCCAGACCAGCGGCATCGCCGATCCGGCAGGCTGCCCCAGCCGCAGGCTCTTATCCGGCATATTCGCCTCGTCCCACACCTGCTCCGGCAACATTTGGCCGCAAGTGGAAAAACGCTCATAGGTCTTGATCAGCTCGGCGATGTCTTTGCCTGCCGCCAGCTCATAGTGCGCCCGTTCGCCCGTCAGCAAGGGCCACACGCGACCCTGGCCCCAACCCTGGAAAGCACACCCGTCAGCCCGTTGCCCATAGCCGTCCCAGTTGTAGCGCAGCCAGCCGGGGCCCTGCGGCAAATCGCGTTTCAGCACCGCATCCACCACCGCCAGCGAGTCCACAATCAGCGCATCGTCAGCCCGGCGCACACCGTAGCGCACCAGCTCCAGGAACCCCGCATCCACAATCTCCCGCGCCTCAAACTCTGCCCGCGTCCCCGGCGGCCGGTTCGACAGCCGGATCGTTTCTTTCCCGCAGCTCTCATGCGCATAAGCCTCGCCGCACTCCGGTGGCCGGATGCGCATGTAGTGCCGCTTGATCCGCGGATCGAGAACCCCGTTGTTGGTCACCGTCCAGTCCTCGATGTGATGCTCGATCCAGTCGGCGTGCTCTTCCAGAAACTCCGCCAGCTCCATCGAACCGTGCGCCCGCGCGATCTCCGCTGCACAAATCAGCCCTGCAATCACCGCCGCCAGCGTCGACGGCGAATAGCCGGCATTCTCCTCCCATCGCTCCTGTTGGGTAATCGGCGCGTGCCGAACCAGAAACCCCGCCGCCCGCTCCACAAACGCAAAACCCTCCAGCTCGCCCAACCCGTTGGCCTTCCACAGCCGCCACGCAAGAATCAGAGGGAAAGCCACCTCGTCCAACTGCAAGCCCGACCAATAAGGCGTTCCATCGATCCAGAAGTTCTGCGCAAATCCCCCGTCCGGCTGCTGCGTGCAGGCCAGATAAACCAGCGCCCGCCGCGCCGTCTCCACCCGCCCGCACGCCAGCAGCGCCGTTGCCGTCTGCACCATGTCCCGCGTCCACACCAGGTGGTAGCCTCCCAGATCGTCGTCGCCCTTCACCTGTCCCCAGGGAATCGACGCCGAAGCCACAAACGCCCCCGAATACGTCTTGTCCTCGTGCGCCAGCAGCACGTTGTGGCTGGTCCGCATCACCTTGCCTTCATCTTCCGACTTTGCCGCCAGCCACTTCGGACTCGCCGCCCGTTGCCACTGCGTAATGTACCGGCTACGGTGCTCCTCGAACGGCATCGCCAGAGCCCCCATCGTCTTCTGCGCAGCCGTGTGATGCCCCTCCCCGATCCCGAACGCCAGCGTAAACTCGGTTCCGCCCTTCCCCGCCCCGCAAGTCAGATCCATCTCCCCCATCAACGCAAGATTGCCCCCCGTCGCCGATCCAAACTCCCAGTCCATGCGGAAGTCATCCATCAGGTCGCGCCAGCCATCGCTCGACCCCACAAACCCGCAGCTCACACGGGAGAAGCCGCAGCTCGCCCCCATCACCAGCGACCACCCGTTCTTCCACGCCAGCAGCGCTTTGTGCCCCGCAATATCCACCGCCCGCGCCGAGTTGCCCGCCCCGCCGCCGTCCAGATGCGGCGCCAGCAGCGCATAGACCTTCAGCCGCTTGAGCAGCTCCGCATCCCCCTCCAGACGCACATGCGTCAGGATCACGCTGTGGTGCGGATCGCAGATGATCTGCTTCGTCAGGCTGTACCGCCCCTCCGGATCGCGGTTCACATACCGCACCCCCAGCGCCTCCGGATGGATGTACTCGAATGTCGAATCCAGGTCCCGCTTCTCTTCGTGGACAAACGTCTCCCCGTCCGTCACCAGGAACCCCATGTCCCGCACCTGCGCCCGGTCGATCGTCGGATGGTAGACCTCATTCAGAATCCCGTGCGAGCAGGTAAACCAGATGCGGCTCGACGCCGCGTAGGCCGTCCCCACCGCATCCTTCAGGCTCGAGGTCCAACGCGGCTCCGTGCCCGGCGCGCCAAAGGCTTCGCCCTGTTGCTCAAGCCAACGATATTGGGCCGCTCCATCTTGGGCTTGCTCGCTCATAAACAATTCTCTCTTCTCTGGGTGGGGAAGATGCAAACGCCGGGCGGATCGGGGAAGCCGCTCGTTGCAGTCCTCTCTATCGATGTTCTAACAGGCCCGGAGGTTTCCTGCTTTATAACTTTCCCGAACCCTCACAGGCCCCTGACGCATCCTTCCAACCGAAGCACCGCATCAAAGGATATGAAGATTGCGTTTTAACCCGTTCTCGCCCGCACTGGTCTTTTCACCACACAGTGCGGCTCAACTCTCAAAGTACAATCCGAACTGAGGAGATTTCCCCCATGGCTTACGAACTCGCACCGCTTCCCTACGACTACGCCGCCCTCGAACCGTTCATCGACACTGAAACGATGAAGATCCACCACGACAAGCACCACCAGGCCTACGTCACCAACCTGAATGCCGCCCTCGCCAACCACCCCGACCTCGCCGCCAAGTCCGTTGACGACCTGGTCCGCGACCTGGCCCAGGTTCCCGAAGAGATCAAGGCCGCGGTTCGCAACAACGGCGGAGGACACTCCAACCACACCGCCTTCTGGCATCTGATGGGCCCCGTCGGTTCCGACGGTGTAGGTGGCGCGCCCTCCGGCCCCATCGCCGCGCAAATCTCCGCCGACTTCGGCGACTTTGAAGCCTTCAAGAAGACCTTCAACGAGACCACTGCCAAGCAATTCGGTTCCGGCTGGGGCTGGCTCGTCTTCACCGGCGGCAAACTCAAAGTCCTCTCCACCCCCAATCAGGATTCGCCTCTCACCCAGGGTCTTTACCCCATCCTGGGCAACGACGTCTGGGAGCACGCCTACTACCTCAAGTACCAGAACCGCCGCCCCGACTACCTCGCAGCCTGGTGGAACGTCATCAACTGGCACGAAGTCAACAAGCGCTTCGCCACCGCCAAAGCATAAAAGCAGGAAACAGGGATCTGGGAACAGAAAAGTACGCGGTCCTTGCGCAGTCGACCAAATCTGGGTGCCCCAGGTCTCGCCTTTGAGACCTGGGATTCCGATCCAGCACAAACCTGGGTGCCCCATCCTTCGAGCGTTTTTTGCTCGAAGGGTGGGAAACCACGAACTCAAAAGCGTTCACTGATCAGTGTCTGCCGTCTGCTGACAGTTGTCCTTCCGCAACCCTTTCCCAGTTTCCGTGTCTAATCCCCAAGGAACCATGCAAAAACTTGCGCACAATCTCGCCTTCCTCTTGCTCGTTGGATTTCTTGCCTTCATCCCCGCCTCCGCCCAATCCGGCAGCTTCATCATCTCCCAGCACGGCCACTCCGTCGGCGTCGCCAGCTTCAACTTCACCTCCACTCCCCGCGGCTACGGCTCCACCTCCGTCGTTCGCCTCGCGATGCAGGGCCTTGACTACGCCCTCTCCAAATCCGAGCTTCTCTCCCCGGACAATCGTCTCCGCCACGTCCAATTGAGCGCCACCGTCAATAGCTCCGCGGTCAACGTCACCGCCGCTCCTGACGCCGCCCAGTTCCTGCTCAATATCTCCGCCAATGGCCGCAGCTCCACCACCCGCCTTGCCTTTCACCCCGGCGCCGTCTTCCTCCCCGACTTCGACCCCGGAGCCCTCGAAACCCTTCTCGCCCTCGCCGTGACCCGCAACAATGCTGGACTCTGGGCGATCATCCCCAAACAGGCCGGCTCCCAAATCGGCTCAATCGCCCCCATCCAACTGGCGACCTATGCCGACGAGCAGGGAATCCTCGACGGAAAGCCCGTCCCGGTCCACCACCTCGTAGCCACCATCGCCGGCGACGCCACCGACCTCTTCTCAGGCCCCGAAAACCAGCTACTCCAGGCCGAGCTCCCCCAGCAAGGCTTCGCCCTCGTCCGCAAAGGCTTCGTCCTCACCCCCCCAGCCAAACCCGGCGCACCTCCTGCCGCCCCTCCCGACTCCGGCCCTCCGCCCACACAGCAGTAATCTCTGACTGCAAGGCCGCCGTTTCGCTACAATTCTGTTTCAATGACTGACCAGCCTTCCAACTCTCCGGAAACAGTAACTGTCGAGTTCGCTGTAGGAATCGGCGATGGCAAATTCACCGCCAGCGCTATCGTCCCTGCCGGCCTGACCAACCTCACCCAGATCCTGCCCGTCCTGCAATCGCTTGATGACTCCTTGATTGCGGGCGTCACCGCGCAATTGGCCGAGGCCGGCCAAATCGTCTCCTGCAAGCTTGGCTGTACCCATTGCTGCCGCCAATTGGTTGCCATCAACACTTTCGAGGCCGAGGCCCTCACCGCCTGGATTCAAACCCTCCCCGAGTCCCGCCAGCAGCAACTCGCCCAACGCTTCCATCAGGCTCTCCTCAAACTCGCCGCCGCCGGACTCATCGACCGCATGGTCAATGAAGACTGGCTTGCTGACACCGAGTCCTCCAACCAATTTGCCCTCGACTACCTCTACCAGCGCATCCCCTGTCCCTTCCTCGAAGATGAATCCTGCTCCATTTACCCCATGCGCCCGCTCGTCTGCCGCGAATACCTCGTCACCTCTGCGCCCGAACACTGCATCGATCCCTCCACCCTGCAGTCCCTCCCCGTCCGCCTGCCGCTCCATTTCTCGCGCAGCCTCAATGTCATCAGCGCGGTGCTCGAACAGGATACGCGCGGCTGGATCCCGCTCCTGTTCCTCTTTGCCTGGATGAAAGCCGGCGCCCACCCCGGCGAAGCAGTCGCTGGTACCGGCCCGCAAGTTCTCCTCGAGTTTGTTAAGACCTTGAACCATGCCGTCCCCCCCGCGCCCTCCGCCGAACGCCCACCCGAGAATTAGCCTCCAGCCGCGCTAACGGGCTAACTTGCTAACTCGCTACCTCTGCGCAGCGGAGCGCTACCTCGCCAACGTCCCAACCCATCGTCTGAATAGTCCGCTAACGTCGCCGACTCGCTTCCTTGTCCCCTGATCCCTGACCTCTGATCTCTGACCCCTGCTTCTCACACTGCCTTCCCCGCCGCCACTCCAGACGCCCACGCCCACTGAAAATTGAACCCGCCCAGTTGCCCCGTCACATCCACCCCTTCCCCAATGAAGAACAGTCCCGGAACCGTCCGCGCCTCCAACGTCCGCGCCTGCAACCCATCCGTATCCACTCCGCCCGCCGTCACCTCCGCCTTTTCGAACCCCTCGGTTCCCACCGGGTGCAGCGCCCATCGGTGCAGCCTCCGCTCGCAAGCTTCCAGCGCCGCATTCGACCAGCCCGCCGGCGCACCCTCCTCCGCCAGAAACCCCGCCAGCCTCTGCGGCAACACCTCCCGCAGCGCCTGCTTCAGCGACGCCAAATCCCGGCGAACTCCGGGTTTGAGGGGCAGCTCCATCAGCGACCCCAGCACATTCCTTTCCGGCGCAAGATCCACCACCAGCTCATCCCCCGCCCGCCAATACGAAGAAGCCTGCAACACCGCCGGCCCGCTAACCCCTCGATGCGTCACCAGCATTCTCTCTCTGAACCGAACCGTCTCCCGAGCCCCGGCTTCTTTGGCCGCGAGAGAACTTCGCCGGGCGGTAGGTCCGGGATTTATCCCGGACATGAAGTCTCCCGAATGAGGCTGGGCTTTAGCCCCTGAGGTGCGCTTCTTGCTGGCCGCACCCAGATTCCGGCCCTCGCCAGAAGCCGATACGACCCAAGCCACCACCTCCGTCGCAACCCCCGCCAGCTCCGTCCATCGCGCTTCATCCCCACCCAACACCAGCGGAACCAGCCCCGGCCTCGGCGTCACCACCCCCAACCCGAACTGCCGCGCCAGCTCATACCCCAGCCCCGTCGCCCCCATCTTGGGAATCGACAATCCCCCAGTCGCCACCACCAGCGCCCCCGCCGCAAACTCCCCTTGCGAACAAACCACGCGAAACCCGCCGCCCGCCGCGCCTTCCACCTCAATCCCGTGCGCATTCAACACAAGCTCCACCTTGCCTCGGTCATCGGGGCCAAGCTCGCACTCCGCCAGCAGCATGTCGAGAATCGCCCGCGCCGACCCATTGCAAAACAGTTGACCCAGCGTCTTCTCATGCCAGGCAATCCCGTACCGCTCGACAAGTTCGATAAAATGCCGAGGCTGATAGAGCGCCAGCGCCGACTTAGCAAAATGCCCATTTTCAGAGATAAAGTTCTGCGGCCCGCAGTGCAGATTAGTAAAATTGCACCGCCCGCCCCCCGAGATAAGAATCTTCCGCCCCGCCTGAGTGTTGTGTTCCAGCAGCGCCACCCGTCGCCCGCGCTGTCCGGCGGTCGCCGCGCACATCAACCCCGCCGCCCCCGCTCCCAAAACAACCACATCGAATTGGCGCAGTGGAGAAGTCATGGCTACATGGTCGCCGAGCTAGATCGCGTTTGAACTAACAATGCGGCCAGCATAAAGAGAGACGGCCACCCGGAGGCGGCCGTCGGATCCTGCGCTACGCACGCGGGAGTTGTAAGTACTGCGATCATTTTACTGCGATACTCGCGGTTAGCAAGCGGCTATCCACGCTCCGTGGTCGCGGAGCATCCGAAAAGGAATCAGTCGCCGGTAGTCCTCTTGGCTGATGTCGTCGAAGCCGGGGACGGAACGCCAGAACGCCCACGCGGGGGCTTGCTCTTATCCAGGGACCAAGTTGGCTGGTAACCGTCGAACGCGCGAGCGCGAGACGGCCTTGCGTCTTTCTTTTCTACGCTGTAAACGGTTTGAGAAGTATTGTTCTGCGGCATTTCAGGCTCCTGAGCCTTAGTTTACTCGAAAAAACTCTACAGCGCGGATTTCGTCGTTCATGATGATGATTCCCCGCGAACCTTCGGCCGGGCTTAGAAAACGGTCGTCGTCATCGAGCATCCAGACTTCCTCTAGAAAGATTTGTTCATCCGCGGGATTGGAGGAGGCGAAGGATTCGCGGCCGAAGAATCCGCCAATCTTTTGCCCGTTCTTAAGGTGAACGATGATCCAGAATGGGTCATGTTTTCCGAAGACGTAGTCCCAAGGCTACTGGATTGGGTGCACAAAATGTTTTCCGATAGGCCGCCAAGAAGAAAGCCCAAGAAAGGCGAACGGCCAACAGACAGGAAATGCAAACAGAATCACGAATACAGAGATCAAAAACAGAATGAAATGGTTGTGGTAATAATCGCCTGTCTGGACAATTGCAATCAGCCAGGACAGTGCCGCAAAATTCATGGCGCTATAGCTGATCGCCTCCACGAGAGATTTTGAGAAGTCTCTGCGCTCTCCCGGCACTATGAGGTCGTAAACCTTCATTGAGATGAATCCAGGAATGAAGAAGATGAGGAAGAGAGCAAGCTTGTCTACGTTCCAAATATCCATACTCGATCCTCTTCGTCTCGCGCAAGCTCAATTATCCGCTCCGCGATTCGCCTGCAATTCTGCGCCCCTTATCCATCATCCCTAAACATCGGATGCGGAATCAGCCGCCGATAATCCTCCTGGTGCGCCCCATCCAGGCAGGCCTCGATAATCTTCTTCCCCAGCGGATCGAGCTCCGGCACAAGGAACTGCTTCAGCTCCCGCGCAAAAAACTCCCGCCACTGCCGCGCCCCCTCTTCGTACACATCCAGCCCGCCCTGAATCTGCTCCTCCACCGCCAGAAACACCCGCGGAATCATCGAGCCCTCAATCCTCAACTGGTGCGGAATATACCCCAGCAGCGGGAACGGCGCCTCGCGCACCTGCTCGCGGCCAAACTTTGCGCTGCCCCGACGCGCCAGGTATTCGCGCGCAATCCACTCCGCCATGAACCCCACCTTCCACGCCCCGATGTGCTGGTTCGGCAGCAGCACATACCGCGTCTCCGGCGTGTCCACAATCTGTCGCAGCAGCAGGTTCGCCTGGTCCACCCGCCGCCCGGTCGCAAACGCCCAATACGAGCCGACGCCCTCCGACTGCATTTCAAGACTTTTTGAATCCTGAATGCTGGGGTTCGCGTGTCCTCTCGGCGCAACCAGCCTCCACAGCCACGCCAGCGCCGGGCTCAGCACATGAATCATCGCCAGAATCCCATACAACTGCCTATCTCGATGCGTCGGCGGGCACCTTACGCCAAAGCTCCGCACATCCACCCGCTGCGGCCCGTCCAAAATGTCTTCCAGCATCCGCCTCGGCAATATCACCCGCGGATTCGGGCACAGCTTGCCTGGAGAATCCTCCACGTGTTCCCACGTCAGGCAAGTCCCCCCCGGCACAATGTAGTGGTTTAGAAAAATCAGCGGCTCCGGCGGATCGATGCACAGCCGCTCCAGGTTCGGCGCCGTCCCGTAGCTGTGAATGTGATCCACGCGCACAAACCAGCCATTCTCCGCATCCGCCACCGTGAGCCGCCCACTATTCCCCTGATATTTCGGATGCGCGCAAGCCATATCGTCCGCAATCGGCCTCAAGTGGCAAGCCTCGGGCAGATTCAGCGTCCGCT
Source organism: Acidobacteriaceae bacterium (assembly GCA_003138365.1). Classification (GTDB taxonomy): domain Bacteria; phylum Acidobacteriota; class Terriglobia; order Terriglobales; family Acidobacteriaceae; genus Telmatobacter. The sequence goes on from PLFY01000163.1 coordinate 12,508, forward strand.
CCTCGTGCGTCACCACGTTCCGCCCGATCAGCAACCGCCCATCCTCCATGCGGTGGATGTGCTCCGTCATCTCGCTCTTCCCGCCGCCGCTCGCCCCCTCGTGCATCAGGATCAGTTGATTCTCATACGGCGTCACCACCGCCACCGCAGCGCAGTGGTTGGTCGTCCAACCCTCCCGCTCGCCAATGTCCAGCAGCATCGAGTAGACGCCCTTCTTCGCGCTCGGCCCCGGATAAAGGTTGTAGGCAAAAACCTCCTGGTGCGTCGCCGTCCGTTCGTGGACTACCACCTGCCGCCCGCCAAAGTGCGTATGCCGGAACGGCGGAGCCACAAACAGCACACCGCCCGTCACCGTGAAATCCGCCGGAACCCGGCTCCGCGGAATCATCCCCTGCAAATCTCCCAGCGCCGCCGCAAAAAACGCCGCCTGCCGCGGCACAATCAGCAGCGATCCATACCCCAGCGCATCCGTCCCGGCGTAGAACGGCATCGCCACCAGTTCTTGCGTTTTCAGCCAGTCCAGCGTCTGCTGCCGCGTCTTTTCGAACCCCTCGCCAAACCGCTCTTCATACGTAGGCTTGTCCGTCGGCAAATGGTCCCCAATCACCATCGCGTCTGGGTCCCGCCTCCGCATCGCAGGATCGGGAAAGTTGATCGCCAGCCCGTTCCGCGCCTTCGTAATCACCGCCTCCACAATGCGTCCCACGCCGCGCGTCTGAAATACCGCCTCATACTGCCCGTGGTCGTCGCGATTGCCCAGAGTCCAGTCCGTATCCCCAGACGACCGGCCCAGCGCCCAATCCAGCAGTTGCTGCCGCGTCTCCGGCGTTTGCACCAGCGGCGCCGCGCTTAAAACTTCGCGCACAGCCTCGGGCAACTTCAGTCCCGCCCAATCCGCCTGAAAATCGACAACTGCACCAACACCGCCAGCGGGGTTCATAGTTTTTCTCTCTTTCGGGGAAGAATCGACGTACTCGAATCCGCTTCAAAGCCCAAAAGGGCTCAACCTTTTTATCTCATCCACCAGCACACCTGGCAGTGCGCCGCATCACATCCAGGAAAACCGTCTCGCGTCATCCGCGAAATGCCTTATCCTTGAAAAGAAGGGCGCTCCTCGGCAAGAGTCTGTGACGCCAAGCCGGCCGCCAGCGACACGAACATCAGTCTGCCTCTCCCAAAAACCGCTCCCGCAGGACCCGCCGGAGCACCTTGCCCGTGTGATTCTGCGGTAGGCCGCCGGAATCGAGAATCCAGATGCGGCGCGGTGCCTTGTAGGGCGCCAGGTTCTGCCGGCACCAGTCCAGCAAGTCGATTTCGCTGGCCAGCGAGCCTGGGCGCAGTTCGACCGCGGCTACGGGAATCTCACCCTTGTCCTTGTGGGGCAGGCCGAAGGCGGCAGCGCGCGCCACCGCTGGATGCGCCGTCATGGCTTCTTCCAGTTCGCGGACGTAAACCGAGTAACCGCCCGATTTGATCACATCCTTCATCCGCCCCACGATCCGGATCAGGCCCAGGCGATTCCGCGTGGCCAGGTCGCCCGTGCGCAACCAGCCGTCACCGGTCAGCAAGCCCTCGCCACCGCCCTCTTCCTTCAAGTCGTCCTTCCAATAATGCGGGTTGAGCCCACGACGGCGGATCTGGCACTCGCCCGTCACGCCAGCTCGCACCGCCCGTCCATCTTCGTCAGCCACCCGGATGCGAAACGGCGGCACAGGGAAGCACAGGTTCCCATTGCCGGGCAACAACGGCATCTCGATGCCCATCATGGCCATGCCACCGAGTTCCACCATGCCATAGCCGTTGAGCAGCACCGGCGGAATGCGCCGCCCGCCCGGTAGCCGGACCAGAGCGCCGAATTGCCGCAGGCGTTGGCGAACTTCGGACGGCAACTCATCGGCGGCAGAGAGCCACACGCGCACCTTCGCCAGCCGCGCGGGTTCAGGATTGCTATTGACCAGCCGCGCCAACATCGCAGGCACACCCACCACTGCCGTAACGCCATGCCTTTCGATCAGGTCCAGCGCGCTCGCCACGTCGAAACGATCCAGGAAACAGCCGCGAGTGCCTGCCATCAAGCCGAGGAGCGCAATACTCACGGCCATGATGTGCGACCAGGGCAGCGCAACCAGCGCCATGTCCTTCGGTCCCACCAGGAGTCCGGCCAGCACTGTGAACGAGCGCGCACCCAGCAGCGCCCTGCTCGAAAGCGCCGCCCCTTTAGGAAAACCGCTTGTGCCCGACGTATGAAATACGGCCACGGTCGCAGCCGGATCGATGACCACCGGCGGGAACGGCGCTCCGCTGTCTGGTTCGCTGCCGGGGCCGCGCAGGAATCCATCCAGTGTCTCCGTCTCCTTCTCCCGATCCGCCTGGATCCAGATCCGCACATCGAGCGCATTCCGCTCTCCAATATTGCGTTCGAACACCGCTTTGTCGGTGACCAGGATATCCGTGCCGCTGTTGGCCAAAATGCGGCGCACTTCAGCCAGTGTCAGCATCGGGTTCAGCGGAACCGCGATGCCCCCGGCGCGAATGACCGCCAGGAACCAATGAAAGCACCGCCGGTCATTGGTGCGATAAATCGCCACTTGCTGGCCGGGCCGCAGCGCGACCGAACGCCGCAGAAATGCATCGATCGAGCGGATTTCGGCGTGCATTTCAGCCAGACGATAAGGTCTGTCGTCCTCGATCGAGATGTCGCGATCTCCGTTGCGCCGCAGCAGCTCGTCCACAAGATTGGCGATTGTGACCCTGCGGTCGCGCGAGAGCTGAATGCGCCGCAAGATGTTCATTGGGCTGCAACCGGCTTGCGGCCCCAATCGCTGGCGACGCAGTAATTGAACAGGCGGTCGAGGTAGTCCATCACCGGCGGCGGACGCACTCCGGCGGGCTCCAGCAGCCGCTCGGCGTTGCTGGTATCAAACTGCATGCGCATGGTGAAGTAATCGCGGTAAGCGCGGCCATCGCGCAGCACGCGGCGTTTGCGGCCCCATAATGCCATGAACAGCAGCGGCCGCACCGCGGCGAAGAAAAACTTCGGATCCACGTACCGCGGCTCCCGCACGTTGAAGTACTCCATGGCGCGCCGCGCAATTTGCTCGATCGTCGCGCTGCCCCTGGGCCCGGCGCAGAGGTGAACCGTGCTGCCCTGGGCGGCCTCGTCAAAAACCAGCCGCGCCACTGAGGTGGCCACGAAATCCACCGGCACAATGTCCAACACAGCGTCCGGATAGCCTGGCACCGTGCGCCACAGCCGCCGTGCGTAGATCTTCAGCGGCCAATACATCATCTTGAAGCTGGACGTCACCCCTGTGCGCGAATCGCCCACGATGATGCTCGGCCGCAGAATGACGCCGGGCATGGAATCCAGCCGCGAGCGCACCAGCGCCTCAGCCTCGGCTTTGGTCTGTTCGTAGGTGTTGCGATAGCTCTGGCCCACCCCCAGTTCGCTTTCCAGCACCAGGTCCGCGCGCTCCCCGGCCACGTATGCCGTACCCACGTAAGCCAGACTCCGCAGTTGGCGCGCGCCGGCGGCAAAGTCCAGCACGCGGCGAGTCCCCTCGACATTAATGCGCCGGGCTTCGTCCAGCGAGTGATCGAAACGCACAGTGGCGGCGCAGTGAATCACCCGCGTCGTCTCCGCCGAAAGCCGCTGCCAGGCCGCCGCGTCCAGACCGCAATTAGGGTGCCCCACATCTCCGGAATAGACCTGGACGCGCGGCTGCTCGCTTGCAGGCACAATCGAATCGGAACGTTGCTGGCCCGATTGGCCGGGCCTGTCGCGGATCAACAGCGCCAGCGTGGCCTGCGGGTAACGATCCAGCAATTCGCGCACCAGCCGCGTGCCCAGAAAGCCGGTTGCGCCGGTGACGAGGATAAGTTCTTCGCTATTCATTCAGAAACCGGCCTCAGTGCGCGAACAACTCGAAGGCCGGCTGACATTGACCTTTGGGTACCCGAGTGACGAGCAGACTCTTGCGAAATTATAGCCCCGGAACCCTTCGCCGCAGACCATCGGCCGGGTGCCCCATCCATTTCACAGTTTCATCGTGAAATGGGTGGGAAACCACAAATCCTAACCGGCAGTATTCATCGTGAGCTGCCAACCCTCACCCAGGAAGCGGAAACCGTTCACGCACCAGCCGCAACGCCTCTTCCGCCGTCCCGATCGTCCCCTCCAGTTGCGCATCCTCCACCGCCCGCAGCATCTCCTTGAACCCCGCCCCCGGCCGATACCCCGCCGCAATCAACTCCCGCCCCGTAATCAGCGGCCGCGGCCTGACGACCTCTTCCGGCATTGCCTCGTACCGCTCCCGCACAAACTCCCAATGCTCCAGATTCCCGCTCCCCGCCCGGCAATCCATCCGGTGCAGAGCCAGATGTTCCTCAAACCCCGGGAGCCGAAAGAACCGCTTCAGCGTTGAAGCCTTCATCCGCCCCGCATCCGCAAACCGCATGTGATTCTCGATCAGCGCCACAATCCGCCCTGTCTCTTCATTCGAGAATCGGAACCGCCTGCAAATCTCCGCCCCCATCGCCACGCCCACCTCCACGTGCCCGTCAAACCTGATCCGATCCGGAGCCCTCCTGAACGTCGGCGGCTTGCCTACATCGTGCAGCAGCGCCCCCCACCCCAAAGTCGCCGAGCAGCCCTCCTCCAGTTGCCCCAGCAGCCCCAGCGTATGCACCCAAACATCCCCCTCAGGATGAAACTGCGCCGGTTGTTCCACCCCTTTCATCCGCGCCACTTCCGGTAGCACCTCGGCAAGCAGCCCTGTCTCCTCCAGCAGCTCAAACGCCCTCCGCGCTCGCCCCTCGGTCAGCATCTTGGTCAACTCATCCCGTACCCGCTCCCTGCTCACCGCAACAGTTTTCCCCGCCAGCCGTCTTATCGCCGCGGCCGTCCCCTCCTCAAGCTCAAACCCAAACCGCGCCGCAAACCGCACTCCCCTCAACATCCGCAGATGATCTTCCTCAAACCGCAGCTCCGCTCTCCCAATCGCCCGAACAATCCCCGCCTCCAGATCCCCAACCCCGCCCACATAATCGATCACCGCTGGGTGCCCCACCCTCGCCACGTCTTTGTTTTTGTGGCGGAGCCTGCCCTGAGCGGAGTCGAAGGGGTGGGATTCAATATCCAACCCGTGAGGAAGCAGCTTCTCCGGATCGATCAACAGCCCATTGATCGTAAAATCCCTCCTCTTCACATCCTCCTCAGCGCTCCTCGTATACCGCACCCCATCCGGATGCCTTCCATCCGAATAAGCCCCATCCGACCGGAACGTCGCCACCTCCGTTGTGACGTAGCCCTCATCATCGCCATCCGCAACCAGCACGACGCCAAAGTGCGCCCCCACCGAAAACGTCCTCGAGAACAGCCCCAGCACCACCTCCGGCGTCGCCGAAGTCGCCACGTCATAATCCTTCGGCTCCCGCCCCAGCAGCAGGTCCCGCACGCATCCCCCCGCCAGATACGCCTCATACCCCGCCGCCCGCAGCTCTCCCACAATTCGCAAAGCCGCATCGAATTGTCGCGAATCCGGCAACATAGCTGTTTCTATTCTCGCCCGCCATCAATACGCCGGCGCCCCATCCTTGCGATTTCTTTCTATCGCAAGGGTGGGAAACGGCAAAAGCCCGCTCGCTCATTCCTCGCTAATTTGCTAACTCGCCACGTCCTGCATCAGCGGGACGCTAACTCGCCAAACCCCACCCACCTCACCCAACTAAACTAAATGGATGCCCGGCTTCGGCCTAATCCTAGCCATCGAATCCTCCTGCGACGAGACCGCCGCCGCCGTCGTTCAGCGCGGCTCCCGCACTCTCTCCTCCGTCGTCGCCTCTCAAATCGCCACCCATGCCCGCTATGGCGGCGTCGTCCCCGAGCTGGCCTCCCGCGAGCATCTCCGCGCCATCGTCCCCGTCGTCCGAGCCGCTCTCGCCCAGGCCAACGTCACTCTCGCCGACCTCGACGCCATCGCCGTCACCAACGGGCCTGGCCTCGCCGGAGCACTCCTAGTCGGCATCACCTACGCCAAAGCCCTCGCCTTCGCCCAAAAACTCCCCTTAATCGCCGTCAACCACCTCGAAGGCCACATCCACGCCGTCCTCCTCAACGAACGCGAGTCCGCATCAAATGCAAACTCTCCCCAAAAACTGGGTGCCCCATCCATTTCGCGTCCTCTTGCGGAATGGGTGGGAGACCAGGAACCAGAGCCGGGTGCCCCACCACTGGGTGCCCCATCCATTCCGCGTCCTCTTGCGGAATGGGTGGGAGACCAGGAACCTCACCAGGCCTTCGACAACGACCCCGCACTAGCCCTCGTCGTCTCCGGCGGCCACACCCATCTCTATCTAGCCCGCCCCGCCAACAATACCTGGCGCTACACCCTCATCGGTCGCACCCTCGACGACGCCGCCGGCGAAGCCTATGACAAGGTTGCCAAGCTCCTCGGCCTCGGCTATCCCGGAGGCCCCTGGATCGACGCTCTCGCCCAATTCGGCAACCCCCACGCCGTCCCCTTCGCTTTCTCTCAAATCAAGCCCAAGCTCCACCTGGCCGGCAAGCCCCCCAGAACCAAGGCCGCCAGCACCGCCCCCATCGCCAACCTCGACCCCCATTTCCTCTTTTCCTTTTCAGGAATCAAGACCGCCGTCCTCCGCTACGTAGAACTCCACAATCTCCGTCCCGAAGCCGAATCCCGCCGCGAGGCCCTCTTCAACCACGAGACTGAGGCTTTGAAAGGGCTCGGCTTTAGCCGTGCCATAAACGCAACCCAACAATCGCGGGCTTTAGCCCCTGAGGGAAGCTTCCCACCAAAACCCCCAACCACCAAAGCCCAAGCCCTCGCTCTCTGTCCACAACTCACCCTCGACCTCATCGCCAGCTTCCAGCACGCCGTCGTCGGCGACCTCATGAAGAAGACCTTCGCCGCCGCCGAATCCCTCGCCGTCTCCCGCATCCTCATCACCGGAGGCGTCGCCGCCAACCGCGAACTCCGCAGCCGCTTCACCGCCGAAGCCGCCCGCCGCAACCTCCGCGTCTCTTTCCCGACATTAGCTCTCTCCACTGACAACGCCGCCATGATCGCCGCAGCAGCCTGGCCCCGCTTTATCAGCGGCGACTTCGCCCCAAGCAACCTCTCTGCCGACCCATCCCTCGCACTGGGGCGATAAGGTCACGAGAATCAAAACAGCCACGGTCTTATCTTTCATGGAAATGCTGGAAGAGGCTACACTGACTCCAGCACACCCGGCAGCAAAGGCGGTTGGCCGGGCAAACGAACAACACCCCGAGGCCGAGGCCATGATCTCAGAACTCAAGATCCGCAACTTCAAGAGCCTGGAGAGCGTCGATCTGAAGCTCGGCCACTTCAATCTCCTCGTCGGCGCCAACGCCAGCGGCAAATCCAACTTTCTCGATGCGCTGCGGTTTCTGCAAGGGGTCGGCAACGGTTTCAACATCGATGAAGCTTTGGATGGCAGGCTGCCGTCTGGAACGAGTCTTAGGTGGCCTGGAATACGAGGCGGATCGAAGTTTGCCGCGTTTCGTAACAGTGATGACGCGCAAGCAGAGAAGATTGAGTTCCGCGTCACATTCGACGACGAAGAACTTTGTAAAATCGTAGGAGGTGAGACTTCTGTAACTTCGTTGAATACTCTAACTTACAATCTTGCTTTCAGTGTCGGCAATGGAGATTCTTCTTTCGACGAAGAGTCGTTGTCTTATGGCGACACCGTTGTGGTGCCTGAAAACTACAAGCATCAAGTGGAATCGTTTATGCAGGCAAACACTTCTAAGAGAAGAGAGCCAAGTTTTTACCGTAAGATCAGCATCTTTGCCGTCGTCAAAGCGGTCTCGGGTGTTCTGACTTTTGACGCGTCTCCTGAACTGATCACAAACTCCGCGCAACTTGTACTTTTTGTATCGTCCGGGATTGCGGATATGCAGTTTCTCGACCTTCTTCCATCGGTGTTGCGGGGCTATTCCTATCAAGTATCAAGAATCAACGAAAACGGCGAAGGCTTCGCAGCAATGATCCATGAGATTGAGTCCAACGGAAGCAAGCCTGCGTTGCTAGAGTGGCTCAAAGAACTCCGCCCCGACGAAGTAGATGACATCTATGCCCTCGAAGGACTAAACAACGACTTCATGGTGGCCATCAAAGAGGGCAACCATGAATTCCGCGCGCCGGCTCTTTCCGAAGGCACCCTCCGCTTCATCGCCCTAGCCGCCGCCTTCTTCCAGCCTGCCATGCCCAAAGTCCTCGTCATCGAGGAAATCGAAAAAGGCCTGCACCCAAGCCGTCTGCGTCTCTTGCTCGAACTCATGCGCTCTCAATCCAAGCGCACCGGAACCCAGGTCTTCGCCACCACGCATTCGCCCACCTTGCTGAACTGGCTCACCGAAGAAGACCGCAAGACCACCTTCGTCTGCACCCGCGACGCCGAATCCGGTGCCACGAAGATGCGCTCGCTGGCGAAAATTCCCCGCTTCGAGGAACTCCTCGAGGAAGGCAGTCATATAGACGAGTTGTTTGCCGAGGGATGGCTGGAGTCGGCGCCCCAATGAGTTGCAATGTGCTCGTTGTCCCTGAGGACCCAACCTACAACGGTTACATCCTCAGGCCGCTTTGCAAGCGCCTACTGCGGGAGGCGGGCAGGCCCAGCGCAAACATCGTCGTTCTGCCTGAGCCCAGCGTGCAAGGGTACTCTCACGCCAAGAAACTTCTTTCCGACCTAATCCCGCGCAACTGGTGGCATTTCGAGCTGATTCTTTTTGTCTCCGATGCCGATGGTCTGGCGGAAAACCGCAAGGATGAATTCAAGCGCCTCGAACAACTCGCCGAGCAGCGTACGAGACCTGTCAAACTCATCTGCTGTGCGGCGGAACAGGAACTCGAAACCTGGCTACTCGCAGGCCACCAGGAAAAGCTGAAAACCATGGGCTGGCGCTGGTCGGGGATTCGCGCCGAAGTTTCCACCAAGGAAAGATTCTTTCAGCCCTTTCTTGACCGGTACGGTGATCCAGCAAGCCCCAGCCAAGGGCGCGAACGCCTTATGCAAGAGGCTCTAGCAAACTACGACGGCATCAAGAGCCGTTGCCCCGAGTTGCAGCAATTAGAAAACCGGATCCGGTCTCACATTGCTAGCCTACCCTAATCCACACATCCCATCGCCGTCCTAACCAACCCTGCCAACCGGCAAATCTGCGTGTTCGTAAGCGGCCGATGACCCGCGACCGGCCCCATCAGTTCATCCTTCGCGACTGCGCTGACATGCTCCGCCCAGGCAACGCTGTCCTCGCGCAGCCCCGTTTCTCCGGCCCGCAACAGCAGGTGCCAGGGGCCAAGCTTGTGGACCGATGTCGAGAGTGGAATCGCCAGCACGGTGTCCGCACGAGGGTGAGCGTTGCGTTCATTCGTGGAGACAATCACAGCAGGCCGGTTCTTGTCCTGCTCGTCCGAATCGAAATGCGCCCACCAGATCTCTCCCCGCAGAGGCGATCGCCGCTCATGCGCAGTCATTCCGGAACCCCGCGCCACATACTCGCACTGGCCATCTCAGCCCACTCCAGTTGCTCAGCGAGCTCTTCATCCGAAGCCGTGTCGTAGTACTCCTTGGTCGCTGCTTCCAGCTCCTGCCGCTTGGCCTCCAGCATCAGTTCCCGCAGCAACATATCCAGCGCCTCAGAATCCGAACCAGCCTTCCGTCTCTGCCGAGTCTCACTCAGGAACGCCACCGACTCCGGAGCCAGCGTGAAGCTCTTCTTCATCTTCCGATCTGTCGCCTGTATTGTCATACTTATTATCGTACTCTATATCTGACGCGATTCCATGGTCCCCGATTTCCTTTGTCTGACCCCTGTCTTGCTACAATCGAGTGGGCCGCACGGCCGCCGATTTCAACCTGTTGCCGAGCAGCCAGTTAGAGCCTGATACCCCATGCCTCTCCGCCTCTTCAATACCCTTTCCGGACAAGTCGACGAACTCTTCGCCATGGACGGCAAAGCCCTGCGCATGTATGCCTGCGGCCCCACCGTCTACGATTACGGCCACATCGGCAACTTCCGTACTTTCTTGCAGATAGACATCCTCCGCCGCACCCTCGCACTGCTTTCGATCCCCGTCCGCCACGTCATGAACATCACGGACGTCGACGACAAGATCATCCGCAACGCTGCTGCGGCGGGCATTCCTATTGCCCAGTACACAGCCCCCTTCGAACAAGCCTTCCTTGAAGATCTCGAAACCCTCAAGGTCCAGCGCCCTGAGCAACTTGCCCGCGCCACTGAACACATTCCGCGCATGGTGGAACTCATCCAGAAGCTGGCCGCGGCCGGAGCCGCCTACCAGACTGAAGAGGGCAGTTGGTACTTCCGCCTCGCCGCCTTTCCCGACTACGGCAAGCTGAGTAAAAAGGACTTGAGCGGCATGGAAGACGGCGCCCGCGTGGATGTGGACGAGTATGAGAAGGATTCCGCCCGCGACTTTGCCCTGTGGAAAGCGGCCAAGCCCGGCGAAACCTTCTGGGATACCGCAATCGGCCGTGGGCGCCCTGGCTGGCACATCGAGTGCTCCGCCATGGCCATGGAGTACCTCGGCGAGAGCTTCGACCTGCACGCCGGGGGTGAAGACCTCATGTTTCCCCACCATGAGAACGAGATAGCCCAAAGCGAAAGCGTGACCCATAAGCCCTTTGCCCGCCATTGGATGCACGTACGATTCCTCCTCGTGGATGGCCGCAAGATGTCCAAGAGCGAGGGCAATTTTTTCACCCTTCGCGACCTGCTCTTGAAAGGCTACAAGGCCTCCGCTATCCGCCTGGCGCTGATCTCGGTGCCCTACCGCCACCAGCTGAACTTCACCTTCGACGGACTGATTGAGGCCACCAACGCCATTGAGCGGCTCAGGACCTTCCACCAGCGCCTGGTGAACGGCAACTTTGCCGCGGGCTCGAATCCCGCGCTCCAGGACGCCGCCAAAGCAGCGCAAACCGGGTACTTGGCCGCGCTGTCAAACGACCTGAACACCGCTGAAGCCCGCGCCCCGATCTTTGACCTGGTCCGCGCCGCGAATACGGCCATCGACCAGCAGCAGCTTTTGGTCGCCGACCGGGACGCCATTCTAGCGGTGCTGGCCAGCTTTGATGCGGTCTTTGACGTGATCCAGGACAGCGACGCCGAACCCACCCGCCGTGCCCTCGAGTGGGCGGAGAAGGCGGGAAGACTCGCCGATGTGGCTCCGGAACTCCTTTCCCGCGAGTCGCTTACCGGCGAGACCATCGATGCGCTGGTGGCCGAGCGCACTCTGGCCAAGAAGCAGCGCAACTTTGCCCGCGCCGACCAGATCCGAAACGAATTAGCCGAAAAGGGGATCGTGATCGAAGACTCGAAGGACGGCGTCCGCTGGAAGCGCAAGTAGGATTGCTTGGCGGAACTCGAGATCGTATTCAATCGCGAGAAAGACAGCCGCTGGATCTCTAAAATTAAAAGCCCGCCAGGTGTACTCTTTTACTGAATAAGTCGCACTGAGGCACGATCAAAAGTGGAGACGCTGGCGTTGCGGGTCGTTGCCCGCCAGATTGAGCTTGAGCTGTCGCTTCCCAATCAAGTACGCTTTGCTGTAGCCTGAGTCTTTCTCATGACGCAATGGCCTTCTTCGCACGCGTCGAAAGTGCTACGGGCTTGTATAGGATTGGGTGGCAGGAGAAAGTTCGCGTCAGCAAGAGCGGATCGCACAAGCAGCTTGAACAGCCAAACTATCCCTATGAATTTACGTGGGCCTTCCACGATGGCGAAGAGATCGGCCCCAAAATGCTTGCTCGCACTGCGAAGCAGACAGGCTTGAAACGAAAGGACATTTGACACCATGGAAGCCAACGAAGTCCAGGAGTTGCAGGAGAACGCCGAGCACGGATCACATGAATCCTCGCTCCGCCCGGTCGCCTTCACCATGAGCGTGGTCGCCGTGCTGGTGGCCGTGACCACAGTGTTGGGTCACCGCACCCACACAGAGGCCGTGCTCAACCAAAACCAAGCCACCGATCAATGGAACGAATACCAGGCCCATAAGATCCGTTCCAACGACACGGCCCTCGTCTCCGATCTGCTCACCGTGGTGACAATCGCGGACAAGGATGCGGCGCAGAGGATCGCCAAGAGCTATGCCGACCATCAGGCCAAGTGGGCCGGCGAGCTGAAAGAAGACCAGGATAAGGCCGAGGCGCTTCAGACCGGCGTCGAACATGCCGAGGCCCGCGCCAATCGCTTCGACTTGGCCGAGGCAATGCTTGAGATTGGACTGGTCATCACCTCGGTCACGCTGCTCACGCACAGCCGGGTTTATTGGTACCTTGGCATCGTCTTTTCGCTTCTTGGGATTGCGTCGGCGGCTTCGGTGCTGTTTCTCAAGTAGGGCATTGCGATTGATCTGCGCTACTTCGCCGGAATCTGCTCGACTGGCTGGCGATTGCCCTTTGCCTTGACCCGCGCCGTGGTCAGCAGAAACACAGCCACCACGATTGCGGCCATGCCGGCGAACTCCGCGGCTTCCGGTCGCTCGTGAAGCAGGAATATACCCAGCAGCACAGCGACCACCGGGTTCACATAGGTATTCGACGCAACTTTACCCACGGGCACATGCTCGATGAGATAGATGTAGCCGGTGTAACCCAACAGCGAGCCTCCGGTGATGAGATAGGCGAGCGACCCGGCGGCGCTCCCGGTGAGATGAAATTGCGGCCATTGACCGAGGGCCGTGCCAAGTACAGTACAGAAGGCCCCCGCAATCAGCATCTGCCACGCAGCAGCCACAAGCGTGTCGACCTTGAGCCGCGCCCGCCTGGATACGATGCTGCCCACGGCCCAGGAAAGCGCTCCGGCGAGCAGCGCGGCGATGGACCAGAGCAACGCGCGGTTGCCACCCAGGCCGTTGTGCAGCGAGGGCCAAAGCAGCGCTACCAGGCCGGCAAAGCCAAGCAGCAGACCCAGCCAGCCGCGGGCAGGCAGCGGCTCGCCCCCTGGCAGCGCCATCTCGATCAACGCCACATACAGCGGAGTCACCGCCCACACCAGAGAGGCAAGTCCACTGGGCACGGTCTTCTCGGCAAATACCAGGCCCACATTGCCGCAGCCCAGCAACAGCAACCCGATCAGCCCCAGCATCAGCATGGTCCTGGGAGGACACACGAGGCGCAATCTGCGCCAGCGGCACCAGCCCAGCAGAATTGCGCCCGCAATCAGAAAGCGCGTCCCCGACAGCAGCAGGGCCGGCATATCCGCCGCTCCAATGCGAATCGCCGTATAGGTCGAGCCCCAGAAGAAGTAGACGCTGGCAAAAGCCAGCACGATCGATGCGGTGGTGGCCGCCTTGCGTTCCGCATGGGCCGGCGGGATGGTTGCGTTCGCCATGGAGATGATTCCATCGTAGCTTGTGTTGGATTCAGCCGCTTTTGGATTCTTGCGTCATCTTGGCAGATACTTTGATTGGCTTGCAAAGGGCCAGTATTTCATGCGGGGTAACGATTTTGGGGCAAATCAATCAAAGTGTGCAAAATTGAACAGGTTATAGCGTAAACCGATGATATTAATTGAAGCGCGGCCGGGAAAATCCCGTTCCGTGCAGTTGGGATTTCATTATTAAGGGCGCCAGGTTGCCGCGCAATGGTGAAACCGATGGCAAACAGCCCAAGCAAGACAATCCTTCTGATCGAGAATAACCCCGAACAAACTAGCTTGATCCGCGCAATGTTCAACGATCAGGGCACATACACCTTCGACTTGGCCTGCGTCGATTGCA
>PLFY01000124.1 GCA_003138365.1 Acidobacteriaceae bacterium
CATACGGCCAAAGAACTAGTGGAAACAGCCAAAACACAGCTCCTGCGACTCCCCACCCCAGCGGCGACGGCCTCTCGCCGCGGACCCCTGTCCCGCTTCCATTCCGGTCAAGAGTAGCGCAGCCAGCGGAGTAGTTCGGGCAGCGTGGCCCGCTTGCCATACATGAGAATGCCCACGCGATAAAGGCGCGAAGAGAACCATAGCACGCCCCAGATGGCCAGGATCAACAGACCGATGGAGACCGCAAACTGCCACAGCGGCACCGTCTCCATCCCCATGCGGGGGAGCATGACAAAGGGCGCGGTGGGCGGGAACAGCGACAGGGCAATGGCCCATCCTGAGCCGGGATTGTTGACCAGGAAGGGAAGGATACCGAAGCTGAGCCATACGGGTCCAATGGCCAGCGGCATGAACATCTGCAGATCCTGCGCCGACTCGCAAGTGGCCGCCAGACCGGAAAAGAGCGCGCTGTAGAGGAAGAATCCGAGCACATAGTACAGCGGAAAGAGCAAGCCCTCAGCCCAGGAGAAATGAAGAGCGAAATTGCCGCTGAGCAAGGGCGCGGCCAGCGCCGAGCCGGTGAAGAGCGCGGTTGCGATCACCCAGATGGCGACCTGGGTCAGGCCGACGGCGCCCACGCCAAGCAGCTTGCCGGTGAGCAGATCGTCGGCGCGAACAACGGAGAGCATCACCTCGAAGATGCGCGAGGACTTTTCCTCAATGATCGAGCGGGCCATATCCATGCCGTAGAGCAGGATGGGCATGGTGAGCAGAAAAGCCAGGGCAAAGGCCTTTGAAAACGACGCCATCCCCTGATTTTTGGCGGCGTTGCCCTCCTTGTTCACTTGCAGGTTTTCGATGGGGACATCTTTCAACAGGACATCGGTTTCAGCCTGCGTCAGCCCCTTTGCTTTCAGGCGCTGATGCACAAGGCTGCTGTTCAAGGCATATTTCAGCCGGCCGGAAGTTCTGAAATCCATGGAAGATTGCGAGGCATAAGTGACCGTCGGCGATCCAGTGGAGGAATTCTCAATCGAAAGCAATCCGTCAATTGCCTTGCTCCGGACGAGTTCAAGAAGACGATCTCGATCCTGCTGGGTTGCCGGCGCCACCACATCGACGGTGAGCTTTGCAGCCTTGTCGTCGAGTAACTGGCGGCGCATATCGCCGGCCAGCGGCGCGCTGTCGGCGGCGATGGCGATATGCTTGCCCGCGCCGGCGTTGCGGCCCATGAAATAAATGCCGGCAAGCAGTGCGAGAATCCCCAACGGCAGCAGGATGGTGGAATACTTGAAGGCGCGCCCGCGAATCTGCTCAAGGTATTCCCGCCGGGCAATCAGAAGGATGTTACGCATTGGGCTTGCCTCCCACGGTCTGGATGAAGATTTCCTCGAGCGAGGGCTCGACCAATTCGAAACGATAAATCGTGGCGACCGCGGCAGCCTCGTGCAGCAGCTTTTGCGCGTCGCCGTGTTCCTTGAGCTTGATCTCGGCGTGGCCGGAGTAGTTTTTGGCTTCGGCAATCTCATCGCTGTTGAGGAAATCCGCGCTGCCCTCAAACTCGACCACAACGCGGTTGCGCTCATAACTGGCCTTGATCTCGCGCAGATTGCCGGCCAGCACAGCCTCGCCGTCGTTGATCAGGCAAATGTTGTCGCACAGCTTCTCCACCTGATCCATGCGATGGGTTGAGAACAGGATGGCCTTGCCCTGGGCTTTGAGTTCCAAGAGAGTGCGCTCCACGAGCGCAGCATTCACCGGGTCGAGGCCGCTGAACGGTTCGTCCATCACGATGAGCCCCGGGTTGTGGAGCAGCGATGCAATGAACTGGATTTTCTGCTGCATGCCCTTGGAGAGCTCTTCGGTTTTCTTTTGCAGGGAATCTTCGATGTCCATGCGCCGGGCCCACGCGATGGCCCGCTTGCGGGACTCCTGCGACTCCAGCCCGTGCAACTGGCCGAAGAAGACCAGTTGGTCGATGATTTTCATTTTTTTATAGAGGCCGCGTTCCTCGGGCAGGTAACCGACGCGGTCCAGGCTCATGCGGTCGAACGGCTGCCCAAAGAGGCTGATGCTGCCCGAGTCCGGAATGGTGATGCCCATCATCATGCGAATGGTGCTGGTTTTTCCCGCACCGTTCGGCCCCAGCAGGCCAAACATCTGGCCGGCATCGATGGATAGGCTCAGGTTGCGGACGGCAACCTTATTCTCGTAGGCCTTGGTCACTCCCGCGAGTTCAACAACTGGCATGGATTCTCCCGCCGTTCTCTTCTTGCGGATCGCTCCGATTCAGCGAAACGATCACAGGAGAAGTGTAGCAAAGCAGACTCTGCGCAGATCTTGCCGAGACTCCGGTTGCAGGGCAATGGCATGAACGCCTATGCGAGCGGGAAAAAGCGGGTTGGATATTCCTTGCTCGTTTCGGCACATTTTCATGGATGCGGCGTGCCACTTAAGTGTGACAAGGGGTGATTCCAGCATAGATAGGCAGTATATTGGCAACAGCTATCGGAAAAGGGAAATGGAAAACGTTCTAAAAATAGACGACTTCAAAGCCGCCCCCGCCGACGGACCGGCGTTCAGGCCCCAGACCGTTGCGGAAGTTGGCGTGCGCCTGTCAGTTCTCGAGGACCTCGCATTAAAGATCCTCTATTTGTCCGGCCCATTCTCAATTCTTGAGCTATCCAAACTGACTCGACTCAGCTACGAAGTGGCAAACGAGCTTTTCCTCCGGCTGCGAACGGAATTGCTTTGCCAGGTGACCGGAATGGCCAACAATATTCCTGACATCGCCATTACTTCGCAGGGCAGAACCCGGGCAATGGAATTGCTTTCCCTTAGTCATTACACGGGCCCCGCGCCTGTGTCCCTGGAGCAATATGTAGAGCAGGTCAAGAAGCAGAGCGTCAAGAATGTGGTGGTGCGCCCGGCGGACGTGGAACGCGCCTTTGCCCATCTGGTGCTGGACGACAAGACGCTATGGCAACTGGGCACAGCGCTGAACTCCGGCTCATCGCTTTTTCTGTATGGTCCGGCCGGAACAGGGAAAACCACAATTGCCGAGACCTTGACCCGCGTGATTGCCGAAGACGATGTTTGGCTCCCCTACGCCGTGGAAGTCGAGAGCCAGTTCATCACCATCTACGATCCGGCAATTCACAATCGCGTGGCGGAAGATGAGCCTGAGAATCACGACGAGCGTTGGGTGCTCTGCAACCGCCCCGCGGTCCTGGTTGGCGGCGAACTTACAGTCGAGATGCTCGATCTGGAATTCAACCCGCTGACAAAGTATTATGTCGGCCCTTTACAGATGAAGGCCAACAATGGCGTGCTGATCATCGATGACTTCGGACGCCAGCGGCTTCGCCCTGAAGAGCTCTTGAATCGCTGGATCGTCCCCCTCGATCGCAGAATCGACTTTCTCACCTTGGCGGGCGGAAAGAAGATTGAAGTTCCCTTTGAGATGCTGGTTGTGTTTGCGTCCAACCTCGATCCGTTCGAGCTCGTCGATCCCGCGTTCCTGCGCAGAATTCAAACCAAGATCAAGGTCGGCGAATTAACCGACGAACAGTTCCGCGAGATCTTCCGCCGCGTAGCCGCCGACCGCGGAATCAAGGGCGAATCCGGCATCGTCGACAATCTCATCGGCATTATCAAGGGTACGTTGAAGCAGGAGTTACGCGCGTGCTTCCCGCGCGACATCATCAACCAGATCTGCTGGGCCGCTCGATACGAAGGCAAAAAGCCGTATCTCGATCGCGCTTCGTTGATTCAGGCGGTCGAGGCTTATTTTCTGGCAAAGTCCTGAGAGAAGCCGGTGCAGTTCGCTGCTATCCCACCCTAGCGGTGTCCGCCGCAAATAGCATCATTTACCGATTCCCGTGAACGGGTTGAATTCGTAGAAGAAGCTTCCCTCAGGGGCTAAAGCCCAGCTCGTTTTAGGCCGTTTACGGCACGACTGAAGTCGTGCCCTTTCAAAACATAAACGACCATCTGTGTGGCGGACACCACTAGCGGCAAAGACAAAAACGCCGCGAGGGTGGGGCACCCGGACGCCGCGAGGGTGGGGCACCCGGCCTACGCGGGGAGAAATGCTATAGCATCCGTAGTGTGCCCGGCCTCGATACTCCGGTGATGTATGTGCGCGGCGTCGGTCCGCGCGTGGCGGAGATGCTCGCGGCTAAGGGCATATTGTCCGCCGAAGACCTGCTCTACCACCTGCCGTTCCGCTACGAGGACCGCCAGAACCCGCGCAGCCTGGACGAGCTTATACCCGGCGAGATGGCCAGCGTGATTGCCGAGGTACGCGGCTCAACGCTGCTGCGCAC
>PLFY01000067.1:0-24907 GCA_003138365.1 Acidobacteriaceae bacterium
CAAACGCCGATGTCGCCCGGAGGGGTTCTCGAATGACGGGAAATCTCCGGTTCGTTCGTCGAAGGGGGCGGCGATGGAGCGGGTGTTGGGCACAATCTGGTGACGGGCGGCGCAAAATTGTGTGCCGGGGAGGCGCAACATCGGGATGCGGCGGGGCGCAGGTATCCCCAAAGGCACAATGGGCAACAAAATTAATTGTGGTGTGGATTGACTCATTAGGCCGTTGGCGCTACTCTCAAGCGCAGATACCCGATTTGGTCGCCAACACCATCCCGCGGTTTCGCCTCAGAGCCCAGAGCTTAGGCTCGGGCTTGGCTCATGTCCGCAGGTTCCCAGCAAGAACAATCGAAATATCTGCAAGCTGGTTCTCCGGGGCTGAAGCCCGCGCTGATTTTGGCGACGTTGCACGGGGGTTGAAACCCCCGTCTCCCTCCGGATTGGGGTCTTGCGCGGGGGCTGAAGAGGCTGCGGAAAAGCTTGGAAATTCGTGCAGAATTGGCGAGAAGCGTCCCTCAGCGGCTAAAGCCGGGGATTTTTTTGTTGCACTAACGGCACGACTGAAGTCGTGCCCTTTCAAAACCTTTGCTGGCAGCAGAGTTTTTCCGCTGTCTGTGAAGCCCCGGGGTATTTCTATTGCTTTTACGGCACCCTTCGACTTTGCTCAGGGCAGGCTATTGAAGTCGTGCCCTGACACGTTCGGGAGCAGGAATCGAGTTTTTCCGCAGCCTGTAAGGTCGCGCCCTGACACAGCGCGGAGTTTTCCCGCGGTATATTCATCCATGCCGGTCTCGGCCGCTTCGAGCCGCAGCCGGTTCACCTCAACCCAGCAATGCCGCACTGGAGGCCGCCGATTCCTTTGAAGATCGCTCTGGAGATCACGCCCAACCTTGAGCCCTTGTTTGGGACTCGCGATGAAAACCTCAGGCTGATGGAAGACTCGCTTGGCGTGCGGATCGATCTCCGCTCCGATGCCGTGCATGTGGAGGGACCGGAAGAGGGCGTGGCGCGCGTTCAGCGCATCTTCCATGACTTCGAGGCGCTGCGAAAGCAGGGCGTGAATCCGCACAATGGGGAACTGAATGGATTGCTGCGCCTGGTGGTGGCCGATTCCGCCACCACGTTGCGTTCGCTGGCTGACAGCGGCAAGCAGCGTTCAGCCGGGGTGAAGAGGACGGTCCAGCCGCGCTCCATCAACCAGCGTAAATATGTTGAGGCAATCGAGCAGAACGATATGACCTTCGGCGTGGGCCCGGCGGGCACCGGCAAGACCTATCTTGCTGTCGCAATGGCCGTGGCCGCCATCAATGCAAAGAAGGTAAGCCGCATTGTTCTGGTGCGGCCGGCGGTCGAGGCCGGCGAGAGGCTGGGCTTTTTGCCCGGCAGCTTGCAGGAGAAGGTGGACCCCTATCTGCGCCCGCTCTACGACGCCCTCTACGACCTGCTCGAACCGGAGAAGGTGGACAAGATGCTGGAGAAGAACGTCATCGAGGTTGCGCCCCTGGCCTTCATGCGCGGGCGCACGCTCAACGACGCCTTCATCATCATGGACGAGGCGCAGAACACCACCATCGAGCAGATGAAGATGTTTCTGACGCGCATGGGCGCCAACTCGAAGGCGGTGATTACGGGCGACATCACGCAGATCGATTTGCCCAACCCGCGCAAGTCGGGTCTGCTGGACGCGATCAATATTCTCGATGGGGTTGAGGGCATTCACTTCTGCCACTTCGAGGACTGCGACGTGGTGAGGCACGCGCTGGTGCAACGAATTGTCCGCGCCTACGAGTCAGCCAAGCCGCAGCAGCAGGAGTTGCCGCTGGCGATGGGCGAGGGCATCGAAGTGGGGGCACAGTCGCGCGGAGGCCGGCCGCAGGCGCAAGGGCAGCATTTGGCCAAGCCGCAATAATCTTGCGTTTCACGTAGAATGGAAGATGAATCGGGGCCGCGCACACTGTGGCCCTGGGCATGATGATCCTTCTCGACCCAGAATTGGAGCCCGAATCACCCCATGGACGAAGACCTGTCCATGGGGACCCCGATGCTGCCCCCGCTGCGAAAGTAAACGCGGCCAAGCGGATGGTTGCGCCCGCAGTTGCAGCCCCACAGAAAGAGCTTCGTTTGCCTTCGGCGCGCACGCTGGCCCGTTTTTTGGCGGCGGCGCAGAAAGCAGTGCGGTTGAAGGGGCAGGTCACGGTGCTGCTGACCACCGATGCGGCGATTCGTGGGCTCAACCGCAAGTTTCGCGGCAAGAACAAGGCCACGGATGTGCTGTCGTTTCCCGCGGAAGGCTTGGGATCTGAGGGAATTGCAGGCGATCTGGCGATCAGCGTGACCACGGCGCTGGGTCAAGCCGCTGAGCAGAGGCATTCGCTCTCCACTGAGATCAAGGTGCTGATTCTGCACGGACTGTTGCACCTGGCCGGCTACGACCATGAGGCCGACGACGGCAAAATGGCGCGGCGGGAACGGGTGCTACGCGGGCGGCTGGGATTGCCGCAGGGGTTGATTGAGAGAGCCGGCGCGGCAAAGCAGGGCGAGAAGAAGTTTCCCAAGAAGCATCCCTCAGGGGCTAAAGCCCAGGTTCGAATAGCGCCATTTACGGCACGACTAAAGTCGTGCCCTTTCAAAACATCGGACAACGGGGACTGCGGTGAGCTGAGGCCGCGCGTTTCCAAAGCAGAGCCGCGCGCTTTCAAGGCAGAGTCGTGCCCTTTCAAAGCGGAGCCGCGCACTTTCAAGGCAGAGTCGTGGCCTTTCAAAACAGAGCCGCGCACTTTCAAGGCAGAGTCGTGGCCTTTCAAAGCGGAGCCGCGCACTTTCAAAGCAGAGTCGTGGCCTTTCAAAGCGGAGTCGTGCCCTTTCAAAGCGGAGCCGCGCACTTTCAAGGCAGAGTCGTGGCCTTTCAAAACAGAGCCGCGCGTTTCCAAAGCGTCTAAGCCTCGGGCAAAGGCCAAACGGCCATGAGCACGCTCGCCATTCTGATGGTTCTGTTGCTGGCCGTGGTCGAGACGCTGGCCTCCTACATCAGCCGCGTCTACTCGGAGTTCGGCAAGATTCTCACGCACGAAATCGAGGAGAACCTGGATGCGTGGGAGGAGCTGGTTGAGCCTCAACTGGGGCTGAGCCGGGAGCACGCCGCCATCTCCGCGGCCGTGCTGCAACAACTGGCGCTGGGCATCATCGCGCTGGAGTTCGGCGCGGTTCTGTTCGATCGCGGTTCTCACCAGGGGCGGCCTTCTTACGCTGAGATCGCCCAGGCGGTTCTCGGCGTGGTGCTGGTGGTGATCTTCTGCAACCAGCTTCTGCCTTCCCTGCTCTTCAACCGCACGCGGGGCCGCTGGGCGGGGCGGCTCGTCTGGCCGATCCGATTGCTGCTGTGGCTCATGACGCCCATCACCGTCTTTGTGCGCTTCTTTTTCTCTGTGGCGGAGCTGGCGGAGGAGCCTGTAACCGCCGAGGAGGAGGCTGCGGTCGATGTCGAGGCGCTGCTTGAAGCCGGCGAAGAGGAGGGCATTCTCGAGGAGAGCGACATCGATCTGGTCCGCTCCGCCGTCGAGTTTGGCGACAAGCTGGTCCGCGAGGTGATGACCCCGCGCCCCGCGGTTTTTGCCGTGCGCGATTCGATTACCCTCGAGCAATTCCTCAACCAACTGCGCGAGCACAACTTCTCCCGCGTTCCGGTTTACGCCGGGTCGCTGGACAACGTGACCGGCATCGCGTTTGCCCATGACCTGCTGCAGATTACCGATGAAGAAGCTCGCACGCGCATGGTGGCCAGCATTCAGCGGGAGGCGGTTTTTGTGCCCGAAACCAAGCGCGGCTACGAGCTGCTGCGCGAGATGCAGCGGGAAAAGCAGCACATGCGCATCGTGATCGACGAATACGGCGGCGTCTCAGGTTTGGTGACCATCGAGGATTTGCTGGAGCAGATTGTGGGCAACATCCGCGACGAGCACGAGGTTGAGACGCCGATCGAAGAACCGCAGCGCGAACCGGGCGGAGTGTGGGTGGTTCCCGGCGGCTTTCCTGTGGATCAGCTCGCCGATCTTTTCGGCGAGGCGGCTGACCTGGGCAATCTTTACGAAGCCACAACGCTCGGCGGCCTGGTGAGCGAAGTCGAAGGCCGCATTCCGCTGCCCGGCGAGATGGTGCTGCTGGAACCGATCGGCTTGCGCATGGAGGTGGTTGCGTCCACCGACCGGCGCGTGGAGCGGCTGCGGGTGTTTCCGCCGGCGGTTGCCGCAGCCGAGTCTTCCTGATTCTGTGCGGCTTCGAACCTCGCCGCGGGCCAATTTATAAACGGAGCTTGCCGCAAGCTTTCCACGCGCGCCATTCTTCTGCCGTGATTTCCCAACGCTCCGAGGGCAGGCGGCCGGAGACGTAATCCCGATCTTCCAGACCCACCAGGCGCATTCCCTGCTTTTCAGAGATGCGTCGCGATGCGGTGTTGGCGATTGCCTTGGCGACCCTCAGAACCGGGAAGCCGAGCGAGTCGAACCAGTAATCGTTGGCCCAGGCGGCGGCCTCACTCATCAGACCCTGTCCGTGCCAGGGCAGGCCTAGCCAGAATCCGCGATTGGGACCGTCGCCTTTCGTGAGGTTGATGACACCGATGAGATGAGATGGGTCGTTGCGCAGGCGGAGGCTCCAATGCCAGGCGTCGCCGCGTTCCCGCTGGGGAATCGCAACGTCCCTCAAAAACTGGATCGCGCCATCCGCCGGGTAGGGCCAGGGGATGCGGTTCAGCATGTACTTCACGATCTCCCAGTGGGGAAAATGCTCCTGAATCTGCTCCGCATTGGCAATCTCCAGCGGGCGCAGGATCAGGCGTTCCGTTGTTCCCTCGTGGGTCATGGCGAAATGATAGCAACGCGCAACCAGCCAATCCGCGATAATAGAGGGGTAGGAGAATGAAAAGCCTTTGAAATCTGGATTTGTCGCGATTCTGGGCCGGCCCAACGCCGGCAAAAGTACGCTGCTGAACGCCTTGATCGGCGAAAAAGTGGCCATCGTCTCCGCTAAGCCGCAGACCACGCGCAACCGCATCGCCGGGGTGGTGGAGGTGGCGGCGCACAAGGGTCTGCATCAGGCCGCGCAGATTGTCTTTGTCGATACGCCCGGCGTGCACAAGCCCGGCTCGCACCTGGATCGCCGCATGTTGCAGGAGGTCTACGAGGCTCTGGAGACACGCGACCTGGTGCTGGTGCTGATGGACGCTACGCGGCGGGTGCAGTTGGAAGAGGCGGCGGCGCCGAGTGTCGAACTGCCGGCCGCCGGAGTTGACGAAGAGCATGCCTCAGGGGCTAAAGCCCAATTGGATTCCGTCGACCGTGATGCCGGGGTTGAAACCCCGGCCTACCAGCCCCTGGTTCACCATCCGGAAGCTGCCAACACAGTCCCCAAGCGCGAGCGCACCAACTGGGCGAGCGAGGACGAGTTTCTGTTTGGCCTGATTCGCAAGCTCGACTGCCCGGTCTTCCTGGTGCTCACCAAGATCGATCTGGTCCCGAAAGACCATCTGCTGCCGCTCATCGACACGCTGACCAAACAGTTCAACTTTGCCCAGATTATTCCCGTGAGCGCACGCAAGCGGGACGGTCTCGATATTCTGGTGCGCAAGATCGTCGATGCGCTCCCGGTAGGAGAGCGCTACTACCCTAAAGACCAATATACCGATCAGCCGCAGCGCTTCATGGTGGCGGAGCTGATTCGCGAGAGCATTCTGGTGGAGACGGGCGAAGAAGTTCCTTATGCGTCTGCGGTGGTGATTGAGCGATACGAGGAGCCTGCGCCCTTTGTCCCGCGCAAGAAGGGTGCTGTCCCTGCCCGCGCTCCGCTTACCCGCATTGCGGCGGCCATCTACTGCGAGCGCGACGGGCAGAAAGCAATTTTGATCGGCAAGGGTGGCGCGAAGCTGAAGGAGATCGGCACCGGCGCGAGGCGGCAGATCGAGTCGCTGCTCGGGACCCGCGTGTATTTGGAGCTGCACGTCATCGTCGAACCCAACTGGCGCGAGTCCAAGGCCTTTGTCGAGTCGCTGGATTGGCGGAATCAGTTAGAGAGGCTCGCCGGCGATCAGATTACCGAAAAGCATCTGGGCGAAGAGGAGTAATTTGCGCTGACCCCTTGCAGCAGGAGCTCTACGCTCCCCGCACCTGGCCGCGACCACTAGCTTTCACCGAGTACATGCGCGTATCGG
The DNA here is from genome assembly GCA_003138365.1 of Acidobacteriaceae bacterium. GTDB lineage: Bacteria > Acidobacteriota > Terriglobia > Terriglobales > Acidobacteriaceae > Telmatobacter. The sequence continues at coordinate 6,200 of PLFY01000067.1, forward strand.
CGACGCCGATGATGGCATGAAGGGTTGAGCCGTCCGCGGGGGCGGTTGCCACGCCCATGCTGGCGCTCACCTTCAGGTAGAGCCCGGCCATAATGGGGAAGACGGTTTGCTTCAGTGCATGGAGCAGATAAGTTGCCTGGGCCAGCGCGTCCTTCCGGCCGGTCTCCGGCATCAGAATCACGAACTCGTCGCCCCCGTAGCGAAAACAAAGGTCCTTAGGCCGGTTCAAGCTCAACTCCTGGAGCCGGCGGCCGGTGTGGGCCAGCAGTTGGCTGCCCACCAGGTGGCCGTGCTCGTCGTTGACCAGCTTGAACTGGTCCAGATCGAGGAATGCCAGGCTCACCGGCAGCCCCAGGGAGCGGCATCGGTCCAACTCCCGTCCCAGCACATCGTAAAGATGGCGCGCGTTAAAGAGGCCGGTGCAGTCGTCGATGATGCTCAACTGCTGGATGCGGGTCACGTCGCGCGCATTCTCGATTGCGATGGCCGCGTGGTCGGCCAGAATGTGAAGGATGGCGATCGTATAGTCGGTCATCTGGTCGGAGCGCGGGTTGAGAATTTCGATGACGCCGTGGGTGCCTTTGCGCCCGCGCACTGGCATGGCAATCACCGAACGCACCTTGCGCGGCTTGGAGGGATACTCATTCCTCACTCGCGGATCGTGCTCGGCCTCAGGCACGATCAGCGTCTCGCCGTGCTGGGCTACCCAGCCAGCCACGCCCTCGCCCACTTTGACGCGCAGATCGCCAAGCGCCGCCTGCTCCCCGCCGGCGGCGATGGCGTAGTAGAGTTCCTGAGTCGCTTCGTCGAGCATCAGCAGCGTCCACAGTTCCGCCTCGATGATCCGCTCCATGTGCTCGAGGATGGTGCGCAGAATGGTGTCCAGGTCAAAGCTGGACGTGAGCGACCGCGTCAACTGGTGGAAGACCAGCAGGTCCGTGAGGGGGATGCGGTTTTCCTTCTCGTCCGTCATCGGTGGACCCTGGGGTGAAGTCTTTCCAGCATTCTGTCACACGGCGTTCAGGCGCGATATCAAAAAAACGCAACTCAACCGCGGCGGGGCAAGACATTGCAAGGCTCGCGGGCGCCTCATTCTGCGAGCGGTTTTTGCTCGAAGGGCGGCAAGCCGGCCGCGGCGAACCATCGTCAGCCGCCGATATGCACCATCGACCGCGAAGGCTTCAGGAATCCGGGTTCACCGATGTGATGGCGCGCTTCCTTCCCTTCGATGGTACGGAAAATGTAGTCGCGGAGTTCCTCGTCGCTTGCCCCGGCGCGGAATCGCCCATAAAGGTCGTGTTCCACTTGCGAGAACAGGCAGGTGCGGATCTTGCCGTCGGAGGTGAGCCGCACCCGGCTGCATGCTCCGCAAAAGGCCTGGCTGACGGGCGCAATAATGCCGATCTCACCCACGCCGTCGGAGAATGTATAGCGCCGCGCCGTCTCACTGGCGTCGCGCGCCGGCATGTCGATCAACGGCAAAACGCGGCCGATGCGAGCGACGATCTCTTTGAGCGGTACCACGATTTCGGGCGACCACAGGCGGCCTTCTTCCAGCGGCATGAACTCGATGAACCGCACCACGACGTCCTCTTCGCGCGCAAACCGGGCGAAGCCTTCAATCTGGTCATCGTTGAAGCCGCGCAGCAGAACGCAGTTGATCTTGAGGGGCGTAAGCCCGGCGGCCCGTGCGGCGCGAACGCCCCTGAGCACAGTTTCGAAGCTTCCGGGAACGCGCGTAATGCGCTCGAATGTGGGCGCGTCCACGGCATCCATGCTCACCGTTACGCGGTCGAGTCCGGCAGCTTTGAGCGGCGCGGCAAGTGTGTCCAGCAAGTGGCCGTTGGTGGTCAGCGCCAGGTCCAGCGGCTCGTCCCAAAGCGTGCGCAAACCAGCCAGTTCCCGCACCAGCTCAACCAACCCGCGGCGCAGCAGCGGCTCACCGCCCGTCAGCCGCACCTTGGTGATGCCCAGGCCGACAAAAAGCTTGATCAGGCGCAGATACTCTTCGACGCTGAGCTCGGGATATTGCGCGCCAAACTCACCGGTGCGGCAGTAGACGCATTTGTAGTTGCAGCGGTCGGTAATGGACACGCGCAGATCGTGAATGACCCGGCCCAGGCTGTCGGTCAGCCGGGCGGGCGCGGTCAACGTGGAAGGATTTGGGGAAACAGCAGCCATCGACAACTTCAAGGCTATACCGTTTTGGGCGGTTGTGCGCAACGGTGCGTGGCCGGGTAATGGAGACAGGCCCTAGTCCAGCCGCGGCGTGCCTTTGCGCAGCACAATTCCCGCGATGCCGAAGACCACGATGATGGCCAGGGCGATGGCGAAGTAATACGCCATGGGATGCGCCCAACCCGGCGAGTACGTGAGGTCCTGGCCCACCCAAAGCAGCAGGATGGCGGCGATGACCGCAAACTGGCCCGCAATCACCAGCAATGTGTGGCCCAGGTCGCGCCGCTTGTCCAGCGCCTCCACCTGGTCGGGGGTCAGGTTGCGCTCTTCAGGGGGAAGCAGGGAATTTGCCATCGATCTAGACCTCTCCTTGCGGAAGCTCCGTGTGACCTCCGGGGCAGCCGCGCCTATCTTCGATTCAATCACATACCGGCCGGGCTGCGCCAGTGTGGTCCACCCGGAGGATCGCGGGCCGTCCCGCGAACTGCCTGCCAACTGGAAGCCCGACCTCTACAGAACGCAACGGCATTGGCCGTTACCGATTTCCTACCCGCCGCGATGACCATGGAGCGATCCTGGTGGAGCGCGACGTTGGCACAGATTCCTATGCTGGCCCATCGCAGGCCGGGTTCACCGTAGCTGTTTACCGAAGAGTAAGTGACGGTTTGGCGACCAACTGCCCGGGACGCAGCGTCACGGCAACTCGATTTGCGTTGGGACTATAATCCGGCATGCTTAAATCCTATCGAGTACCGGCAGGATGGTTGTGCGCCCTACCGCTTTCCATTTTGTGCCTTACGGTTAGCGGAGTCTGCCAACAGAGCAGCCCAGATTCCAATTCATCGTCACCCGATCCCAAGGATTTTCTTTTGGCTGCTGCAAATGCCAACGGACTCGCGAGACTAAATCTCACGCCTTGGCACATCACGATCAGTTTTGATTCCAAGGATGGTCGCGGACGTCCTTTATCGCAAGGAACCTTTGAGGAGTTTTGGGCGGGTCCGGACAAGTACAAGAGAATCTTCGCAACGAGCAATTTCAATCAGGTCGAATATGTGACAAGCGCCGGCATCCGGCGCACCGGCAGTCCGGATAGCGCACCGTCTGAGCTGATGGAGATCGTGGATCAATTCATCCATCCGATTGCAATGGATAAGGATTCGATCGATGCTGCGAAACTCCAGATGGGTGAGCCTTCAGCTGGCGGCACAAAGCTTGTATGCGTAGTGGTATCGCAACCACCGGAACCAGTCACGGCGATACAAGCCTTCTTTTTGAAGGGATCAGTCTCAAATGAGACCTATTGCACGGACGAGCACTCGCCGATCCTGCGTATTCAGGGTTCCGACAGTCGGAATTCGAGGTACGTCCGCAACAGCATCATCAAGTTTCAGGATTGCTATTTGCCTCAGACAATCGAAGAATACGGGGCCTCGTCGCCGGCTCAAAAACCAATGCTCACCGCGAAGCTTGAGAAGATTGAATCACTCAGTTCCATCGACGATGCACAGTTTACGCCGCCAGCGGATGCGGTTCCACCGCCGAAGGTGATCGCGCTGGATGTAAGAGAAACAAGTCGGCAGCTCCTGCACCATCCTTACCCCGAATATGATTTTCTGTACCCTGGCGAACACAGGTCTGAACATTTGGGTGGACTCGTCATCATAGCGCTGCAGATCCACACGGATGGGCATGTTTCAAACCTGCGCATAGTCGGCGGCCCTCAGACGATGCGGCAGGCCTCGCTGGACGCTGTGAGGAACTGGACCTACAAGCCATTTACACGGGACGGTGAGCCGGTGGAGGTAAACACAACCGTAACCCTTGTTTACTCGTTGACCCGTTAATTCAGTTGGCTGGATAGCAGATAATCCGGCAAGATCTGCGGACGCGAGATCGCAGTGGCGGGTCACAAACGGCATGGGGCATCAGGGGCGATCACCTGCGCCGCTTGGGCAGCAACGATTCGGAGAACCACTGATAAATCGGATGTCAGGAATAGGGCGCCAGCTACAGCCTGGAACGTGCTCGGCTCGAATTGCCGGCGAGCGGCCGGCAACGCGCACTCAACTGAGCGGTAACTGAAAAACGATTCGCGATTCGTCCTGACGCGCTATTTCGGCATTGCAAATATGGCGGGGTCGATCGTCTTGTTCAGTTCCACTTTTTTCACCGCAATGGTCAGCCCGAATTGTCCGCCAAAATCCACGTCGATGGCATAAGGAATCACGTAGCCAAGTTCGGTCTTCCGGTAATCGGAATACTTGGTGGTGATGTCCACATCCTGGTCCTGCATCTTGCCCTTCGACGTCACAGATGTAATAAGATAGGAAGTCGAGTCGATGAGGTAAACGGCTTCGACATTCTCCTTCGAAGTTAATTTGATCTTGTAGGCGCCTCCGTCCTTCCCAAGCAACTCGACTTTGCTGCCCTTGGCAGCATAGTCATAAAGTGCGCCGCCAATGTTGATTTGAGCTTTACCCGCGTTGTAGACGTCATCCGGCATGGGCGTGGCAGTGGCCGCGCCTGCCATGGGATTGATGGTCCAGCCGCCTTTATCGGTGTAGCACTGCACGATCTTCGTGCCATTGAAGTCTGTCTCGCTCTTGTAGCCGACACCGTTCACGATGGTCGTGGTACTCGGATTCTCGCCTCCCATCATCGTGATGGAGGTCTCCATATACACCGATTTCACCTGGCTGATCGCGTCTTTGCCCCCAATGGCTGCCACATGCTTGCTGACGATTTCGCCGGCAGTCTGCGCACTCAATGAAACCGCGCTTGCCAGCGCTGAAACAACCAATATGCCTTGGATGAAGTTCTTCATTTTGCTTCGTTCCCCTTTCGCGTGCTCTNNGAGAATCTGTCCAGAAACTGCCATTCTCAAGGCTGTTTTGAAAGGGCGCGGCTTCAACCGCGCCGTAAAAAGAAACAAGATTCCGATTGTGCTGCAAGTTCCACAATCCACACGGGAACAGCGTGTTCGGGTAAAAGCGGCGAGTTAGCCCCCGCTGAAGCGGGGATAGCGAGTTAGCAGGTTAGCGGCGGCGGCGCTAGCTGCAGTTTCATCCTCCGCGGGTCGGCAACGCCGGTGGACGACTGACACGATCAGGAGCCGCAATCGAGGAAGCGGTTATTATGCACAACGCCTTAGCGGCGGCGGGTGCGGACGGAGGCGGCTAGTTCGGCTAGCAGGGTGTGGGTTTCAGGCCAGTCGATGCAGGCGTCGGTGATGCTCTGGCCGTAGACAAGGGGTTGGCCGGCGACGAGCTTCTGTGCGCCGGCTACCAGATTGCTCTCGATCATGACGCCGATGATGTCTGGATTTCCCTGGGCAATCTGGGCGGCGACATCGTGGCAGACAATGGGCTGGCGGCGGTAGTCCTTGCTGCTGTTGGCGTGGCTGAAGTCGATCATGATGCGGGGCTGGATGGCCGCTTTTTGCATCTGATCGGCGGTCTGGGCTACGCACTCCGCAGTGTAGTTGACCATGTTGCGGCCGCCGCGCAGGATGATGTGGCAATCCGGATTTCCAGTGGTGACGAAGATGGCGGATTGCCCGTGCTTGGTGTGGCCGAGGAAGGTGTGGGAATGTGCGGCGGACTGGATTGCGTCGATGGCGACCTGCACGTCACCGGAGGTTGCGTTCTTGAAGCCGACGGGGCAGGAGACTCCGGAGACAAGCTGGCGATGGACCTGGCTCTCGGTGGTGCGTGCGCCGATGGCGCCCCAACTGACCAGGCCGGCAATGTACTGGGGGGAGATCATGTCAAGAAACTCGGCGCCGGTGGGGACGCCCATCTCGGCGAGATCGAGGAGCAGGCGGCGGGCTTGGCGGAGGCCGTCGTTGATCTTGTAGGACTGGTCCAGATTCGGATCGTTGATGAGGCCCTTCCATCCGATGGTGGTGCGGGGCTTCTCAAAATAGACGCGCATGACGATGCGCAGATCGGCGGAGAACTCGCCGATGGCGGATTTGAGGAGGGCGGCATATTCGCGGGCGGCCTTGGTGTCGTGAATGGAGCAGGGGCCGACGAGGACGAGGAGGCGAGGATCGCGACGGTTGAGGATGTCAACGATCTCAGCGCGGGCGTTGAAGATGGTGGTCGAGGCGACTTCGGTGACCGGGAACTCTTCCTCAAGAAATACAGGCGGGAGGACGACTTTGGTCCATAGGATGCGAATGTCTTCAATTGTTTGGAACATGGCGGTTTTCCTTGCGGCGGGCGAGCCGGTGAGGTTGAGACTGGTACGCCCTCGTTGTGGTTTGAACAAGTCTTGCGGTAAAGGAGGCCTTCCCTCAGGGGATAAATGGGTGGGTTCAACAGGGTGCGGAAAAAGATCTGTTCTGGGTCAAAAGCGGAGAAAAGCATACCTCAGGGGCTAAAGCCCGCATTGATTCTGTTGATCTTATACCAGGGATAAATCCCTGGCCTACCGCCCGAACGAGTTTTTCCGCAGCCTGTAAAACCCACGCCTACCAGCCCACGCTCATTTTGCTGTTCTTTGCGGCGCGGGACCCAGAGGGTACCCCGCCGCGCCCTTTCAAAAGTAGATACACACCAACCTTCTTCACGCGGCGTACGAGCAGAATTGGATCGGCCGCCCATATCAACGCGGCGTGTAGAGGCGCTCGCCGGCTTCAATGGCGACCGGCAACTGGTTCTGGTCGGGCGGCAGAGGGCAACTGGCATAGGTTGTGTAGGCGCAGGGAGGATTTTCCAGCTTGTTGAAGTCGAGCGTCAATTGGCCGGGATGGTCCACGCCGTGGTCGGGCAGGCCGGTGTGGAGATAGCGGGCTGTCTTATAGGTTGTGATCTGGCTGGTGACGTCGGTGAGGATAAAGAATAGCGTCCCTTCATGACCGGGCTCGGTTACCGGCTCCAGATTGATAGGCTGGCCGTCGAGGACGAACTCGGCAAATCCAGGCGAGGGAAAATCAAGGGTGTTGCCGAGAACGGTGGGAATCTTGACCATGCGCGGCGGGTTGTAGGGAGTCCAGGCGGCGGAGACGCGGAACCTGGGGTCGGGTGGGTACCAGTGGAGCTCATGAAAGTTGGTGCGAAGGGGCGAGTCGGCGTCCTTGATGCTAAGCAGGTAGCGGCCGCCGCGGTTGAGCGCCACAATGGTCAGGCCGTGCCAGGTTATCATCGGGGGCGAGTCGCTATCGACCGCGAGCGGGCCCTCGGCTGCTGGTTTGCCGTCGATCATCAGATCCGGTGGGAAGCCGCCTTTGGGCGCTTGAAGCTGGACGGTCATGGCTTTGGGAGAGTTGCCAGCGACGGTGAGCACGGCGATGTGGTCTGGAACCTTGTCGCGCACTCGAATTTGGTTGTCCTCGGCTGCGCCGACGGAGTTGGGGCCGGATTTGAGCCACGCCATCCCCACGAGGGACAGCCAGCCGTCCGGGGCGTCGACCAGGCGCTCTCGCGCGGCACGCCAGTCGGTCAGGTCTTTCAGCCACCCTGCGTCGCCGGGGGAAATCGGCGGGGTTGTTGCAATCGCCGGGATTGTTGAGTCGGCTGGGGCCGCTGGGATCGCTGAGGGCGCGTCTTGCGCGGCGGCTTGGTGTGCTTGCGTCATGGCGCAACCTGCAAGCAGAATCGCCAAAACGCCCGCGGACGGCCTTGCAAGCTGCCTTCTTGCTGCCAATCTCCGTGTCATGGTTCGAAACTCCTCTTGCCGATCTTCAATCCTTATTCTGTACATGGCTCTGGACTGGCCAGGGGCGGTAACGCAAGCTCGACTCCAATTTGAACGACCAGACTCACCGGGCAATGGTATCGCTGCGTTTTCAAGGTTGCTTATATTATGACTTGTCCGGAGTTGATCGGGGCATGGGCGTAGACTTCAAGCGAGGATTTTTGTTGAGGTTTTCAGGAAGGCGACCTTCATGCGCAGTTTTCACTCCGTCCGCTTCGTTCTTCTTCTTTGCTTGCCGGCCATGGCCTGGGCGCAGCAAAGTTACCCCGCAGCCGGAACCGCGACAGACCCCGCCGCAGCCGCGCCTCAGACTCCGGCGCTCAGCCCGCGTCCCGTACCTGAGCCACTGCCCGAGGTCAGGGAGGGGCGCATCAAGCTCGATGTTGTGGTGGCGGATAAGTCGGGCAAGCCTGTATCCGGCCTGGAGCTGAAGGACTTTGCGCTGTTGGACAATAACCTGCCGGGAAAGATTCTCTCCTTTCAAGCTTTCGACGCAACGATTCAGAAACCCGACCCGCCTGTCGAAGTGATTCTTGTGATCGATACAGTCAACCTGCCATTTTCGCAAGTTTCCATTACGCGACAGCAGATCGCGAGGTTTTTGCTCGAGAATGGCGGACACCTGGCCGAGCCGACGTCGCTGTTCGTGATCAATGACGCCGGCGTGACTGCCCGCAACCGGCCGACACTCGATGGCGGCGCGCTGGCCGCGGAAACAAATCAGTTGGACGTGGGGTTGCGGAGCACTGGCAGGGCGGCAGGCGCGTGGGGCGCAATTGAGCGCTTCAGCGCCTCCATTAAGATGTTCACGGCCATTGCGGACAGTGAAGCGAAGAAGCCGGGCAGGAAGCTGCTGATCTGGGCCGGCCCCGGCTGGCCGATGCTCTCTGGGCCGAACATTGAGACCTCCGCCAAGGGCCAACAGGAAATATTCAACAGGATCGTCCAGCTTTCAGACAAGTTGCGCCAGGGCCACATCTCTGTTTACAGCGTTGCGCTAGGGATGCCTGGGATTGGCACTTTCCTTTATCAGGAATACCTGAAGGGGGTAAAGAAGGTCGAGAAAGCGGACTCCACAGACCTGGCTTTGAAGGTGCTTGCCATCCAGAGCGGCGGGCGAGTTCTGGGCCCAGACAACGACCTGACAGCCCAGCTCGACAAGTGTGTGGATGACGCGAGCGCGTTCTATACGCTGTCGTTCGATCCTCCGCGGGCGGATAAGCCGAATGAGTATCACGACCTGAAGATCGAGGTGGGCAAGCCGGGGCTGACGGCCCTGACCAACACCGGCTATTACAACCAGCCGTAGGGGTTGAGCGAATTGCGTAAGAAGCGGGCGCCCGGTGCAGCTCGCCTGCAATAGCCGTGAGCCGCAAACTAGCGTTCGAATGGCCGGGTAGTGGGTCAGTTTGAAGGAAGGAAGCGTCCCTCAGGGGCTAAGGCCCAGGTTCATGTTGCTCGATTTATGTACGGGCTAAACAGGCTGCGGAAAAAGGCCCGAATTCAACCGAAATACCCGAAAAGCATACCGCAGGGGCTGAACAGGCTGCGGAAAAAGTCCTGTTCTCGGGCAGAAAGGGAAAAGGGGCATGCCTCAGGGGCTAAAGCCCGACGTTTATTTTGTTGCATTTGCGGCACGACTGAAGTCGTGCCCTGACGCTTGCCGGAATAGGAATCGAGTTTTTCCGCAGCCTGTGAAGCCCGTATTGATTCTGCGGCACTTACGGCACGACTAAAGTCGTGCCCTGACGCTTCCTGCGCCCCCGAACGAGTTTTTCCGCAGCCTGTTAAGGCGGGTTCAAATCACTGAGGGGGCGCCGGCGCAGATCCGCCAAAGTGGATGATCCGCGGAACGCGTGTAGCGGGCGCAGGCAGGGCTGGAAACGCCGCGTGTGGCTCTGCCTGGTACCAGTAAGCCGTCGAATAGAAGTTGTCAGAGCGATTGTTGGCGTGGCCGTGTTCAATGGTCACCCGAATCGACTTTTCAAAGGTGACCGGGCTTTCAATGTGCCAGCGGTAGAGGCAGTAACGGCCTCCGATCCGCTCCGGATTCACCATATAAGGCGCGCCATTGTGCATGTAGGCGAATGCCTGGCCGCCAAAATCCCAGGCCCCGTTGTAGTAGTCCTCGGTCCCGGTGCCGTTAATGGTGGGCAACCCATCGCCGTCGATGAAAATCATATCGTCGCCCTCGCCGAACCAGCCGTCCTGGTTCTGCTCCACTGCCTGGGTCACTCCTACAAAATGTCCCTTGCCCACAGCTTCAAGGAAGACATAGTTGTCCTCGCCGGTCAGGTTCTTGCGGTCGTTGATGCGGGGCTCGTATTGGTTAGCCCAGTCGTCCGTCCAGCCCTTGCAGGGAGCGGCCTGGCGGTATTGCGCATGAAAACGGCCCACATCGCCCGGAAGGGCAGGCAGCGCGGCGTAATCGATGGCGAAGTAGAGGTTATCCGTGCGGACTTTGCCTTCATTGCTGAGAGCGATGCGGGCCGAGGTTGCAAACGGCATCTGGAAGTAGGCGTTGAGCGCTTTGATGGGCGCCACGGCCAGCAGAGCCGATTGGTAAACGAAATACTCGCCCAGTCCCAGGCCGAAGAAGTCGCCGATAGGGACCTCGACCGACGGTGTCGTTTCTCCGTCCCACCACGCGCGCAGAACCAGGTTTTTCAGGTGCATCGGATCATGCGAGTTGATGGTGAACCAGAGATGGGTGACCACGCCGGCGCCCGAAACTTCAAGCAGCGTAGCCGTCTGTCCCGGCTCCACGCGGACCGAATCGTCATTTCCGCCTGTACGGTCCCAGCTCGACGAGCGGTGGGTCTGGTAGCTGCGCAGGCGGGCTAGCGCCAGCAGCTCTTCCGGCAGGGCCGGTTTCGGTTCCGGAGGTACGGTGTTGGCACTCTCCGGGGCAGGCTCGCTGGCGGCAGCCCCCGCAGCATTCAGGCCCAGCAACGCCGCCGCGGAGACCATCGTACCCAGCAGCCTTCGCCGTGCCGGTGAGCTTTCTTTGGAGTTTGACGGATGCATAGAGAGGACCCTTCTGGCTGGCAAATGGTGAAAGCGAGTTGTAGTCTTGCATGCCGCGCGCTGTCAAGCTGTGCAGTTGAACCGCTGCATTCGCCGGCCAGGGATTGTGCCCCACGCCGCCCTCGAAGGCTGGCGGCTGGGGACGGGTGCGCAGCCCGAGCGATGTCTTTCATCGCTTCGCAGTCCGGCTTGCATCCCGGCCCTTCGATTTAGCTCAAGGCAGGCTCTAGCCGAAACAGCGAACATGCGGCGAAGAGTGGGGTGGGGGTGGGGGATTATTTAACGGAAGTATGCACTTTACGCAAGGCCAATCCGTTTTCATTTCAGCCACTTCTTCCACCACATGGCGAGAAGAAGCCAAAACAGATAAAGCAGGGCAATGCCTCCAATCAGTGTCCACAGAATATGCATTGGAGGATAGAGAATAACCAGAACGAATAGGGCGAGGATTCCGATAAGCTCACACGTCGCCCGAATAGCCTTCATATCACTGCTTCTCTTTGGACCATCCGTCAGCGGGTTTCTTCTTCGTGAGGGACTTCTTCACCGCGTCCTGCCACTTGCCCTCGATCTTGAGCGTATCGGGCTTTGGTCCGGGCGTGAGCTTCTTTGTCGGGAGTTTTTTCGTCGCTGTCGGCATCATCATTGCGCGGCCCGATACATAAGCCGCTTTCCTTCCGCTGCCTTTACTGCCAGCACGGTTCTTTCACCGTCATTCAGTTTACGCCCATTCCAAACGAAATCGAACTGCCAAAGATACCGATAGAGATATGCCTTGCTGACGTTATGATACGTGCCAATGATGCCGCGCTTGACGAGCGCAAATGAACTTTCCGCCGTGTTTGTGTTCACGTCCCCACGGGCATATTCCTTGGCGGAGTGGCAGACCGTATCATGACCCCCCGCGAATGTCTTCCCGATCCCGTTATAGGAGGGGTTTTCATCGCTCATAATCCTGGCGCGAGGATCGACCACTTGGCTGATTGCCGCCTTGAGCGTCTTGCCAGTCACATCAGCCACGACATGACGGCGGATACTGCCCCCGCGCTCAACCGCTGCGAATACGGGCGTCTTGCTTGTGCCCCGCCCCCTCTTGTTGTGGCCCTTATAGCGCGGCTTGCCGCCTACATAGGTTTCATCGACTTCAACAATTCCCGTCAATGGAGGAGCAGTTGGAAGGTCTGGAGCCATAGCGTACCGTATCCGGTTCAAGAGGAACAGGGCGGATTTGTAGCTGATCTGGCAATGGCGCTTAATCTCCAGAGCGGAGACGCCTTTCTTCGACGTGCAAGCCCGCCAAAACGCATAGGCCCAGTGACGCATTGCCAACCTTGATTCCTCGTAGACTGTGCCAATGCGAACGGTGTACTGCTCTTTGCAGTCCCGGCAGCGCCAGAGATAACGGCTGTTGCGCTCGCCAGTCTTAGCATCGGCCATCTTGTAGACCTCGACGCTGCCGCACTTGACGCAGCAGGGGCTGCTTCCCCAACGCTGCTTTTCAAAGAATTCAACAGCGGCCAATTCATCCGAGCAGGCCAATGGAATCTCTGCAACTGTGCCGGACTTCGATAGGTTGTGTAGGCTCTTCTTCATGTAAACAACTTTATACCTAACGCAAGCATTGTGTCAAGTAAAAAATAACTTGAGGCAGAAAAATCTTGCCAGCCTACACAGACTGGTATAAACTGGTGTTGTTGTCTGGTGCGGTAGACGGGATTTGAACCCGCTCGGAGACTAAGCCTCCAACAGCTCCCAAGGCTGTCGCGTCTGCCAATTTCGCCACTACCGCACTGATCGAGAGCAGTCAGCGTTCATTCCCTCCTAAGGATCAACGCTGACTGCTCGTTCTATTGGATGGTGTGAACCTCCATTCCCGCTCCCGGCTTCGGCTCAACAGGCTTCGGCTTGAAGATATACTTGCCGCGCCGGAGCGCGACCTCATCTTTATCGCGCAGTCGCTTCAAGATGGAATACAGATACGGTCTGCTCGAAATCTCTTTCTTATGCTTTTCCCAAATGTCGGCCGGCGTCATACCTGTGGGATGGAGTCGAAGAGCATCGCGGACGATTTCGGTCTGCTTCGGAGATTCCTGGCTTACAGTAGAGTCTGTTTGGCTTTCAGAAGGCCCCGAAGTGTTCGCCTCACGGGCAGTGATTGGGCGCGGCTGGATCAAGATTTCCGGCAGAGGCATCTGCTTTTTGTTCGCTTCTGCCGCGAGGCGTTCCTGTTCTTTTGTCTCCAAGTTGACGGCGTGATACCAAATGTTGTGTTCGGTAGTGGCTGCGGCAAGCTCCGCGACGGTCTCAGCGTTCCGTTTTTGGGCCGCAGTTAATCGAGCCTTCGCAACCTCAAACCGCTCTTTTAGTCCTTCCAGAACATCACTCATTTCATCCCCCCTAAGGATGCCTGAGCATAGCACACACTCTGAGACCAATGCAAATTGGAATGATATGCAAGCAATGTTGGCAGTATTTATAGCTATTTAAGTATCTTTATTTCAGTATGTTACGGAATATACATAGCGCCCCATTGGGCCATTTTATATCCAGCGCCATGTTTGCGGTGTTTCTTCCCCTTGCGTAAAGTACATACTTCCGTTATTTAATTAGTACACACCTTGCGGACCGGGGACATAGCTGAAAGTGTAAGGATTCTCCGGGGGAGCCGGGGCCCGGTGGGGCTCTGTGGTTCCTCTACCTTCTCTATTGTGCGCCAGTGGAGGGAAATAGTCTGCAAAAGGGGCGGAGCGAGTTTTCCGCGATTCTGACCTCACCCTTCGAGCAAAGAGCGCTGGAAGGATGGGGCACCCGGCCCGCGACCGTGGCCCTTCATTGGGTTCGAAGGCCTTACTTGGGCTTCGCCAATTTTCGAGCCTCACGATGTCTGGTTTGAACCCGAAGGAGCGGCAGTATCAGCGGTGGGAAACCCAGCCTCTGGATCGTGTCTTGAACGTACTGGCGCCCGTATGGCCAGCAGTTGAAGATTGCATTTCCGTCTTTGAACGCTTTGACTTGCTCGGGGGTCGGGGTAAAGTCCGGCTTCAACTGATAGATCACCTCAAATGTACACTCGACCGAAACCGCCATCCTGCCACTCGATTCATCCTGTTTTCTGGTTCCTGATAGGCGAAACGCGACCTCAATGAAGAGGTGGCCCGGTGGTCCTTCAACCTGCTTTGCCTTTACGCTCAGGGATGCTGCAATTGGTTCCTGAAATTGGGTTCCAGGACGGTCAGCTGCGGCTCTTGCACGTGCGAGGCGAATGTCTACGATTTGCGCATTTTGATGAAGCGCAATTGCGAACTCGGTATCCTGCTTGGTCTGACCAATCGTGAATGTGTTCATGCGGCATACTCTGAACGGGTTTCGGATTCGCGAGATTGAATTGCATCAGTTCCAGAGCGGCCCCAGGAAAAGCTGGGGCCATGTCCATGCACGGGCACATGTATGCGAAAAGTATGCGTATCGAGGCAGTCCGTAGTTTCGGGAGCAGATTCGCCTTCATCAAGAGCATTGATTTTGGCGGACGCACTCAGCGCGTAGAGAACCTCGGCGAGCGTTCGCACCGTCATGTTCGCTTTTCCGTTCAGGAGCTGTGACACAAATGCAGGAGTCTTATTGAGCAGACGGGCAAGGTCGGCTCGCTTAAGGTTCCTACGCTCAAGCAAGTCGGAGATCATCTGCGCGGTGTCTGCAATAAGCCCCTCAATGGCGTAGAGCTTCCTGAACTCGGGGTCCAGCATCAATTCATCGAATTTCGTAGTCATGGCCGCTTTCTCTTGGTGTTTTTCTCGTTGATTGCGCATAGCTTGGATACGGCGGAGTCTTCGCTCAGGATCGTCCAGGCCCGCTTGATCTCCGAAGTCGGCGTTTTTGGAGACTTCTTGATAAACCCATGTGAAATGAGCAACAGCCCCTTCTCGTTTTTGACGTAGCTAAAGGGCATCCGAATTTGGAACGACTTGAATTCAAAGAGTCCATCTCCGAGATCACCAAATTTTTCTGGATTGGAATGTTTCCCATGATCGCCCAAAATCTGAAAGAGCTTCAACAGTTTGGCCTGATCTGTTTTGGAGAGCTGATCGAAGAACTCCTCCGCGGGAAACGCGCCTTCGCGATTGCGTGCAAATGCAATCCTGAACATGGCTCCGCGATAAACCAGCCTGCGTTCGGCGCTCAATCACTGTCCTCCAAATATTAAGTTATAGGTTAACAGAGTGCAAGATATCATTTGCGAATTTTCCATTCGAAAGTTTGATCCGCCCTTCTTCGGCCTGGCCCCAAACCGGGAATTGGGAAGACTCTACGCTTCAAATGCATGACTGTAAACGGGATATTGTGGGCGCTAATGCCCCGAGTGCGAAATCTACCAAACTCACAGCCCTCTACTGCCCCGACCGCACCGCCTACAATAAAGACAGAACTTCAAAGCCCGAGGAAACTTATGCCGCTGTCTGGAGAAGCTATTCGCTTGATGAACTATATTGACGACGTTGCTGTGACCCTGCGCCGGGTGCTGGCTACTATCCCTACGCTCACCGACGATGAGCGCGCCCGCGTGGCCCAGCACCTGCTCCAGGCCAAGCCAAACGCCGAGGACGTGGCCCAAGCCCTCGCCGCGAAGTAACATCCACTTGACCACAGTCGCCATCATCGGAGCGGGGCCGCTGGGGCGCTGGCTGGCCTTGAGCGCAGCCCGCGCCGGCTTCCGCGTGCTGCTTGAAGACGTGATGCCTACCAACCTGCATCACGCCCAGGAACTTCTGCGCCAGGAACTCGGCCCCGAGGCCCTGGGCAACGATTCCGGTTCTGGCGTCGCCTTCGTCTCCACCATCGAGGACGCCGTCCGGGAGGCCGATCTGGCCATCGACTGCGTGCCGGATGAGTTGGAGTCGAAGCTGGAGATCTTCTGGCTGCTGGACCGCATGGCTCCGCCGCGAACGGTGCTGGCTACTCCCACTACGCGGCTGTCGATCGCCGACCTGGCCAACTGCACCTACCGGCCGGACAAGTGCGTGGCTATTGTGGCGGAAGCGGCGAGCCTGGCGGCGGGAGTGAGTGCGGAGATTCTGCTGCGTACGACCTCGCGGACGACCGCGGAGACGGTGGCGCTGGTGGAGAGTTTCTGGCGGCGGCTGGGGTTTGCGCCTAGATTTGAGATGGACACAGCGGTTAGTGAACAGTGATCAGTGGTCAGTGGTCAGTGAACAGTGGTCAGTGAACAGTGGTCAGTGAACAGTGATTAGTGGTTGGTGGTTAGTGGTCGGTCCCTCAGGGGCTGAACAGGTTGCGGAAAAGGGAAAAAGTGGGCGAAACGACCAAAAAACCTCACTCCGGGGCTAAAGCCAAGCGTTGATTTTGTCGGCCTTATGCAGGGGATTGAAACCCCCGCCTCCCTCCGGATTGAGTTCTTCCGCAAGCTATGAAATTGAGTTCTTCCGCAAGCTGTAAAGTGGCGCCATGGCAAGGCGGGAAACTGATCACTGTGCACTGACCACTGATCACTGTGCACTGACCACTGATCACTGACCACTGTCCCCTGACTGGCCACTGAGCACTGCCTCGTAGTACCGGACATACTGCGGCACCACCAGCGAGGAGCAGAACCGCTTCTGGGCGGTCTTGCGGCCCGCGTCCCGCATGGCGGCAAGGCGGTCACGGTCCTTGAGCAAGCTCAAAGTTCCCAAGGCCATACCGTCAATGTCGCCGACCGGATAGAGCAGCCCCGTTTCCCCATCGTCGATCAGCTCAGGAACCCCGCCCACGCGCGTCGCTACGGAGGGAACCTTGCAGGCCATGGCCTCAAGAGCCGCCAAGCCGAACGACTCCAACTCGCTTGGCATCAATAAGATATCCGCCAGCGGCAGCAGCTCGTTGACGCGCTCCTGCTTGCCCATGAAGTGGATTTTGCTGTGAATCCCCAGGTCGTGCGCCAGCCACTCCGCCGCCGACCGGTCCGGCCCGTCTCCGACCAGAACCAGTTGCGCGGGAACCTGACGGACGACCTGGGCAAAGATTCTTACCACGTCCACCACCCGCTTAACTGGCCGGAAATTAGAGAGATGCATCAGGATAGCCTCTTCCGGACGGGCCAGCCGGCTGCGCGCTACCGATCTTCTGGATTCATCCGCGATGGGCGTATAGACGTCGCAGTTGACGAAGTTGGTCACCACCTCAATGCCCCGCGTCACGCCGAAGTCCTCGACCGTTTTCTCCTTTAGATAGTTGGAGATGCTGGTAACCCCATCGCTTTCCTGGATGGCGTACCGGGTAATCGGCAGGTAGCTGCGGTCGAGGCCGACGAGGGTAATGTCGGTGCCGTGCAGAGTGGTGACGAAGGGGAGACGGCGGCCCTTGGCAGCCAGCATTTGGCGCGCCAGCAGCGCGCTCACCGAGTGGGGAATGGCATAGTGCACATGGAGCAGGTCAAGCTCATTGAATTCAGCCACTTCCGCCATCCGCGAGGCCAGCGCCAGGTCGTAGGGAGGAAACTCGAACAGCGGGTAGCTCGACACCGGAACTTCGTGATAATAAATGCCTTCGTCGCGCCCGCTCAGCCGAAACGGCTGCGAGTAGGAGATGAAGTGCACCTCGTGTCCCAGCGCCGCCAGCTCGATGCCCAGTTCCGTGGCCACCACGCCTGAACCGCCGTAGGTGGGATAGCAAGTGATGCCAATGCGCATAAACCCTTCCCAGTGTGTAGTTTTGCCTGACTCTGCTTCTGCGTTCCATTGCCTTGGACGTACCACGCGGCCGGGAAGATTCAGACGTCTGCGCCTAACCCGGCGAAGGAGATCAACTGGATCCCTTGAGCTTCAGGCCGGCTCGCCAGCGGCTGCCAGCTCAGCAGCGCCTGCAGCTCGACCTCCCGCGACGCCAGCAGCCGTGTCCCCGCCACGGCCAGATCGGCGTCGTTGTAGCCAGGATGCAACACCAGCTCCCAGTTTCCCGGAGGAATGCTGTAAAGAATGGAACTAACCGCTTTTGAATCAAGTGCCCCGGTCGCCGACACGCCGAGGGCGCCGTCGGTGGTCGTAAAGCCCTCCTCAGCCACAATACGCCGGAAAGTACGCTCAAGCCGCCGCAGCAGCCTTACCTGCATACGCCGAATTGCGGAAGCGGGGGGCGTGGCGCGAAGGCTCCACGCCGGCTCAAACGGATTGCGCACCGCGCGAATTCCGGCTCTCCGGGCCGCTCGCAACACTGGCCGGAGCACGGCGGGAAACATATGGATGTGCTTGTGGGTGTCGATGTGGGTGAGTGTAAGGCCGCGGCTCTGCAGCAGATCGATTTGCGCCGCAGTCTCCGCCTCAAGTTCAGCGGAATCCATGCGCCCGGCAATGAGCCGCCGCAGAAACGGCCCCAGCGTGGGCTGGAAACGCCGGGTTCCCTGCCCTGCTTCCTGCCCCGTTTCCAGATCGAGGAGCGTAGGAATCTCCTGCGCCTGGAGCACCGGCGCACCGTCTACCAGAACCACGTGGCAGCCCACCCCCAGCGACGGCGTGGCCAGGGCAATCTCGATTGCCTCTTCGGTCGCCTTTGCCCGAGCCATCAGCGTAGCGCTGGTCAGCACTGCCGCCCGATGCAACTCCGCGACCGCCTGGTTGACCCCTGCGGTCAGCCCAAAATCATCGGCATTGAGAATAAGGCGCCTCACGGGGTGAGTCTATCAATTCAGCCTGCTCTGCTGGTCTGGTCTACTGGTGCGATGGGGTGATATCTCGCATGGAGCAGCGACGCTGGTATGATTTGAGAAGGCCGCAGTCGCTTCGCCGCAACGCGTGGGCGGTTAGCTCAGTT
>PLFY01000067.1:24943-25098 GCA_003138365.1 Acidobacteriaceae bacterium
CTGCGGTTTTGCGGTGGAACTGATGGTTCCACGGCGCTGCGCAATTCCCCAACGCCAAAGTGACAATACCGCGCGGCCATCTTCGCCATTGTGCTCGCGGAGCCAATGCAACGAAGGGCTGCAAGGCGCGGGAAGAGCGTACGCCATGGACGCCG
>PLFY01000068.1 GCA_003138365.1 Acidobacteriaceae bacterium
CATGGCACCGGGGGCAATGCGCACTCGTTGTTGAACCCGCTGTTCTCGAATGTGCTGTTTGGCCCCGGCGCGCCGCTGGATATTACGAAATACTTCCTCATCCTGCCCGACGACATCGGTCATGGCCAAAGCTCGAAGCCCTCCGACGGCCTGCACGCGCACTTCCCCGCCTACGACTACGACGACATGGTGCGCAGCCAGCGGATGATGCTCGACGACATGAAGATCGACCATCTTCGCCTCATCCTGGGAACTTCGATGGGCTGCATGCAGACCTTTGTGTGGGGAGAAACCTACCCCGGATTTGCCGATGCACTGGCGCCCTTCGCCTGCCTGCCGGTTCAGATCGCCGGACGCAATCGAATGATGCGCTATATGGCGATACAGGCCATCAAGCAGGACCCAGCCTGGATGGATGGCGAGTACAAGACCGAGCCGGCTCAGGGCCTGCGCAATGCAAACGAAATGCTGCTGGTCATGGGGTCAAGCCCTTTGCAGATGCGGAAGCTTGAACCCACGCGCGAGCTTGCTGAAAAGTACGTAGATCAATACCTGGCGCGCACCGCATCCTCCACGGATGCCAATGACATGATCTTCTACGTCAACGCCAGCCGCAACTACGACCCCAGCCCGCACCTCGACCAAATTACCGCGCCGGTGCTGTGGATCAACTCCGCCGACGATTACATCAATCCGCCCGAGTTGGCCATTGCTGAAAAGATGGTCAAGCGAATGCCCAACGCGCGCTTCATTCTTCTCCCCATCTCCGATGCCACTCGAGGCCACGGAACCCATACCGTCGCCGCAGTATGGAAGGACTACCTGATCGAATTCCTGAAAGCCACAGAGCCCAAGCCGTAGGTCGACAGAAAGTGCCCGGATATTTTCGATTGCGGCCAGCACGGGAGCCCTGCATCGTGGCCGGTAATTCCGCGACGCGGGACCTCGTCCCGCTTTGCCTCTATACTGGAATGGTGACGCCTTCCATCAGCGAGGAAACGCCAAAACCCAGCTATTGGGTAGGATTCCCCGGTCTGTACACGCGCTTTCTCGCCTGGCTCATGCGCCGCATGCCCTCCGAGCGGCAGCGGCTTCTGGCCGTCACCATTCTTGCCGGTGGACTCTGCGGCCTGGCCGCGGTGGCCTTCCACCTCAGCATCGCGTGGCTGGAAGCGCTCTTCATCGGCCGCGCCAATGCCGCTCACGGTTACAGTTGGATCTGGTGGACCATCCTCACCCCAGGTCTGGGCGGACTGTTCGCTGGCCTTGGCCTCACATATTTCGCCCCTGCCGCGGCAGGCAGCGGTATTCCCCAGGTCAAGGTTGCTTATTCGCTGCGCAACGGCTACGTCACCGTTCGGGAAACGATCGGCAAATTCGTCCTGTGCGCGGTGCAGATCGGCGCCGGCGCTTCGCTTGGCCTCGAGGGGCCGACCGTGCAAATCTGTGCCGGCGTCAGCAGCGCGCTGGCCCGCATCGCCCGGCTCAGCCCCAAAAACTGCCGCCGCTTGGCCTCGGTGGGAATGGCGGCCGGCATCGCGGCAGCATTCAACGCGCCCATCGCCGCCATCACCTTCACCCTTGAGGAATTGATCGGAGACCTTGATCAGACCATGCTCTCCGGCGTCATCGTGGCCGCGGCGCTCGCCGCCGTTGTCGAGCACTCTATCCTCGGCTCCAACCCGGTCTTTCACGTGCAGCGGGCTTACACGCTCGGCAACGCATCGTCGCTTGTGTGGTACGCTCTTCTCGGCCTGCTGGCGGCTCTCGTCTCCGTGGCGTTCACTGACTCGCTGCTTTGGCTGCGCACCCAATTCAAACGGCTGACGGCGGTTCCGCGATGGGTCCATCCCGCCATCGGCGGTTTGGCCGTGGGCTCCATGGCCGTGCTCGCGCTCCAGCTCTTTCACCTCAACGGCATCGCCGGCGATCCCTACAAGACCCTCACGCTGGCTCTTACCGGGACGCTGTCGGTGTCCTGCATGGCGGCATTCTGTCTGCTCAAGCTGGCCGCCACTGTCTGCTCCTACTCGAGCGGCGGCTCGGGCGGCATCTTTGCCCCGGCGCTCTTCATAGGCGCCATGCTGGGCGGCTCCGTCGGATACCTCGACGTGACCATCTTCCACCACTCCTCTGACGCCATCGGCGCCTTCGCCGTGGTCGGCATGGGCGCTGTCTTTGCCGGCATCGTCCGCGCCCCCATGACTTCGATCCTCATCGTCTTTGAGATGACCGGCGGCTACGGCCTTGTGCTGCCCCTCATGATCGCCAACATGAGCGCATTTGCCCTGGCCCGTCACTGGCGCCACACACCGATCTACGAAGCGCTGCTAGCCCAGGACGGCATCGAACTGCCTCACGGAACCAGACCACTCGATCCACCCGACGACCTGGAAGTGCAAGCACCAGAGTTGAAGGACGGCGCCAGTATATGAGGCCGGCCCGCAGCGGTTGCTGAAGGTCCAACCCGGCTACGGTTCTGTCTTGCTCGCTCCGCAAAGACCTTATGTTAAAGCCCAATCCGGCGCAGCGCATTCGAGTATGAATTCTTCATACTTGTGCTAAACTTCACTTCAGGAGTGATGCGTTATGCCTGCCTCTGTTTGCGAAAAGCGGACGGTAAGTCTGCCCAGCGAGCAAAGCCGCTACATTGACCAACTGGTGGACTCCGGAACCTATGCCTCGGCCAGTGAGGTGGTTCGGGCCGGCTTGCGCGCGTTGGAAGAACGAGATGCCGCCGTGGAGCGCTGGCTGCGGACGGAGGTCGTGCAGGCGTACGACGAGCTTGATGCGGACCCCGGCAGCGCAGTTCCGGCCGAAAGGGTCTTCACGGAGCTTCGGGCGCACATTGCCAACAAAATAGCCAGCCGGAGATGATGCACCGGGTCACGTTCACGCGCCGTGCTCAAGCCGATCTGCACGGACTCTTCGACTATCTCGCGGACCGCTTCAGCTTTACCAATGCCCAGCGTTATGTGGAACAGATCGAGAAGACCTGTCTAAGTCTTGGTGCGATGCCCAACCGGGGAACGGAGCGTTCGGATCTGAGGCCGGGGTTGCGGATAATGGGATTCCGGCGCAGGGTCACGATTGCCTTCCGCGTGAAAGGAGACTCGGTGAGCATCCTCCGCATTCTTTACGGCGGGCGCAGCGTTGATCTTGCTTTTCCGCGAGACGAGATTTGAAGCGGCCTAACTAGTTCTTTGGCCGTATGAAAATGTTCCTTTTGGAAATGTAGCGCCGGCNNTCATCCGGTCACGGACCTAGCTGACTCGCTGTCCTACCGCTGCTCCATGTTGTAAAGGAAGTATGCCCGCAGTTCAAGGAAAGGCCCTTTGAAATCCCTGGGCAGCGGCGGGTAGTTCGAGCCCGTGAGCGCTCCCCAGGCCGCCCGATCCAAAGCCGAATCGCCTGAACGGCCCTCGAGAATCACGCCGTTGGGTTCCACTAGCCGACCGTTGGGAAGCACTCTAAACCGGATGACAACCATCCCCGACTTCAGAATCGGCGGGTTCACCTCGTCCGGAATCAACGGGTCCCAGGTGTGCTCCGTCTCCCAGTGCCAGCGTTGCAGCCAGGAGCTGAAATCCACGCCCTGGGTGTCCGACAAGACCTCTACACCGCCCGAGCCGGCGCCAGGATGACGTGCCAGTCCACCCGCGCCCGGGTTGCCCGGAGCGCCCTGTCCAGGGTTGCGCGAGCCCCGCATGGCGTCCCGTAGCTGGTCGGTCGGACTTTGCGAATTCATGGCAAAGTTGGGCCGCGCCGGCACNNCGGCGCAGGCGGTGGCGCGGCCCGGTTCAGCGCCTCCAACGTCTTCTTGTCCATCACCGTCGGCTTTTCTGGTACGGGATTGATCTTCACCTTGGGCTGCAACTGGCGAATCGCGTCGGGCGGCAAATCAAGGTATTGCAGGTCCTGGCGATTCTTGATCGCGTCTATCGGATCGATGACCTGAGGCACCTTGAAGACATACTTCGGAATCCAAGTGATCGCCGAGAGCACGGCAAGATGGAAGAGAATTGCAATCCAGACCCCTTCGCGCAACCGCGCCCAGCGCCGCTCATCCTCGAGCTCGCTGATCATCTCCAGCAATTCGTGCGTGTCGTAGTCCACCCAACGCGAGCCCCGCACCACCGGGGACTCGGACTCAGTCTCCGGCTCAGGCTCGCGCACGACCGCGCTCGTGTCCGGGCTGGTCTCCGGGCTGGTCTCGGGGCTGGTTTCGGGCGGCCCCTTGGGCTCGTTCATGCTGGTTGGCGCTTCGCTGGAGGGCATTTGTTCCTAAGGAGCCTGCCTGGGCGCACACCGCCCAACTGCTCCGTTTCGAATCCTTTCTATCTATTCTCTCATTCTGCCGGAATCCGTGCTCTTATGGCTCGCCCCGTACAATGGTTGCTGATCATTAAGACGGATTACTGGACGGAAGGGGACCCGTTTGAAGTCGTTTCTTCCCAGAATCATGGCCAAGCTGAATCTCGTGCTCCTGCCCTTCCTGGCCAAATTCGGCATTTGGGGCCTGGGCGCGCTCGCTTTGCTGGATTCCTCCACTCTCCCCGTCCCCATGGACGCATTCCTGGCCTTCTCCGTCTGGAACGATAAAGGCCATTTCTTGCTCTATTGCCTCTCGGCCTCTGTCGGTTCTGCGCTCGGTGGTCTGCTTCCTTACGGGCTCGGCCGTGCCGGCGGCGAACTCTTCCTGCTCAAGCGTGTCAACCGCGAGCGCTTCGAAAGGATGCGCACCCGCTTCGAGCGCCAGGAATTCCTGGCCATGATGATTCCCTCCATGCTGCCCCCGCCCACACCGTGGAAGGCCTTTGTCTTTGCCGCCGGCGTATTCGAGATGAGAGTGATCCCATTCATGCTGTCCGTCTTTTGCGGCCGCATGATTCGCTGGCTAGTCCTTTCGCTGCTGGTGCTCAAGTTGGGTCCGGGAGCGGTCACGGTTGTGGAGCACCACGCCCTGCCCGTCGTGGGCATCGTGGGCGCACTTGCCGTGGCCGGCTTTGCCTGGTGGTGGTTGCGGAGAAAACGCGCCGGCAAGCTCCTCGAAGACTAGAGCATTTTCAACTCAAG
>PLFY01000227.1 GCA_003138365.1 Acidobacteriaceae bacterium
CAGGAGGCCGGCGCTACATTGCCAAAAGGAACATTTTCATACGGCCAAAGAACTAGGGAACCAGGCTCAGGCATGTCTGTTTGTATTTCCGCGAAGGAAACCAGAAATGGACCAAGACGCGGCGGGAAAAAGCGCGCCTGCTCAAAAAGAGCAGGCGCGAGGGAGGCTACTGCAAACAGTCCTGGAATGCTAGATGCGTTCCAGGCTGTATCTGCCGCGGAGTTACCCGCGGCGGATGTGATGTTATCAAAGCGGACGGCAAATAAGTGCCGCCCGCCAAGTGAGAGGTTGACAATCGTTAAAAGAGGATGCGGCCGCCAATCTGGATGACGCGATTGCTGCCGCCGCTGCCGGTGATTTCGCCGAAGGTCGAGCTGTTCATCGCGGTCGTCGGCGCGCCGAGGTTAGTCAGGTTGAAGACGTTGACCGCCTCTCCGCGCAATTCAAACTTGAGCCGGTCGTGAAGTTGAATATCGCGAACCAGCGAAGCGTCGACATCGCGGTAGCCGGGGTCAGAGAGTTGTGCGGGACGTTCGTTGCCGATAAGGCTAAGAGGTCCGACACCAGGGCAACCCGCTGATCCGGTTACGCAATAGGCTGCCTTGTTCATCCAATCCGCCTCCTCGGCGACCCTGGACTTTCCCTTGAGGGTGGAAGGAATCACGCCGGGGACAATGCTGGGACGGTTGTTTGCCTGGCCGTCGAAGTAATTGTCCACGCCGGTTGTGACGGTGAAGGGTTGGCCGCTGTTGGTGGTGATGACCGCGGTCACGATCCAGCCATTTGCCAATTCCCTGATGATCCGGTTCTCGCCGTTGAAGTAGTCGGGCTTCCACACCACCGAAGCGGACACCATGTTGCGCCTGTCCTGATCGGAGCGCTGCTTCTTCTCGAGATACTGGTAGTTGAAATCGAGGATGATGTTGTTGAGCGCCGTTCCGTCGAGGTTGCTGCTGGCCAGGGTATGGCTCCAGGTGTAGCTTCCCTTGGCACTGACGCGGTGAGTGAGACGCTGCTCAACGGTGACCTGCAATCCGTTGTAGTTAGAGCCCTGATTGGCTTGAATGTTGTAGACGTTTGAGTATTCCGGCGTTGCGGCCGACAAACCAAACTGTGAATTCAAAGCACGGCGGTTGTTGACCGTGCTGCTGGAGTTTGCGTAGCCGCAAGCGAGGGCCAGGTTTGTGCAGCTTGGTCCTGAGGTGCCGGCAGCGGTGACGTTGAACGACGCTGGGTTGAGGTCCTCGTAGATGGGCTGCCTGCGATTGAGCGAACCTACGTAATTGGCGCCGATGGCGAGCTTGCTGGTGATTTGTTGTTGGACGCCAAAGTTGATCTGATATGTGAAGGGCCACTCGAAGTTGGAACTCATCGAGGAGACCTGGTTGAGCGCAAGGAAGCTCGCAGTGCCGGTTCCGGGCGTGAAGGTCAGAGTCGGGAATGGGTTGGTCCCAGTGGGAAACTCGGTGGGGTCGTTTTCATAGGGATGAGTGATCGAAGTGACCTTGCTGAAAGTCGGGCGGACCGCATAGGGAGCGAAGTTCGAGGGCAGCTCCCATAGGTTGCCTGAGATGCCGCCGAAGAAGATGCCACCAGCGCCGTGGATGACCGTCTTACCGTTGCCAAAGGGATCATAGGCGAAGCCAAGGCGGGGTGAGGCGTGATAGCTGGGGGTGAAGGCTCCGCCCTTTGGCACACCAGGGTCTCCCGGAAAGAGCATTCCGATGGGAGCCAGTTGGTTGCCGGTCAGGCCGTTAATATTGACGGTTTTGAATGCATGGGACTGCACGCCGGGAATGAAGTTGGTTTCCCGGTTCTGCGTGTCGGTGGGCGCCTGCTGCCAATCGTAGCGGAAACCGATATTGATGGTCAGGTTGTGCAGAATCTTCCAGTCGTCCTGGGCGAACAGGGCGTAGTTGAAGTAGTTGGCATCAGCATATTCACCGGTGTCCTGTTCAAAGGAATTGGGGTAACCGGTGATGAAGTCCGACAGCGAATAGTTGGTGCGTGCGGCAGCGGCCGTTGTGAAGCCCCATACGCCGTAGTTGTCAAGAGAAGTCTGCTGGAAGTCTTTCTCCAGGCCGCCTTCACCGCCCACATAGAGGGTATGCTTGCCGCGTGTGGTGTTGAGCACATCGCGTCCACCATACTGGTTGGTTCCAGCCTTGGGACCGGTGATGGATTGGGTCAGGCCGAACCAGTTGGAGTCGCTGATCTGTCCGCGAGACGGGAGTCCGGAGATGCCGAAGTCAGAGCCGAAAGTGGCCCAAGTATCGGTGTTCGGAACCGGAATGCGACCACCAAATTGGCGGGTGTAGCTCAGCCATGCCTGGTTCACAGTGCGTGGGCTGATTGTCCAGGTGTCGCTCACGTTCGCATTTTGCTGCGTCGCCGCGTAGTTGGAGTAAGTCCAACCTGAGCTCAGACCGCCGGGAAGAATGGCTGTCGAGGATTTGTAGAGGAAGTAGCTGAGGGTCACGCGGTGATTCTGGTTGAGTTGGTGATCGGTTTTGATCAGGTACTCGTTGTTGGTCTGCGGGGCCGCATCGTACTCTCTGTGGGTGTACTTAGTATCGCCCACGATGACGCCTGGCTGTCCGTTCTGAGTGAGGTGTCCAGTATTGGCGATCGGGCCAGTTAGACTGCCATTGGCGAGATACTTGAGGACATTCTGCACGGTTGGGTCAAGGGCTGAGTTGGGGAGTGTGTTGTTGGCGTAGGGAAGGCCAGTTGCCCTGTTGCAGACCCAGAACTGGATGGCCGTGTTGTCAGCGGATGTCGGAGCGTTCTTGCAGTCGCTGGTGCTGGTAGGCGAGTCGGTTGTGTCCACCGTGGGCGTGTTCTCGGAGAAGTTTCCCTGCATCTCAGCGACATCGGGTACAGGCGACACGTAGGCCGACGATGTGGCGAACCGATAGCCGCCATAGCTGCCAAAGAAGAAGTCCTTGTCGTGGCGAATGGGACCGCCGAATGTGGCGCCGAAACGGTGCGTGACGTAGGGGGATTTGGTTGTCTGGTTGTGCGTGACCGCATTGAAATTTCTGGAGCGATAGAACTCGAATGCAGAACCATGCCATTGGTTGGTTCCGGACTTGGTAACCATGCTGACGACGGATGCGGCATAGCGCCCAAGCTGGGCGCTGAAGTTGTTGGTTTGCACATCGTACTGGCTGACGGCGTCGGGGTCTGGCACTTCGTTACCGCTGTTGCGCAGGCCGGTCATGTTGAGGCCGCCGTCGAGATAATACGAAACCTGGCCGGTGAAGTCGTCTGTAGAGCCATTGATGTAGACGTGATATTCAATGAACCCCAGGCTGTTTGAGTTTGCGTTGGATTGAACACCAGGCGTGAGGCTGAGCAATGCGTAAGTGTCGCGGCTAATCAAGGGCAGATTGTCGATCTGCACATTCGAAATGCTTGTACCCAGTGTGGCGTTGCTCAGATTGACGAGGGGTACATCGGCTGTAACGCTGACCGTTTCGCTCTCACCGCCTAAGGCCAGCGCCAGATCCAAGGTTGCGTCTTGCATGACGGCAAGGACGACTCCGCTGCGCTGGAGCGTCTTGAAGCCTTTGGCGACAACGGAGATCTTGTAGGGGCCAACGGGAAGGAACTCTTCGTGATAAGAGCCGTCCCCCTTGGACGTGGCGACACGGACGAAGTTGGTGTCAGTCTGGGTCATCGTGATCTTCGCGTTGGCCACAACGGCGCCGCTGGGATCTGTGATGGTTCCAGAGAGACTAGCAGTACTGAGCTGCGCTTGCGCACCGATCGCCGCAAAAACGGCAATCAGCAAAGCGAACAGCGCCCAGCGTTTGAATTGTGTACCTTTCATAAGGCGGCTCTCCTTGATTTTCTTGGGTGCAGCACTCTCTCGTTCCGAGTGACTTGTGTTCAATGGTGTGTTTAGCGTCATGGCCATTCTCCTCAGGTTGAGGCAGCGCCTTGGCACTTGTTTGGAGTGCGAAGGCGCGCCGGCGATTAAACTTTGAGGGATGCATCCGGCATCCCTTTCTGCGAAGCTTGGATGGTGCACGATCCTTTGCAAACGATTGAGATTTCAGCGCGTCCGTTGGAGAGTTGGACCTCGCGGGATCCTCGCGTGGTTCCAAGGTTGTCAATCAGGTTGCCCGTGCCTGCAAGCGAGAAGCGGATCATCTGTGCCGCGTCCAGGCAAAGAACGCCCTTTGCATCAAACAGTTTCGCTTCCACAGTGACGGTGTTGCCCTTTCGCTCTTTCTGAAGCAGTTTCAACTGCGCAGGTTTGTCCCAGGGTTGAGTCTGATAAATCAGGTCAATCTCATCGGTAACTGTTGCCTCCCCTTTGGCGGCAATGGCGCGCAGATGATTCGGTCCGCTGGCAAATGGAACCTCCCAGCGGAGGCCGGCCGCGGGAAAGTTCTGGCTGTCGCGACGCATCGTTCCCAGGGAGACGCCATTGAGGAACAGCTCGGCGCGATCGCAATTTGAATAAACATGCACGATGCGCGTTTGGCCTTTTTTGCCCCAGCGAACCGGCCAGCCATGGCCATAGATATGAACCATCGGCTTTGCCGCCCAATAAGACTGGAAGACGAAATAAGACTCTTTCCTGGTTAGATCGCGTTCAACAACGCCCTTCTGATTGATGCGCGGGATGCCGTTCTCCTGGCGCAACGGGGAAGCGAAGTCCTTGAAGACCCACATGGCTGACCCAGTCAGCCAGTCCAGCGTCTCCTGCGTCTTGAGATACCAGTCGAAGAGGTTGCAGGCATAGGTTTCAGACCAGTCGCCATCCGCTGAGACGCGGACCTCGCCGCCGGTTTTCAGATAATCCAACCCGCGTTCATCGGTTCCGTGGCCAGTGGCAACCTTGCGCAGCACAGCCTCGGGGTCTTCGGAGTGGCGGCCGGCCTGGCTGTCCGCACCCCATTCAATATGGATGAACCGTTTGACGTGCTCGCGTTGAGCCAGGAGGCTCTGCTCGTATTCGCGATAGTTGCCGCGGTACCAGCCAGCCCAGAGCGAGGGCGAATAGACATCCGGAATGTCGCGAGCGAAGTCGCAGCGGCGAAATGCCGTCATCCGTGAGCTATCCAGCCGATGTGCCAAGTCACGCATTTCAGTCATGAAGCCGCGGATTGCCGGTTCATCGATGCGGGGATACTCATTTGGCCAGTCGTCCTCGTTGCCGAGCCCCCACAGAATGATGGAGGGGTGGTTGTAATGCTGGTCAATCATGTGAGTCAGCATGTCCTTCGCATTCTGCTGAAAGGCACGATCTCCGATACCGGCGCGACACCACGGAGCCTCCTCCCACACCATCAGGCCCAACTCATCGCACAAGTCGAGCACCAGCCTGTCCTGTTGGTAGTGGGCAAGGCGAATGAAGTTGGCGCCCATTTCGCGGATAAGGCGCATCTCTTTGCGCACCAGATCGTCGCTCATTGCAGCGGCCACTCCGGCATGATCGGCATGGCGCTGAGTGCCGCGCAGCAGCACTCGGTTCCCATTGAGCTTGAAAGGACCATGCTCGACAAACTCAATCTGGCGAATGCCAAATCGCTCGTCGAGGCGTGTTTGCCCCGCGGCACTGGACAACGTAACCGCGCAGCGATATAAGTGCGGCGACTCGGGCGACCAAAGCCTGGGCTGGGCAACGGGGAAGCCGGCAAGCTCACCAAGGCCATTCCAAGGGGGAAGAGACCGTGTGGACTGATGAATGGAGGCGCCGAGCGGATCGAATACCTGAACGGAAATTGAGCAGGGAAGACTTTGGTTGGCGGGATTGTAGAGTCTCGCCTTTACAGATACCTGGGCGGACCCGTCCGCGGCGATGGTGGGCAAGATGTGGACTGCGTCGAGCGCGACCGCAGGCAGTTGAACCAGGTTCACATGGCGGTAGAGGCCTCCGTAGAGACAAAAGTCGCTCAGGTCGGAGGGCACCCGCTCGAGATCGGGCGAGTTGTCACAGAGAACCGCGACGGGCACGCCATCCAGTTTGTCCGCGTGGGACAACCGCTGGACGGCATCCGTGATGTCGAAGGCAAACTCGTCATAGCCACCTTTGTGCGTCCCGATGAGCATGGGTCCCACCCAAAGCGTGGTGGTTTGACCGGCGCCCTGGAAGTGAAGGATGGTTCGTCCATCGACAAAGGGATTGCTCAAGGAAAGGCGCGTGCGGTACCAACCCTGGCCGCGAAAATAGGCCTTGTCCGGGTCGCAGGCATCGTGGGAGTTGAAGCAGTGGGGCAGAATGGCGGCCTGCCATGAGCCGTCATTCTGAGAGTTCCAAACCTCGGCGATGCCTCCGACCGCGCCTTGACGAAATTGCCAACCAGAATCCAGCCGCCTTGCGGAGGTAACGGCCCCGTCTTCCGGTGAAGAGGACCACATGGCAGCGGCACGAATTGGAGCAGAGAGGAGGGCGACGGCAGCCGAACACGATGCAGTCAGCATGAATTGCCGCCGGGTCGAATCAAACAAGAGAGCCCCTTTTTGTAGAACGGTCATTTTGTTGTTGCTTCGCCGTTTTGTGGTGGACGGAGACCTCTGAAAGGTCACGATCCAGCAGAATTCAGGCGCAGTTTTAGACACGCCACCAAAACGCGCCCATCGTCCGCTCAACGATCCGCGACTTGCAAGTGACTCACCGTTTGGTTCTAGCCGAGTTTTTATCTCTTGTGAAATGTGGTCTTTAGCGTCGCTATTTCTCTTGTGTCAAACGTTCTTGCAGGCCGAGGTAAAGGGCGAGTATCATCCGATTCATCAAATGAACAGAAGCAGCGCAACTCGGGACGCGTGGCACCCGCAGACCAGGGAGGATCGCGACGAGATTCTGCGCGAGTTGCACGAGGTTTTAGCCAGCCCGCATTTCTGCAACAGCAAACGCTATCCATCGCTGCTCAAATACATCGTCGAAAACACACTCGCAGGCAAGTCAGACCTCTTGAAGGAGAGAACGCTCGGCGTTGAAGTCTTCGATCGGCCCGCGACCTATGACACAAACGCTGACACGGTGGTGCGGTACACCGCAGGCGAAGTGCGCAAGCGGCTGTTGCTCTACTATTCCGAGCACGGCAGGAACTCGAGCATTCAAATCTCGCTGCCTGCCGGCTCCTATATTCCGGAGTTCGTTCACAGGCACGACCAGCCCGAAGAAGCAGCAGATCATCCGGGTTCTTCTGGAACGCACATCGGCGATGGTCACCTCTTCGCGGAGCCAGCCACCGACTCCCAGGAAGCAGGGGAGACGTTGCCATCGCTCTTGGCCGGTCACGCTTCCCACTCGGCTCACGGAACCGGCGTGGATGCCAACGGATCGCTGGGGCGAGCGAAAGCAATTTCAAGGCGCGTATTCTGGCTGGCCCTGGCCTTGATGATTGTGATTGCCGCGATTGCAGGATTGAGGTGGAAATACAGCACCGCTCACCCGCAGACCGCCGTGGATGATTTTTGGGGGCCGGTTTTACGCGATCAGCACACAGTTCTTATTTGCGCCGGAGGCTCGGTCTTCCAGCAGAACAATTTCTCAGGCGTGCTCACCGCGGGCAAAGACATTGAGTACCCGTTTGTCTCCATGCAGATTGCATCGGCGGTTGCGCAGATCAGCGGCCTGATTGAGCGATCCGGAGCAACAACTGAGCTTCTTCCTTCTCCTTCCACTCCGCTAACAGAGCTCCGGGAGCATTCGATCGTTTTGCTGGGCGGGTATAACAACCAATGGGCAATGCGCCTATTGGAGTCGCGCCGCTTTCATTTCACGCCGGAGCCGGTTGAATCGATCGTGGACCAGATGCAGCCTGAGATGCACTGGTCGCGCGACCATTCACTCCCCTATTCCAGTGCGGACGATTATGCCCTGGTGGCGCGGTTTCGCGATGCCACAACCGACAGTTGGGTTGTAGTGCTTGCCGGACTCGGCCGCAATGGGTCGGAAGCCGCCGCTCAATTCGCAAGCAGCCCTCACTACATGCAATTGCTTCGCGAACAAATGGGAAGAGATTTCTCAAACCGGAACATTGAGGCAGTCTTGAAAGTCAGCGTGATCGACGGAAAGACGGGAGCGCCCTCGATCGTTGCTGTCTATTCCTGGTAATGGCACGGACCGAAGCGCCGTCAAACCCAAAGAAGCGGCTGCCGGATAGGGTAGTTGCGGATGATCTCCGTGTCCGCCGGATCCGGATTCAGCGTCTTCCAGAGATCGATGTACTTCCGCTCATGACAGGCTATGCCCGCAAACAGCAGGCCGGGCGAGCGAACGGGCAGCGCGTCGAAGTGCTCAACGTCCTTCGCCCATTTCCACGTGCTTTTGTCTTTCATATAGGGATAGATGAACTCCGCCGCCTTCGACAGGCCGCGTCCGTCTGGGAGCTTGAAGGACGGCGGATCGGGCGTCAGGCCCTGAAGCGACTGGCAGAGGCCGGCCATCACGTCGAAGTTGAAGATGGAATAGCTGTAGGGTTTGGTCCGCGCCAGTTCCCGTGGAAACGATCCATTCGCATCCATCTGCATGGGCAGCAGAATCTCCCGGTAGCGCCTGTAGACCTGTTTGCGTGCGGCATCGTCCCCTGCCAGGCGGGCAAATTCGGCGGCCTGCAAGGCCCAACAGATGGCGTGGTTGTTCGTGGTATCGCGCTCCTTCATCCCCGGATCGCTTTGGTTCAGCCAGTCCAGATAGCTCGCGAACCAACTCTTCAAGGCCGCACTGTCCTGTGCGCTGAGCATCTTCGGCGTCAGAAAGCCGGCGGCACGGGCCACCTCGACCAGATGCAGTGTGTCGATGATGCCGTAGGAGCGGCCGGTCGAAACCCCTTGAACCGCCTGCGCGTACATCAAGTTGGGGTTCATTCTTGTTTCAGGAGTGACGAACCAGGCGCGCAGACGATCGCAGGCCTTCTGCCCATAGCGGCGGTCCCCGGTGAGGAGCCAAGCCGCTGTCAGGGCCGGCATCTGAATTGAAAGCGCAACCATCACCTTGCGATGCTCGTTGAAGTTTTCCGGATTGCTTTGCCCGTCGCGGTTGATGTACGGGCCATTGGGGTCATTCGGATTGGGCCAGAAGTAGTCCGCCTGGGAGTAGAAATCGTGCAATCCGCCTGGGCTGCGCTTTGTGGGGAAGGCCGTGATGGTCAAGGGCGCTTGCGCAATATAGCGGGCCCCGGCCGCCAGAATCCGGTCGCGGTCTGTTGCAGAGACAAGCTTGAAAGCGTCCGACCGATGGGAGCTACGTGGCAGACTCCAAGCCAGGCTGGCGGCTGTCGCACAGCCGGTTGCCGCTGCCGCTTTCAAAAAACTTCTTCTGTCGAGTGGGTTTGCAGGATGCATATTCCTCGTCGTTGAGCGCTTTTAGAAAATAATTTGCAATTGTTTCCAAACGGTGCAGGTTGCTCTTTGCAGAGAACGATAAAAATAGACTCAATCGATAAGCACTGACAAGTGACTCACCGTTTGTCACCTTCCGCGTGCCTCCGTATCTGAACTGAAGTGTAATCGAACAGCCGCTCTTGAATCGCAGTTGGGCTTTGGCAATGGGATCAATGCACTTAGGGCGAAAGCTGCCCAGGCGAAGAAAACAGGCAATTCCAGAGTCTCAAATGGTTGTGACAAACGTGACAAACCGCAGACCAATTCGTTGGGTTCCAAATTACCATGGCGATTCGGCGAAAGCTTATTGCCTTGACTGCCGATGCCAGTCCCATGCGATAGCAGGCTCTCTTGAGGCTGATGTATTATGGCGATTCCGGCTTCACGACGATCTCGATCGATTGAAGTTGAAGTGAATGGTTGCAGCGTATCGGACAGGGCCGCCAGGCGATGCGCGGTTTCAGTCCAATTCGGGTCTGCTCTGGCGGATTGGAAAACAATCAGAATTCTCGATAGGAAGCAATGAGGGAGCACAAAATGGCGTGGGCCGCAAATGTGAGAAGCAAGGTGGGCCGGGTTACAGCAATATTGGCCATGGTCGCTGGATTGACGGCGAGTCATCCGATCGCCCAGACGAAGACGCCTGAAGCGACGCCGAGTGCGGCGCCTTCGTCAGTGGAACGGGCGACAGCGGGGGATTCGCCGGACGATCCGGGTCCGCTGGCTACGGATCTTTCCCCTGCAATTACGCATGAAGCCATCAGCAAGGCAGCGCGCAAAGTGGCGGACTGGGAACTGGATCGGACCGAGGCGACGTTCAATCAGCAGTGGACGTACGCAGCTTTGTACGACGGCATGCTGGCGGCATCGAAGACCACCGGCGATGCGCGCTATCGCGATGCGATGGTGAGAATGGCGCAGCGTTTCAACTGGAAGCTGCTCAATGAGAGATTCCCTCATGCGGACGACATGGCTTTGGGGAAGTCCTATATGGATCTGTATCTTGAGAAGCGCGATCCCGTAAGGATGGCGGACACCAAGGCGGTTCTGGACCAGTTGGTTGTGCGGCCTGACGATCCCTCCAAGCTGCTCTGGTGGTGGTGCGATGCGTTGTACATGGCTCCTCCGGTGCTGGCCAGGATGTCTGTCGCAACCGGCGACCGCCGGTACCTGGACACCATGGACCGCGAGTGGTGGCAGACCTCGGCGAGTCTTTACGACCCGGCGGAGCACCTGTACTTTCGCGATAGCCGATACTTTAAGCAGAAGCAAGCGAACGGTCAGAAGGTTTTCTGGGCACGGGGGAATGGCTGGGTGATGGGCGCGCTTGCGAAGGTGCTTGAGGTGATGCCGAAGGACTATCCGAGCCGCGGGAAATACATTGCGCAATATAAGGAGATGGCGGATCGGATCGCTTCGATTCAGGGCAAGGACGGGCTATGGCGCAGCGGACTGCTCGATCCGGACGCATACGATCTGCCCGAGGTTTCAGGGTCAGCGTTCTTTACCTATTCGCTGGCGTGGGGCATCAACCACGGTGTGCTGGACCGGGCCAGGTTCGAGCCGGTGGTTGAGCGGGCCTGGGCCGGAATGCTTTCGCACGTCTATGCGGATGGCCGCCTGGGATCGATCCAGCCTATCGATGGACAGCCCGGCAAATTCAAGCCCTCTGCGAGCTACGTGTACGGAGTCGGCGGCTTTCTGCTGGCTGCATCGGAGCTTGACGTGCTGGCGCAGGGCGCATCCCCACCGCGCCCTCGAATCACAGGGATCTCGCATGTGGGCTACTTCGTCTCCGATCTGCCTAAAGCCATCGCCTTCTGGCATGATTTGCTCGGCTTCGACGAGTCCTACGACCTGAAAAAGCAGGGAAGCGATGACGTGCGCATCGCCTTTATCAAGATCAACGATCATCAGCACATTGAGCTCTTCAACGAAGCCCCGACCGCGGCGCCGAACATGATGAGCCACGTCTGCTTTACCGTCGACGACCTTGAGCAGATGCGCGCCTACATTCGCGCCAAGGGCTTCGACGTGAAACCGAACAACGGCGCCAAGACACGCGCCGGCGACTACGCCTTCGAGATACGGGACCCTGACGGCACGCTCATTGAGTTTGTGGAAAGCCTGCCCACCGGAATGGAAGCGCAGGCAGCCGGCAAATTCATGCCGGCTACTCGTATCGCGACCAGCATCTATCATGTGGGCTTCCTGGCCGGAAACAGCGAGAAGTCCATCGCCTTCTACCACGACATTTTGGGTTTCAATGAGACCTGGCGTGGCGCCAGCGACCCAAAAGAACTGAGTTGGATCAACATGCAAGTGCCCGACGGGAACGACTACATTGAGTTGATGCTCTACGGCAAACTTCCCACGACATTCGGCGGCAAGAACCACATTTCGCTCGTTGTCCCGGATGTACAGAAGTCGATTGCCGATCTTGAGGCTCGGCCGGCATACAAAACCTATGGAAAGCCAATTGATATGCACGTTGGCAAGAACGGGAAACGCCAGGTCAACCTTTACGATCCGGACGGAACCCGTGTGGAACTCATGGAAGCGAGGACGGTCGACGGGAAGCCGGTTCCGTCTTCCAACGCACCGCCGCCTTCGCGCGAGTAGACCTAAGTGTGCTCTCTTTCGGCCAGACCTCTGTGGATGGCGCTTGGATTGAATCATTTGCGTAAGGGAGTCGTGGAAGGGGGATTTGCCGCCTCCGGAAAGCCTCGCGCCCCTGTCCGATTTCGAGCAGGGTGCATCTACGAGTGGGGTGGTGCGGTGTTCTTTATGGTGTCCGTTCTGTTTGGTATTCAGTGCGAAATGGCGCCTTAATGTGCCACTTTTCCACAGATCGAAAGGGCCGCCCCAGACGGTATTCTGGCTAGATTTATGGGTTTATTGCATTGATTTCATTGAGTTTATATGGCGGAGAGGGAGGGATTCGAACCCCCGATAGCCTTGCGACTATGTCTGATTTCGAGACTGGCTTACCATATATTGTTATCAATCATTTAGCGGGTGGGTGGCTACTTTTTGAGCTAGTTGGAATCGTATTCTTGTCGTAGTGGCTCATGACCGCAGCGATGGCCGCAATCTACCCCATCCACGCTGAGAAAAGGGTTGACCAATATATGCCATTGGCATATAGTTTTTCTATGCAAACGGGGGTCGAAACCCAGATGTTCCTGAGAAGCGATGAGCAAATTGTTTGAAGAGATGGCACAAGGAACGGCTGAAGCCCGCGCCTACATGGAAGGCGAGCGCAAGGGTTACAAGGTCACTCTGCCGGAGACCGTGGACGTGCGAGGTCTCCGTAAGCGCCTGCGCCTGAGCCAGGGGCGTTTCGCGGATCGTTTTGGCTTGTCGGTGGATGCAGTTCGTCATTGGGAGTCTGGGCGCCGCCAGCCGGAAGCCGCCGCGCGCGCGCTCCTTATCGTCATTGCCGCCGACCCTGAATTTGTGATGCGTTCCTTGGCTAAGGGTTCAGAATAGCCAAGCGAAGATGCAGGCATATAAATGCCGACGCCTGGACAGCCGCAAACCGTAGCGATATAGTTTATATATGATAAAGTCGTTCCGCCATGCTGGGTTGGAGAAGTTCTACAAAACCGGCAGCAAGGCCGGAATTCAGCCGCATCATGCCGCGAAGCTGGAAGAGCAGTTGACCGTGCTCAACCGCGCAAAGAGCGCCGAGGACATGGCGCGGCCCGTTTCGTGGAGGTTGCACGCGCTGCAAGGCAAAAAGAAGCTCTGGTCAATCTGGGTCAATGGAAACTGGCGTTTGACCTTTATGTTCGACGGCGAGGATGCGATCCTCGTGGACTATCAGGATTACCACTGAAAGGAAGATATGCCCACTGAAATGTACAACCCGGCGCATCCTGGCCGTGTGCTGCGCGCCTACCTGGAAGGCATGAATATCACACACGTGGCGAAGCACATCGGCGTATCGCGCGTAACGCTCTCCAAGGTTCTCAATTGCCGCGGCGGCATCTCGGCTGAAATGTCCATTCGACTCTCTGCCGCGCTGGGGACGCATCCGAGTTTATGGTTTGAAATGCAGACCGATTTCGATTTTGCTCAGGCGAGACGCAAGAAAATCCCGAAAATCTCTCTCTTTAGCAAAGCCGCATAGGGAGTGTGGCCGTCGCCAGCCGGAAGCCGCTGCGCGCGCTTCTTATCGTCATTGCCGCCGACCCTGAGTTTGTGATGCGTTCCTTGGCTAAGGGTGCTTGAACACGAGTAGAGGGTCAACCCGCCCACTCGATCGAGAGCAGGGGAACATCCCGTCTGTCCCCCCGGTTTCCGGAATTTGTCAACTCACCAGTTTGTATTTTCCGTCCGTGGTAGTCTGGCCTGGATCTTATTTTGCAGAAAAGTGAGAACATTGCAATGCCCTTAAACGACTATCCCGACAACAAGGGAAAGATCCGCAAATTGGTTTCAATCGACGGAAACAGATCGACGTTCTTTGTTGAGGACGAAATTGTCCGGCCGCAAGGACCTAAGCCCCATCGAAAGCTCATCTATCTTCAAAGACTCAAGCATTCGGATCGAGAACTGGAGTACCGTTTTGCCTACTACATGAGGGGTGTGAAAGGTAGGACAAAAGATCGCTGGGTCTTCGGCCAGTACGCTTTGATGATCCCTGCAAAAGACCTGAGCTGGCTATTGAATGAAGCTCGCAAAAAAAATTGGAAAGGATTCTAGCCTTTTTTGATCTCAGGCAGTGCTCTCGGAGGTTCATTAACTGAATAAGGTTTGCCACTTGTTCTCAAATGGCTCAAGAGCTTTCATCCGCATGAAACCGTTCTGTGGCCAGCCATTCGGATAATGAGCGTGTTTTGCAACCTGCTTGTTCTTGGCAATGAAGTAGCGGATTGGCTTATCGCACTTTTCTGAGCCAAGCAGAACGTAGATTGTTACTAAATTAAGATTTTTCGACTCAAACATTGTTCGATTCACATACCATGGCACAGCGCGGCAAGTTTTCACTTGGACCTTCCGCGAACTTGCGTCAGACGGATGGCCGACCAAGAGGTCGTAGCCTTTGGTATTCCTGTCAGCGAGCTGGGCATCATATCCACGCCGGAGAAGTTCGGCCATAACGAAGTATTCTCCTGCATTGCCGCTGGGAATGCCTGATTTCCTCTTCTTGGCCGGAGTATCCATCTTCACCTCAAGACCGGCGCATAGCAATACACATATATGCTATGCCCGTCTACAAACCGTAGGTGGCCACAATCTCAAACGAAATCAAATTAAGTCGAGGATGCCCCGGTCTCCTGTATCTGTTTTCGTGGTCGCCGAAGCCGGCAGTCCCCGTATTCACGGACAGAAGACTCGTAAACCAGGGAGGCCCTCAAAATCCTTGAGGTTAGCGGTTAACAGAGCATAGTCATTTTCCATTGCCTGAGCAGCTATCCAGATATCGTTGACCCGTGTTCTCGGCGACCGGCCCGACTGTTTCATGAATGCGGCCAGGATGCCGAAAGCGGAGGCCGTAAGGGAAGAAACATCGAGAACGGGCCGCTGTTGCAAGCTGCGCAAGTAGCGGATGCGCAGCATCCGTGTTGCTGGATCGCTGCACGATTCGACACCAAAGCTCAACTCGCCGAGCGAAATGGCTGAAATGTAGACTTGCTCGTCTCCGGCAGCCCTGAGGATGGCTTGACTGGGCATCTGCCCGCTGGCCAACCCTACCCAGATCGAAGTGTCGAAGATCACCCCCACGGATTCGTAACCTCTTCATCGAATTCTCCACGACTGTCCTTGAGCCAGGAATCGCCCTGGGCGGGGGTCAACTTTCCTTCCAGGCCAGCGATGGCTTGCGCAGCGGTCATGGTTCGCTTGGCGGGAACAATATGGGCTATTTCAGTGCGATTCCGCATCACGCTGACCGTTTCGCCAGTGAGAATGCGTTCCAGTATGGCGCTCGTGTTGCGTGCCAGATCGGAGGCGCTAATGATCTGCATTTCTATACCTCACCCACAAGAGATGCGCAACGATACTTACAGATACATATTATTCGTATTTTCAGCAAAAAGAAAGTGCTGACCAATCCCCTCCGGCGAGAATATATTTTGCTGCAAGTTCTCCTAACCGGCGTGAACCGGTTTGGCCCTTTCGGTGTCGGTTTTTGGGTCAGTTGGATTTGTATTTCGGTGCCTTGCTGTGCCCCTGCGTGCATATTTTACCCAAAAGGCAAGCTTCATACCAAAAAGAACAGAGGCCCATGAAAGGCCCCTACGTATTGATTCTACTGATCTTATGGCGTCAGGAAGTCGGAGGTTCCGGGCGTGTCACCGGCAAGCCGGAAGTTACCATCCAGTAAATACCAAACACGGCCGAATAGGTGGCTACGGTCCCTAGGTCTCTGACCAGATGAAATGGTGCTATGAGGGGTGCGAGCGCGGGCTGGGAAGCCC
>PLFY01000053.1:0-3092 GCA_003138365.1 Acidobacteriaceae bacterium
CCTATGACTACAACGAGCAGAACCTTGATCCCGTCCCGGATGAGCTTTGGCACCAGTGGTCAATCTGGGCACAGGACTCCTGGAAGGCCACGGCCAAGATAACCATTAACGTGGGCCTCCGCCTCGACCATGAAGGCCAGTGGTACGACAAGCTTGGCGGTACGCAGGTTTGGGATCCCTCTTCCTATATCAACACCCCCAACCCGCCGGCCAACACCGGCTTGCTGTGGCATGCGCTTAGCTCGAAGGTTCCCACCTCCGGCTGGGGAAGCAATTTATTCCTCCCCGATCCGCGCGTCGGCATCGCTTACGACGTCTTCGGTACCGGCAAGACCGTGATCCGCGGCGGATTCGGAACCTACCGCTATCAGGTCTCGGACGAAGCTGGCGCAGCCATGCAAGGTCCGCTGGGCTCGTTCAACTTCGCCACCAGCGCACCCTCCAACGGCTTCTACGGATATGCCTTCCCGGGCAACCAGCTCGGTACCGGCAACTCTCTGGTTAGCGGCGTAGTCACCAAAAACGCACCCCTCCAACTCACGGTTCCCACGGGCCTGAATCAGACTGGCTCCAGCAGCTCCCCCAAGGCTGACGACGAAAACGATAACAAGGTGCCCTATGCCGACACCTGGAGCTTCGGCGTGGCACAGGCGCTGCCTGGCCATACCGTCTTCCAGGCCTCGTATGTGGGCAGCTTGAGCCGCAACCAGATCTTGAACGGCAGCAACGGGCATATCGAAGACGCCAACCCCACTCCCTATGGATCGTACTTCCTGCCCGACCCGAATCCGTACTCGGCGAATTACGGCGTATTGATGAACCCAGCCCCATGCACGCTGCCCCTCACCTGCGCAATCCCCCCCTCAGGCACCACAGCGCCCACTGCACTCAACGGCACAGACTACCATCCGTTGCACAACTACTCGGACATCTACATCCAAGAGCATGGCGGCTACGCCAACTACAACTCCCTGCAGGTCGCCGCGCAGAAGCAGGCCGGCAATCTCTTCCTGTTCACCAACTTCACCTTCGGCAAGGTCCTGGGCACCCGCGACGGTTCCACTTCAAACGGAAACGGCAACGGCTCTGTGGTCGATCCATTCAACCTCGGCAACAACTACGGCCAATTGGCATATGACCACACCAAGACCTTCAACCTTTCGTTCAGCTACAAGCTGCCAAAGCCGATCCACAACAACTGGGCATTGGGCGAGATTGTGAACGGCTGGCAGGTCTCCAATTACACCACCTATGAAGATGGAGCTCCCTACCAGGCCAACAACCCGACCATGAACGCAACCTACAACCCGTTGGAGGATAGCTCTGGCAACAAGCTGCAAACCTTCACCATGCCCGACGGCCAACTGACGCAGGGAATCGGATGGTCCGAATGGTTCGGCAGCAACCAGGCCGAGAGCGGTCTCCTACCCATCCTCACCTGCGATCCGAGAAAGGGCCTGGGCAAGGGCCAGTACTTCAACCCCAAATGCTTTGCAGCGCCGCTGCCGCCGTCCGTTGGGCAGTACGGTGTACAAGGTCAGGCCATCTGGCCTTATATCAAGACGCCGCATTACTGGGGCAGCGATCTGGCGATCTTCAAGGCCTTCCGGGTTACAGACGCTCAGCGGGTCGAGATTCGCATCTCGGCGACCAACTGGCTCAACCACCCCAA
Source organism: Acidobacteriaceae bacterium (assembly GCA_003138365.1). Classification (GTDB taxonomy): domain Bacteria; phylum Acidobacteriota; class Terriglobia; order Terriglobales; family Acidobacteriaceae; genus Telmatobacter. The sequence continues at coordinate 1,673 of PLFY01000053.1, forward strand.
CGCGGCATTTGGCATCAACGGCAATGCCGATAACCAGTTGACCTACACTGGAGTCAGCACCGCCTCCGGCATGTCCTACAACAACAACTCAGTCACTACCGGCGTACCTGCGGCGAAATTGGGATACCGGTGGATGCAATTCGCGGCAAAGTACTACTTCTGATTCACTTCGGGATAGTAGAATTCATGAGGGGGTGGCTAACCGCCACCCCCTCTTTTTATGCTATGCGCACACCTCCGGCTTATTTTCGGTTTCTACCTGCGCTGGCCCTTGCGGCATGGGCGCTAGGCGCTGCTTTGCCAGGCCAGGAGCCGGCTCCGGCACCCATCCGTTTCGAGCTCAAGAAGCTCCCCTTTCATCTTGAAAACAGCGAAAGCCCGGCCAAGAACATTCCTGAAACCATGGCCGGCGGGGTAGCGGTATTCGACTATAACGGCGATGGCCGGCCGGACATCTTCTTCACCAATGGCGCCGACATCGCAACGCTGAAGAAATCCTCGCCCTAGTACTCCAACCGGCTCTTTCGCAACGACGGCAACGGCGTGTTTACCGACGTTACGAAAGCGGCCGGTCTGGAAGGCACCGGATTCGATATCGGGGTCGCCGTCGGCGACTACGACAACGACGGCTTTCCGGATCTTTTCGTCACCGGGGTTCACGGCAACACGCTCTACCACAACAACGGCGACGGCACGTTTACCGACGTGACCAAGAAAGCCGGCCTGGATAAGTGGAACGATCCGGAGTACGGGCCGTTGTGGGCAGAGGCCGCGGTCTGGGTGGACGTGAACAACGACGGGCTGCTCGATCTGTTCATCGTCAACTACCTGCAGTGGAGCTACTCCGACCAGCCCAAGTGCGTGATCGAGAATGTGCCGGAGTATTGCCATCCCCGCTATTACAAGGGGCTTCCCGATCAACTGTTTCTCAACCAGGGAGACGGCACCTTCAAGGATGTCTCCAAGGAGTGGGGCATTCGCGACCATGTGGGCAAAGGCATGGGCGTGGGGATGGCGGACTACGACCTGGACGGCAAGCCGGACCTCTTCGTAACCAACGACGCGGAATACAACTTCCTCTTCCATAACCTGGGAAACAAGTTCGAGGAAGTGGCCTTCCAGACCAATGTGGCGCTGGCTGAGGATGCGGCGTTCATCTCCGGNNACCGGCAAAGGCGATTTTGTTGAAGCGACGGCGCCCAGCGGAATGCGTGCCCTCAGCCTGCCCATGGCGGGCTTCGGCCCAGCGCTCTACGACTTCGACAACGATGGCTGGAAAGATCTGTTCGTGGCGCGAGGGCACGTGACCTCGGTTTGGCCTCTTGGGAGCACATTCGTTGAACCGAACACGGTTTTTCGCAATCTTGGCGCGAGTGGCAAATGGGCCGCTTATACCTCCGAAGCGGGTTTCACCCAGGCG
>PLFY01000053.1:3154-18634 GCA_003138365.1 Acidobacteriaceae bacterium
GTGCAGTACAACCACCAGACGTCAAGCGTTTGCTACGCCTCATCCAGCCTGGGCCCTGTGCACTTCGGTCTCGGCGCGGAAGCAAAAGCCACAAAGGTCGAAATCACATGGCCCAGCGGAATCGTGCAGACGCTGGAGAATGTGGATGGCGACCGGATCGTGAAGGTTACCGAGCCGGTTGCCGCGCCGCCTGGAGCGCCCGCAGCACCGAAATAAGAAGGCCGGGGCATCGATGCGTCATTCCTTGGATGGTCCGTCCTTCTGCTGCTGGGCTTCGATCCGCTGCACGATGTCGCGTTCCCGCTGGCCATCCTCGGGACGGTGGAGCTTGTAATAGATGGTGGCCAGCTCCACATGCGGATCGAGCCAGTTGGGATCGGTCTTCTCCAGGTCTTCCAGGGTCGAGGCGGCTTCGGCATATTTGCCGGTCATGCCGTTCAGTTTCGCCATCTCCAGACGCGCCAGCGGAGAGGTGGGCTGAAGCTGCACAGCGAGTTCAATCAGCGGTCTCGCGCTCTCGAAATCCCGCTGTTTCATCCGCATGGTTCCCAGGTAAAGATTTGCAGTGAAGTCTCTGGGGTCCTGGCGGAGCGCGGCTTGAAAGGCAGGCAGCGCCGCTTCCGTATCTCCCAGTGCATCCCGAGCCTGTCCGGCCATGGTTTGGAGTCCGGGAAACGAGGGTTGCAATTCTACAGCTGCGTCCAGATCGGCGCGAGCCTCAAGAAATTTCCGTCGATTCAGGAGCGCGGATCCCGCGATGACATATGCGTCGGCGGACCGGGTGGCGCGCGCCACTTTCTCCATGCGCGGAATTCCCTCAGTCTCTTTTCCTGATTGGATCAACCCATAAGCGAGAACGTACTCCAGATCCGTGTTGCTTTCGTGGCCCGGCTCCAGCGGGGCCAGCAATTTGGCGGCTTCCGCTTCTTTTCCCAGCTTGATGTAGGTATAACCCAGCAGCACTGCGGCGGATAAGTCGAGGGGTTTGGCGGCGTGAACCGCCTCAAACTCCGAACGAGCGTGTTCCAGGTCGCCTTTCTTGTAGTAGGCCAGCGCCAGGTTCAATCGTACGGCTGTCTTGTTGGGCGCCGCGGCCAGCGCGCGCGTGTCTTCCTCAATGGCCGCGTCGAACTGTCCCGCGGCGGAAAGAGCGGCGCCCAGGTTGGCGCGCGCTTCCGCCAGCCCCGGCTGAATAGCGAGAACCTTGCGGTAGTCCTCGATCGCGGTCTGGTAATCGCCGTGCTGCTGCGCGGCAATCCCGCTGCTCAGCAGTTGATCCGCATTGACAGAGGGGGCTGCCTGCGGGGTTTGCCCCGCTGCTGACTGGAAGCCAAGTGCAAGGAACAGAAAGCAAACGGACCGCATGGCTACTAGGATAGAACATTTGCGGCCGTTACGGCCAAGCGCCGCAGGCAGCCCGTGCCGCGGCAGCAAGTGCGCAAGACGCGTTGCCGCGGAGCTCACTCGAAGACTCGTTACGGCTTTTCCAGCGTTCTAAAGTTGAGGATCTTCACGTTTGATCCGAAGCGCCTGTAATCGCGAAACTCGATCGTATTCAGAACTGCTTCATGGCGGCCTTCCAGCAGGCTCACTTCTGCGCTGATCGGCATCAGGTAGTCATGAGAGTTGATCACAACATAGTCGTAGTCCACCGTAATGGCAGTGGCGTGGGTGGGGAAGTCTTTTGGCAAATCGTCCGCCACCAGGGTGATGCGGCGAACGCTGCGGGTTGCGGTGTCGATAAACGCCTTGCCATGGAAGCTCACGGTTGGCTCCAGGCCGTTCGATCCTCTAACACTGAACGAGGAGTTCTGTTTGGCGACGCGATAGTCGAAGACCTGCACGGTTCCATTTCCCAGCACATCGGTCTCCTTCCACGTAAAGTCCGCCTTCGCCGACGGTTCGAAGACCGCATCGAGAACGCCGCCGAATTCTCCGGTCGACGTAGGCCCTTTGATCGTGTCAGGATCAGTGCTGACGGGCGGCTTGCCGTCCACTTCAAGCACGGAGCGCGTTTCGGCCTTGTCGCGATACCGTAACAGTTCCGCGATCGTATCCCTGTGCTTCCATCTTCCTCTTCCGGTGGCATCGAGCGATCGGTTGGTTACTTCGACACACATGAAATTTGGCAACCCATTCTTGTAGCCGACAGCACGCCCCCTGGCATCCGCGATCAATGCCTGCGATTCTTCCGGCGTTGGCGGCGGAATGGGATTGGTGGCGCTGGTAATGGCCAGTTGGCCTGGTGCTCCAGGCGTAATCTCAACACTCAGCGCATTTTCATCCGCGGGCGCCGCACTGCCGCCCGCTCCCGTCGCCTCCGCGGCCCCGCTTCCGCCTGGCTGGCTGCCTTCCACTGTGAACGAAATCTCCTGGGCTGCCGTATCTCCTCCCTGATTCATCGTCGCCTTCACCTTGTAGTCGCCGGGAGCCAGCGATTTGGTCTGGAAGGTTGCCAGATAGGGTACTGTCGCGTCGGTGTTGCCCAAGCGAAGCGGGAGCGGTGTGCGCCGCCCAGCCTTTCCATTCCTGATGACCTGCATCTCCAGGGTTGGGGGCGCCGAGACATGAGGATCGGGATGCAGGACGATGAACAGAGAAACGGATTTTGCGTCATGAGGCACCACGCCGGAAAGATTGGGTGTCACCTTGCCGGTTTCGTAGCGCAATGGCTCCAGGGGGTCCGCATCTTCGTTGAACGTATCCATCTTCCGGACCAGAACCATATCGCTTAACGACGGACCGCTCGGCACCACAGGAATCTCGAACGGGATGCGTTGTGCGCTCATCTTCTCGCTGTTCTGGTCCTTGACGGCAACCTCCAGCACATAGCTCCCCGGAATCTCCATGAAATGCCGTTGCATTGCCACAGCCAGGGACTTGTCTCTATCGAGCGATTCCAGGGCGCCGCGCCGCGCAATGTCTTCACCGAAGTGCTCGATGATCGTGCCGGCGCTGTCTTTGACCTGCGCCACGATGGAGACATGCGCCGAGTAGAGGTTGGTGTGAGTATCCTCTTTGACATCCAACCCTGACATCGGTACCTCGACCGCCAGAGTGTTGGTGTTGCCATCCGGCAAATTTCCAAAGCGCAGAATCGAGGCATTGAATTTGAAGTCCGAGGGCAGTCGCGTTTGGTCGAGGCTCTTCAGCAAGGGCGCCTCAAAGGGACGAGTTCCACCTGCCGAACCCGGAGGCACCGAGAAGTAGCCTGTCTTGGCTTGTATGTTCAACCCAGTTCGCAACGCTTTGACGCCTATCGTACGAAACTTTCCGTCGTACTCCTGAGCCGGGGGGACATAGGAGGCCTGGTAATACGTCGTCATGTCCTGGACCATCTGTTGCAACGGACCCCGAACACTGATCTGAGCATCAATGTAGGTCCCGCCGGTGTCTTTCGACAGATCGGACATGGGACTCTTGATTTCGAGATACCTGTTCGGGTCCTCATTATTGCCCCGCATGAAATCGGTCATCTGGGCGATGTCCTGCGCGGGCCCCCAAACCGCACCTTGCATCGAAGGAGCTCCCTGCACACCCGAGCCACCCTCCTGCTGCATCGGCGTCACTGTGGTATGTGCGGAAGTTGCAATCTTGTTTGGGTCATAGGGGGCCTGTCCATTCAGTAGAGCGTTATTCAAGTCACTCTTCTGTACCTGGTTCATGGCGTCCAAATCGACGGTATAGATGGTTACTCCGGCCTTGGTGGCCGCGCCGGAGATCGTATGCAACATCTCCTTGGAGGATGAATCCATCTGCGCGTTTTGAGTGAAGTAAATGATGGCCTTTCTTTCCTGGAGCTGCTGTTGCGATCGCACCACGGCCAATAAGCCAGCCAGCGATTGAGCGGCGTGCTGGTCCTGCACAATCAGTTGGGCATCTTCCAGAGCCTTCAGCACCGTTTGCGCCCTGGCTCGCTCTGCCACCCCCGCATGACGCCCCGAGGGGTCGACGCCGGTTCGCGCAATTGCAATCAGGTTCTTTTCTGCCTCGGTTGCAGCTTTCGTTCTGCCCGCATCGGCCGGATCGTGAACCATGTCGACGCCCTGGCTGAGCGTCGAAACGAGGTGGACGGCCCGGCTCTCGGTAACCACATCGACGGCCTGCTCGATCGTGTTTCGATCCTCCGTGAAGCCCTGAAGCAGCCGCAGACGACCACTGAAATCCATGACCGCAAAAGAGTACCCCGCGGTGGGAAGGACTTTGAGAATCTTATCCGCAATGATCCTTGCGCTCTTTGCCATCGGACCTTCGAAATGGTCGAAGATCAGCGTAACCATGTGACCGGTGCTCGCGTCCCCCCTCACAAGATGAAACGTGTTCAGCTTCACCGGAACGCCGTCGTCGGTGATCGCGAGGTCTTCTGCCTTGAGATCGAGAACGGGCTTGTGCTTCTTGTCGTGAACCACCAGATCGAGGGACACCTCATCGACATTGGTGCTGATGGTCGGTGTTTGCTCAGTTGGCGCGGGAGCCGCCTGAGTTCCGGAGGCCGTTTGACCATAAGCCATGGAAGCGAGAGAGACTAAAAGCGGCAATGCAAACCACCAGCCGGCGGTCTTCTTGTGCGGCTTCGGTCCCAGTCTGCGAATTTCATACGATTTCATGAGGAATCCCTATTCTCTGAGGGTATGTGTTCAACAACTCTCGGGATCGATTCTGCTTGAAAGCTTCTCCCATTCAAACAACTTGGGCCCGTGTAGAAGCAGCATTGTTCTTCGTGAGCCATTGTATCTTGCAGGCCGCACTTTCGGTCATCCTGATTTATCCACTAAGGAACCTCCGCACAAATCCATATTGTGTCAGTCGTCCATCGGCGTCGCCGACCCACGAAGGGATGAAACTGCGTCCGACGCTGCCGCCGCTACCTGCTAACTCGCTATCCCGCTTCAGCGGGGGCTAACTCGCTGCATTTGTCTGCAAGGCTCGCCGTCACCTCGCCGTTTGAATTGTTCAGCTTGCAGCACAGTCGAAATCTTGTTTCTATGTAAACTCCCTAAGGTCCGCCACTCACGGGCGTTTGCATGCAGCTGGCTCATCCTCCAATTCCTGCCGGCGATCTTGCGTTCGAGCGGTGAGGCACTCTCTGAAACAGCATTGCGATCGGGCATTCAGGCCGAGAAGCCTGGGTTCTGGATGCAACGGCAAATGGAGGCAATTGTCCCCGAATGTGGGCTGTCCGCTCCGCCCGGACTCAGGCAGGCAAACCCGGCGTATTTTTCTGTCGGAGAATGTTCATCCGCTTTGCTACCATGAACGCACGTGATCTGCACACCCGGAAACCTCCGGACCTCCTCCTTAAGGCAAGTCCAGGGAACGGCTCCGGACTTCGAATCCGAAGCAGCCACTGGGGAGAATCGATGGAACGGAAGTTTTTGGTGGCCGCGGCTGTCCTGCTTGCTACCGGCGCCGCCCTGACTGGAAAAGTAGTGGCCGGGGGATCTGGCAACCCGACCCAGCCGGCATCGGCATCGTCGGTAAATTCCGAGCTCGTTCCCGCCTACCTCAGACCGGTTGCGATGGATACGGTTGCAGCGTCTTCCGATCCGGCGCTTGCCATCGATATACCCGTAAACGGCACGATCTATCCACCCGACATCATCCCTCCCCAATTCGCATGGCGCGGCGGCAACCCCGCCGCCACCGTCTGGCGCATCGAAATCGTCTTCGCCGGGCATGCGCACCCCATCAAGCTCTGGTCAAACGGTGAGTTGATGCAGCTTGCTCCGGTCGACAACAGCCTTTCCGGGTTCGTGCCCCCAACCCTGACCCCGGAACAGGCCGCATCGCATACCTGGCGGCCCGACGCAAAGACCTGGGAAGAGATCAAGAGAAACTCCGTCGAGCAGCCTGCAACCCTGACCATCAGCGGCTTTGCGAGCCAGCGGGACCACGAACCGCTCTCTCATGCTTCCACGACCTTTGAAACCTCAAAAGACCCTGTCGGCGCGCCCATCTTTTACCGCGATGTGCCATTGATTCCGCCTGCTCCTGAGACCGAGCAGCGTGGCGTCATCAAGCCCCTGCCTGATTCCGTTCTACCCAAAATCAAATGGGAGTTGCGCTACATCTCTGACACGCAGAGCAAAGTCGTGATGACCGGTCTGCCCACCTGCGGCAACTGCCATTCCTTCTCGCGCGATGGCAAGACCATGGGAATCGACGTAGACGGCCCGGCCAACGACAAGGGACTCTACGCCCTCATTCCCGTCAAAAAAATCAGCACCATCAGCAACGATTACTTGATTCACTGGAGCGCATTTTCAGAGGAGCATGCGCAGAAGCGCTTCGGCTTCATGAGCCAGGTCTCTCCCGATGGCGAGTACGTAGTCAACTCCATCGATGTGCCGTACGCGCATGGCATGCGCGTGCTTGACCGGCTCTACAACGGATTCTACGCCAACTACGGCTTTGGCCAGGTCTTCTATCCCACCCGCGGAGTGCTGGCCTGGTACAGCAAGAAGACCGGCAAACTGGCGCCACTCCCCGGCGCGGACGATCCAAACTTCGTTCAGACCAGCGCCTTCTGGAGTCCGGATGGGAAGTATCTGATCTACTCCCGCGCTGCCGCCAGAGATCCCTACCCGGCTGGCCAGCCGAAGTCCACCTTTGCCAACGACCCCAACGAGACGCAGATTCAGTACGACCTGTACAAGATTCCCTTCAATGACGGCAAGGGTGGAAAGCCGGAGCGAGTCGTCGGCGCCTCTGAGAACGGCATGAGCAACAACTTTCCCAAAGTCTCGCCCGACGGCAAGTGGATCATCTTTGTCGAGTGCAAGAACGGCCTCCTGATGCGTCCCGACAGCAAGTTGTACATTGTTCCCTTTGAGGGCGGCGTTGCGCGCCCCCTTCAATCGAATCTGCCGGTCATGAACTCCTGGCACACATTTTCACCCAACGGCCATTGGCTGGCCTTCTCCTCCAAGAGCCCTTCTCTCTACACACATCTTTACCTGACCCACATCGACGACCAGGGAAACGCCAGTCCGCCGGTCGTTGTAGAGAATGTCACTGCGTCCAACCGCGCGGTCAACATTCCCGAGTTCGTCAACCTTGGCCCCGAGGGCCTTGACCACATCGACACGCCGGCAATCGACTTCTACAGGGAGTTTGACGCGGCGCAACAACTGCAGGACGAACACAAATACGCTGAAGCGGTTCCGGCCTGGAAGCTGGCTGCGGCAAAGGACCCTGAAGACGCTCGCCCCTCCAACAACCTGGGCGTGGCATTAGCCGCAACTGGAAAGACCAGCGACGCCATCGAAGCATACAAACTTTCACTTGCGCTTAACGCTGACAGTTCGCAGACCCACAACAATCTGGGCAGCGCGCTGGCCGAAGTCGGCAAACTCGACGAGGCCCTGGTTCAAATTCAAAAGGCAATCGAGCTGAACCCCGACAACGGCTCGGCGCACATCAACATGGGCCATATTCTGGAGGTGATGGGCGGTCATCGCGAGGAAGCCATTGTTGAGTTGACCAAGGGAATCCAATTGGCGCCCAACTCCTCTGACGGCCATAACATCTATGGCGTCATCCTAGCGCGCATGGGCAAGCTGGACGAGGCCATCGCCGAACTGCAAAAGGCTGTCGCGCTGGCGCCGCAGTCCGCTGAAAGCCGCTACAACCTGGGCCGGGCTCTGGCGGCAAGCAGCCGGTTTACCGACGCCCTGCCTCAGTTTGAAGCGGCGGCCAAGCTCTCCGGCGGACAAGAGCCGGCGATCCTCCAGATGCTTGCGGCCATGTACTCGGAGACAGGACAGTATCTGAAGGCAGTAGACACGGCGAAGCATGCACTGGATCTGGCCATCGGGCAACAGAACGATGCTCTGGCGACCGCACTGCGAGGAAATATTGCGCGCTACCAACTCCAGGCTCAGCAAGGGCCAAGCCCGGATGGTGCTCAGAAGCCGTAATCGCCCGCCGGCTGGAGCATTTTCATTGCTAGCGTAAGGTCGTCGGCGCCCCACCCCCGCCGGCGACTACGACTCCCTTGTCTCCGGCTGGCACAGCCACCACTGGGACCATTGAAGAAATTCCTCGTCTAATCGGCGCCATCGACAACACAACACAAAGAGCGCAGCCTCAGCCGCGCTCTTTGCCTCTCACTTCGCCTGCGCCCTTGCTGGCCGTGGCTGAAACACACGCCACTCAATCCAGCCGCTCGCATCCGTCGCGATCGCTTACTTCTTCTCCCCGCCTGTATGCCCGCGTCCATCGCGCGTTTCATTGCCTTTGAACTGCGCGGGGTCTCTGCGTTGTGCCGCAGGCTTCTCGCCAACCTTCGGCCGTGCGCCGTTGTAGCCGTGTTGCGGGTCGAATGAGTTGTCTACATTCCCACGGAAGTTCGCTGGGCCATGAAACCACGGCCCCGCGCCGATGAAGACGCCGCCATTGAACCATTCCGGGCCGTAGTAGCCGTCGGGAACACAACTATAGGGAGCGTAGTCATAGTAACCGTAGGGACAATCCGGGGCGACCCCGATGTCCACAGTGATCTGAGCCGCTGCTTTGGGAGGGGTTGCCGTCAACATGAATCCAGCAACAGCCGCTAACGCAAGAATTCTAAATCCGCTCATCAATTCTCCTCACTTTGGCCGGGGCCATCACATATCCACCCCACCGTCATTCAAAGTAGTGACTCGGAATCAACCTAGTCTGAGCAATATAGTCCACGTGCCATCTGGGCACAGACAACGTGGCTTGGCGAACCTGCAGAGACTTGCCTTCAATTCCAGGGAAGCTATAAGGGTGCGTGTTCAGGTGTGCCAATTGGCCACTTGCAGCGGCGTGGACGACCCTCTACCCCCCAGCAATCGCCCCAATAATCAGCAGCGGCTCCCGCCCCTCCGCCACCGCCCCCGGCAACTCCTTATCCATCCCCTCATGCGACCAATCTTCTTCGCAGGCGAAGAACCGCAAGAACGCTCGCCGCTGTCCCGTCCCATACTCCCGAATCGTTCCCCGCAGCATCGGGAACCGCGCCTCCAACGCATCCAGCACCGTCCGCATCGTCACCGGCGCGCCGACCTCCAACGTAACTTCCGCGGACACTCCCGCCCCCAGGCCCGCAAGCGTTCGCAAGTGCTGCGGCAACACGACACGTATCAGGCTAATGTCTGCACCTCCACACTCAACACCGCCGGCAAATCCCTCACAATCGGCGTCCAGTTGTCGCCCGCATCCGCCGACGCGTACACCTGCCCGCCCGAAGTCCCGAAGTAGACGCCGCACTCGTCGAGCGAGTCCACCGCCATCGCATCCCGCAGCACGTTCACATAGCAGTCCTTCTGCGGCAGCCCCTTGGTCAGAGCCTCCCACTCGTTCCCGCCGGTCCGGCTGCGGTAAACCCGCAGCTTGCCGTCCGGCACAAAATGCTCCGAGTCGCTCTTGATCGGCACCACATATAACGTCTCCGGCTCATGCGCATGAACGTCGATCACGAACCCGAAATCCGTGGGCAGATTGCCGCTCACCTCGTGCCAGTTGTCGCCCGCATTGTCGCTGCGCATGATGTCCCAGTGCTTCTGCATGTAGAGCACATCCGGCCGCGCCTTGTGCATCGCCACATGGTGAACGCAGTGCCCCACCTCCGCCGTCGGGTCAGGAATGGTGTTTGAAACTAAACCTTTGTTGATGGGCTTCCACGCCTTGCCCCCGTCGTCCGTCCTGAACGCCCCCGCCGCCGAAATGGCGATATACATCCGCTCCGCGTTGCTCGGATCGAGAATGATCGTGTGCAAACACATCCCGCCCGCGCCCGGTTGCCAGTGCGGACCCGACCCATGTCCGCGCAGCCCCGCCAGCTCCTCCCACGTCGCGCCCGCATCCGCCGATTTGAACAGCGCCGCATCCTCCACACCGGCATAAACGGTATCCGCATCGCTCAACCCCGGCTCCAAATGCCACACCCGCTTGAACTCCCACGGATGCGCTGTCCCGTCGTACCACTGGTGCGTCCCCGGAACCCCCTCATACGCAAATTTGTTCCCCACCGGAGCCCACGTCGTCCCGCCGTCGTCCGACCGCTGAATCATCTGTCCAAACCATCCGCTCGACTGCGACGCATACAGCCGGTTCGGGTCCACCGCCGACCCCTTCACGTGGTAGATCTCCCACCCCGCAAAGAATGGCCCACTCACTTCCCACTTATCCCGCTTCCCATCCGCGCTCAGGATGAACGCCCCTTTCTTCGTCCCCACCAGCACCCGCACTTTGCTCATTGACCCCCTCCTTTTTCTTGCCGCTTTGAAGTATCGCCAAATCAGTATAGTGCGAGGCCTCACAAGCGTAGCGAATTTTGTGTGATACATTCCCCGCAAATTACGTAAGGCATGCTTTCTGTCCCGGAGCATGCGCCGTGGGCAGCACCTGAATGCACTCGATAGGATGGCATCATGCGCACGCAAGTTCGGCGTTCCCGGTTCGTTCTCTTTTTCGTATTCCTGGCAGCTTACTCAGTGCTTTTCAACCCATCTGCCGGCGCCCAGGCTTTGCCGCATCTTTCCTCGCCACAGCGCGTCGCCGGCCCCATTGACGAGTCGTCGCTGGTTACTCTGTCTGGCAACACCCACCCCCTTGCGCAAGCCGGGTTCGATCATGGCCCCGCGCCCGTTTCCATGCCCGCCAGCCGCCTGCTGCTGGTCCTCACCCGCAGCACCCAACAGGAGGCCGATCTCCAGACTTATCTCCAATCAGTCCAGGACGCCAACTCACCGAACTACCGCAAGTTCATCAGCCCCGACGAGTTCGGCCAGCGCTTCGGCGTCGGGGACTCAGACCTCCAAGCCATCCAGGCCTGGCTCACAGGCCACGGATTCACCGTCAGCAAGGTCTCCAAGGGGCGCATGGCTATTGAGTTCTCCGGCACGGTCGGCCAGGTCGAGAGCGCCTTTCACACTTCGCTCCACAGTTACGTCATCGACGGAGTGCAAAACTGGGCCAACGCCACCGATCCCCAAATCCCCAGCGCCCTGGCTCCCGTCGTCGCCGGGCTCGCCACCCTGAATAGCTTCAAGCCGAAAGCGCAATACATCCGTGGACCCAGTGGCGTGTACGATGCGCAAAAACACACCATTACTCCCACTTACACCACGGGAAACCCCGCCAACGGATACTATATCTATCTGGGTCCCGCCGACGCAGCCACTATCTACGACACGCCCACCACCCTCAATGCCAATCTCTCCGGCAGCGCATATGATGGCACCGGAGTTACCATTGGAATCGCCGGCGACTCGAACATCGATGTAACTCAAAACGCCAATTATCGGTCCACCTTCGGCCTTCCCGCCAAGGCCACCACCGTTGTCGTAGACGGCAACGATCCCGGCGAAAATGGCGATGCCATTGAGGCATATCTCGACACCCAGGTCTCCGGCGGCATCGCCCCCAATGCCAACGTGATCCTCTACACCGCCGCTAACACTACTTTCGACGCCGGCCTCTTCCTCGCCATCGTTCGCGCCATCGACGACAACCAGGCCGACATCCTCAATGTAAGCTTCGGCGGCTGCGAATCCAGTCAAGGAACCTCCGGCAACCAGTTCATTCTCGATCTTTGGGAGCAGGCCGCGGCCCAGGGCATTTCGGTAACCGTCTCATCGGACGACAGCGGCTCTGCCGGGTGCGACAACTTCGACACCGAGAACCTGGCAACGCAAGGCCTGGCTGTGAATGGACTCGGCTCCACTCCATATAACATCTCAGTGGGGGGCACCGACTACGACATTCTCTACAGTAACTTCCCCGCCTCATTTTCCAGCTATGTTGACCTCACTAACTCCCTGGCCAATCATCGCAGCGCACTCAAGTACATTCCTGAGGAGCCCTGGAACGACTCCACTTATCCCAATACAAACGTTGCCGCCAACAAACCGCTCTCCGTTTCAGAAGGCAGCGCCTCAGACGACAATATCGTCGCCGGCGGAGGAGGCATCAGCTCGGTTTACTCGATTCCCACATGGCAAGCCAGCGTAGCCTCAGGCACAGGCCGTAACTTGCCCGATGTCTCTCTTTTGGCCGGTAATGGATTTTATGGAGCAGTTTGGGGCCTCTGTACCGACCAGGAACCGGGATATGTGGATTGCAGCCCCGGCGCCACAGGCAACAGTTTCAATCTCACCGGCGTCGGAGGCACCTCCGCTTCAGCGCCTGCGTTTGCCGGAATGCTGGCCCTGGCGAAGCAGAAAGCCGGAAGTCGCCTGGGACAGGCGGATTACGTGCTCTACAACCTCGCCAAGACAAAATACTCCACCGTCTTCCATGACATAACCAGCGGCGACAATTCGGTCAACTGCACAGGAGGCACGCCCGGCTGTGGCTTGGGTACCGCGGGTTACTACTTCATGACCGGCTACAACGCCACCACCGGTTATGACCTGGCTAGCGGTCTGGGCAGCGTGGATGCAAGCCAACTGCTGAGTAACTGGGCCGGCGCGGGCCTGGTCGCGACTAACTCGGCTCTCCAGCTCAACGGCGCAACCACCGCGCTCAGCATCACCCACGGTCAAAGCGTTGCCGTAAGCGCCAGCGTTGCCGGCACTGGCGGCACGCCCTCAGGCAACGTCGCCCTTGTGGACAGCCTCAGTCCCGCAAGCCAGCCAAACAGTGAAGGAATTACTAACTTCGCGCTCGCAGCCGGATCTGCTTCAGGCGCCACTAATTCCCTTCCCGGCGGCGCTTACTCTGTCTCCACTCACTACGGCGGCAGCAGCACCTATGCCGCAAGTGACTCGAACGCGATCCCAGTCTCGGTTGCCCCCGAAGGCAGCACCACCAGTCTCAAGGTCGCTGGATATTACGACCCATCAACGGACCTGCCCGCCGCTACACCGTATTACGGCTTCTACTACCTGATCGACGCGCAACCCTACGGCAACAGTGCTACGGCCGCTAACCCGAATGGCGCCGCTACGGGCACGATCACGTTCAAGAGCGGCGGCACGACTCTGGCTACAGAGGCCCTTGCCAGCGACGGCATCGCAGAGTTGATAACCTCTTTGCTCCCCGGTGGCGCCGATAGCCTCACCGCGTCTTTCCCCGGCGATGCAAGCTTCCAGGCCAGTACCAGCGCCCCCTATTCCCTCACGGTCGTTCCGGCGGTTACCACCCAGATCGCACCAAACTGGTCGGTTTCCTCGGCAAACTCCATTGGCCTGTCCGCCTTTTTCTCGACCGATAGTGTCGGCGCGGCGCCCACGGGCACAATGACATTCCAGAATGGTTCGACACCCCTGGCAAACGTGCCCATAATCGGGAATATCGCTGGCGCCCACTCGTTTGCCGCTGGCTCGGCCTATTTCAACACCCCAAGCATGATGCCCGGGACTTATAACATCACCGCCGTATACAGCGGCGATGGCAATTATGCAGGCTCAACATCCTCCGCAATCTCCGTGATCGTCTCAAAGATCAGCACGCAAATCACGGTGATGACCTCTGCGACCATCATCCTTGCCAATCAACCGCTGCAGGTAACTGTCACGCCGGCTTCTGTAACCGGCCTGCCGCTGCCAACAGGGTCAGCAACGCTGACCTATGGCAGCGTTACCACACCGGCCGTCAACCTCGTGAATGGGACAGCCAGCTTCACGATCCCAGCCAACTCTTTGCCGCTCGGGTTCGGTCCCATCGCAGCAACTTACAGCGGCGATGCCTGGTATGCGGCCAATTCTGCAAGCGCGTGGGTGACCGTGAACTCGTCTGGCACGATCACGCCGACTGTTACTGTGATAGGTCCCACCGGGACCGTGAGTTATCCGGTCTCCGTTACGGTAAAAGTCAGCGGACCCAGTGGAGACCCGACGCCAACGGGTGCCGTGACGGTAAACAGCGTCGCCGGACAGAATTCAATTCCGTTGACCAACGGATCAGCGATTTTTACGTTCTTAAGTGGTCTAACATCCGGTCCCAATTCGATTTCCGCCGTCTACTTGGGCGACTCTAACTACACCAGCGGGAGCGGAGTGACCACCGTAGACACCTTTGCGCCGGTAAGCGTCGCCTTTTCGCCCTATCCCCTCCCAACCATCGTCGTCAATCAGCCCTTGAGTGTGACCATCGCGGTCACGGGCTACCCCAACTACCAAACGGCGACTGGCACAATCACCCTCTCGAGCGGAACCTACACCTCGGGACCAACCCAAATGACCGCTGGGTCTGTCAACTTCACCATCCCCGCAAACTCGCTGGCCGTTGGAGTCGATACCGTGACTGCATCTTATAGCGGCGACTCCAACTTCCTCTCCAACTACAACATGACGGGTGTCACGGTTACTGCCGTCTCGGTACCTGGCCTCGCGATCGCTGGCACGTCAGTCGCCCTCGCACCCGGCGCAACCACCGGCAACACCTCAACCATCACGCTAACTCCCAGCGGAGGCTTTACCGGCGCGGTGGCCCTGACCGCTGCAATCACCAGCAGCCCGACCGGCGCTGCGTATCCGCCCACCTTGAGCTTCGGCTCAACAAGCCCAGTCAGCATTACCGGCTCCAATGCCGGAACGGCCACCCTCACCATCTCCACCACTGCGGCCACCACCGCAGCCTTGGTCCATCCCAAACACCCCGCGGTGCCCTGGTACACGGCGGGTGGCGCCACTCTGGCCTGCGTCCTGCTCTTCTGCATCCCAGGGCGCCGCCGCAGTTGGCGGACCATGCTGGGCTTCCTCGTCTTTCTCGCGTTCCTCACCGGCGGTGTACTCAGTTGCGGCGGAGGCGGCAGCAGTGGCGGAGGTGGTGGAGGAGGTGGAGGCATCGCCGGTACTACTGCGGGGACCTACACCGTGACCGTAACTGGCACGTCAGGCGCCACCACGGCAACGGGCACGGTCACCCTGACCGTGCAGTAATCCGCACCCGAATCAACTGGCTGCGCCCCCCGGCAAGAGGCGCGGCTCCGTTCCCTATTCCCTGTCCCCTGCCTTACAATCGCTCTGCTCGGCAAACTCCGAGAGAATTCCCCATCAGAATCCAACCTGGAGGACGAAAGAAATGAAATTCATGACGACCTGGGCCCTGATACCCGGATCCGTCGCAGAGACTGCGACTCGGTTCCTCGCTGGCGAGGGTGCCCCCACCGAGGGTGTGACCCTTCTTGGCCGCTGGCACAATGTTGACTGTAGCGGCGGATTCAGCCTCTACGAAACCGACAACCCCGCTGCGCTCCACCTGGGAGCTTCAAAGTGGGCTGACCTGCTGGAACTCAACACCGTTGCCGTCATCGAAGACGCCGAAGCCGGCCCCAACCTGGCAATCACTTACAAAAAATAGCCTGGGTCCACAAACCTTTCCCAATCTCGCCCACTGGCTGCCGCCCTCAAGAGCGTCCAGAGCCGGTGGGCGCGAAGTTGCGGGATGGCCTCAAAAGACTCACAACCGATGGCGGATAGCCGACGAAAGCTCGGCGTACCCTGATCCCTGCCTCTGTGTTCTAGACTCAAGTCTGGACCACTCGACTATGAAGCTTTTTGGCGG
>PLFY01000038.1 GCA_003138365.1 Acidobacteriaceae bacterium
CTGCTGCTGCGCCTCTTCGCCGAAGGCCAGGAGGCCGCAGACTTCAAGGAGTGGGAGATGCCCGTCACCCAGCGCTCCGGCATCCAGATCGCCTACCCAAACCTCGTCGCCCAGCTCACCTTCACCACCGTCAAGGATTACGACGACTGGATCGCCCGCCTGCACTTGATCCCCAAGGCCTTCGACCAGGTAACCACCAACATGTCCATCGGCATGGAAGACCACCGCGTGCCTCCGAAATATCTGCTGCAAAAGGCGCTCGAGCAGGTCAAGGGCATGGCCAGCCAGAAGCCCGAAGACTCGCCCCTTGCGCTGCCGCTCAAGAGCTTTCCCGCCACCATCAAGCCCGCCGAGCAGGAGCGCATCAAGGCGGAGATGCTCGACGCCATCGGCAAAGAAGTGCTGCCGGCTTACCTGCGTTTCGCCCGCTTCTTGGAAGTGAGCTACGTCCCGGCTGGCCGTGAGCAGCTCGGCATCGATTCCCTTCCCGATGGGAAAAAGTACTATGAGTTCCTCATCCGCCGCACCACCACCACCGATCTGACCGCGGCGCAGATTCACCAGCTCGGTCTCGACGAGGTGAAGCGCGACGAGGCGGAGATGCTGGCCATCGCCCAAAAGCTCGGGTTTGCCGATCTGGCAACCTTCCGCGCCAGCCTCAAGACCAATCCCAAGCTCCATCCAGCCTCGCGCCAGGCGCTGCTCGACGCCTATCGCGGATACCTCACGCCGATGCAAGCCAAGCTTCCGCAGCTTTTCGGCCGCCTGCCCAAGGCCAAATTTGAAGTTGTCCCGGTTCCGGATTACCAGGAGAAGACAGCCGCGCCTGCGTACTATGAATCCGGCACTCCCGACGGCGCGCGTCCCGGACGCCTCTTCATCAACACCTACAACGCAGCCGGCCGCAACCTCTATTCAGCCGAGGACATCGCCTACCACGAAGGCATTCCCGGCCACCACTTGCAAATCTCCATCTCCCAGGAGCAGGAAGACGTTCCCACCTTCCGCAAGTACAACGGCTACACCGCCTATGTGGAGGGTTGGGGCCTCTATTCCGAGCGCCTCGGCAAAGATGTCGGCTTCTACCAGGACCCCTACTCCGACTACGGCCGCCTGGAAGGCGATATCTGGCGGGCGATACGGTTGGTGGTAGACACCGGCGTCCACTCCCAGCATTGGACCCGCGAGCAGATGGTCCAGTACTTCCACGACCACTCGAGCCTAGACGAAACCAGCATCCAGTCCGAGGTCGACCGCTATATCTCCATGCCCAGTCAGGCCCTGGCCTACAAGATCGGCCAGCTAAAAATCCTGGAACTGCGCGACCGCGCCAAAGCGGCCCTCGGCGACAAGTTCGACATCCGCGCCTTCCACGACCAGGTGCTCGACACCGGCGCCCTGCCTCTGGACGTTCTCAGCACCCGCATCGACGCCTGGATCGCCAGCCAGAAAGCTGCCGGCCCCGGCGAGTGATGAGGCGATTTCGCGTCAAGTGACCCCGTCAGTGCGCGGGGTCAACTACCGGTTTGCCGACGGCTTGGGAACAAATAACTGCAAGATCAACAGGTATCCCAGACACTAAAGTCGGGACCTGAGGCATCGGGCTATTTCGTCATGAAGGCGACAAGCTTTTCTGACAGTTGTTTTGGATAGCGCAACTCGCATTGCTGCTGCGGCCTCATGCTCTCTCGGTGTCAACGATATGCTGCCCATCTGTTCGCGTAACCCCTTAACCTCAATGGCCAAAAAGTCGTTGCGCTCGGGCGTGGATAACCTAAAGTCATACCCACACCCAAGCCGGGTGGTGTTCTCCAATGCATAACCATGAAACTCGGGCAGGTTGGGCTGAACGGATTCGAAGTATTGTTCTGCAGCCAAACCGATGATCAGCCTTTTCGCAAAACCAGAGGAAACGTCCTCGCGTTCTTCCCCCTCCTGCACCTCGCTCAATACATTTTCGTCGTAGCCCACGAAGGACTTAATCAGGCCCGTGAACAATTCGGAATCTAGATTCTTATATTCTTCAAACACTCTTAGGCGATTCTCGCGGATCGGGCGTTTGTGCCATCCCTTGCGGCGGTTTGGGAATAATGGGTCGAACTCATCCCTATAATTCTTGATGGACGCAGGCTGGGAACCTAGCGCGTATCCGATCACATTGTATGCTTCAGCAAAGCTCTGGAATCCGAGCCATTCTAGCCCGTTGGAATCGAATTTAGATAGGTACATCCCAGCCAGAATTAGCTTTTCTCGATTCGTAATCCGTTCCGGGTTGAGGATCATATCTTGAACGCCCTCATTGCACGATGCGCTATTCGAGTCCTTCATGCTGGTCTTGGCCCGCCATCAGGCCGAGCATGACCGCCTATCCTCCAACTCGTTTTCCACCCGATCAGCGCACGATCCGCAGAGGCCGTCCCACCCCTCTCCATTGTCGGCTGGCTGGCCGCATTCGGAGCACATGTCTGCCTCATCTTTCGGCAGCTGATTCACTAATTCCTTTGCCTGCATTTCCTCTCCCCTCCGGGCGCTTTAGGAACAGGTTTCCTTGCAAACCATTTTGGTGCCGTTCCGCATACCCATGCATAAAATCGCGCAAGACGTCGGATGCGGGAAGGCCCTGAGCTCGGCAAGCCTCAACGAACGACTCCCTCAGCCCCTTCTCGACGCGTATCCGTATTCCGGCATCTTTCGCAGGCATCAGAGACACAATACCACTTGGATGCACGTTTGTGTATCCAAAAAACACGGGGTAACCAAGATTATCTTTCTGGCTACCGGACGCCATCCAGAGGAGCGTATCTATGCCCTTCAGTATGTGCTATTTAGATAGGTTATGAGCAAATGTAGGACTCCGGCAGGTGGCCCAAGTCACGGGAGGAAGAACCAGAATCGGGGCACCCAATATCCGGATTCTCGGGCCCGGGAAATCGCCAAGTCACTTGCCGCAACAGGCCAATGCGCTCTGCGAACGCGACTCTGTCGCGCTGGTTGATTCTCGAAAAGTGTGGATGGGCCTTTGCCGGCGTTGAAACCCCGGCCTCCCCAAACGCGGCAGCATCGAATGATCGAGAGGCCACTGCAACGCGGGTGCCGCTGGCCGTGCCGCAGGGGTTTGCAGATGATTTCGCTTCCAGCGCGCACAATGGAAGAATGAACCAGGACCGAAGGCGCAGGCTGTTCCTGATCCCTGTTCCCGGTCCGTACCCCCCCTGTACCCCACCCCCCCTCCCCCCCAAACAACGGTTTTTGAAAAGGAGGTTTCAAGTCAAGTACCAAAGAATCAATGATTTGAGTAATCGATCCCATGTACTTATCAGTAAACATGAACCCCTGAAAAACCCCGGCTTTTGACTCAAGAACCGGCTTTTTGGGTCAGCTTGAGAGGAAAAAACGGCCTTTTACAGCGCTCCCTTGAACCATCCAGGGGAATTGCATCATCGGGCTCACATGGGGAACAGAGGATTGCGTCCTAATCGTCGTCGTCCTTGGTCTCTCTCTTGTGCCGCTGCTTGAGCATCGCAGGCACCGCCGCGTCGCCCATGGCATCCCTCCACAGAATCACATTCAGCTTCTGCGCGTCGGCGCGGTCCGCGTGGCGGAAGTCCATCTTCATGCTCTCTTTGGCGCCCACGGCCGTCTTGGCGTTCGCCGTGTAGATGAGGCCGTTGTCGCGGTTGGAGACGTCCGCCGTATAGGCCGGTTGATCGCCCGCGCCGGTAAACTCGCTCGAGATCAGCGGGCTGAATGCATCGTTGTTGTTCATCGGAGGCAGCCCGAGCAGCGACTCCATGGTCCGGACGACACTGACGGTCGAGTAGAACCGGCTGTCGATAAAAGTTGCGCCGCCGGCGCCATGCGGGGCAAACTTGCTGACGATCAGCGCCACGCTGCGGTGCGCGTCCACGTGGTCGCCGCCATCCTGCGCATCGTCTTCAAGGATGATGATCGCCGTATCGTCCCAGAAAGGCGAGTGCGAGACAGCCTCGACGAGGCGGCCCACGGCCAGGTCGTTATCGGCCACCGAGGCTCTAGGCGTGGGACTGCCCGGGCGCGTGCCGGCGGTGTGGTCGTCGCAGAGCCGCATGTTGATGAAGGACGGCATGGTGTCCTTGCCTTGTTCCTTTTCCGCAACCCACACCTTCAGGTGCCTGAGGAAGACGTCCGCTCTTATTTGGTCCGGCACCAACAGGTTGAAGTCCGGCGCCTCCTCGGCAAAGTGCCCCACCAGTTGCGGCTTGGTGGCGATATTGGTGGCGATCAGCGGAATCGGCCACGCGAACTTGTTCACGCCACCGCCCCACTCGGCGGGAATCGCCTCACCCGGCGCAATGGCCTTGCGCGCGCAGTTGCGGCCTTCGAGCATTGGGCCTTGCTGCGGGTTCGCGGTCTGCGCCTCGTTGCAAAATGTGGTGGAAATGAATTCGGCGAAGTGGTAGTAGGTCTTGCCGTGCGCAGCCAGATTGCCCCAAAGATATCCGCTGCCGGGTTCGTCCACATCGGGGATCTTCTGCAGCAGCGGATAGCCCTCGGCCACCACGCCCTCGTAGTCGTACGTCCTCTGGCCGCCGCGATAGTTCTGCTGCCAGGTCTTCTCAAGATAGTCCGAGCCGATGGCCGCGTTCGACCAGACATGGCCATCGCCCGACACCTCGCCCGAGTCGTAGAAGTTATCCAGCACGCCGAACTGCAGGGCGAGCTTATGCTCATTGGGCGTGATTGTCTGGCCGTACATGGTCAGGCTCGGGTCGCCGTTGGCCACCGGCTTTCCATCTTTGCTCAGGTCGCCGAGAATCTGATCGTAGGTCCGGTTCTCCTTGATGATGTAAATGATGTGCTTGATCCGGTTTTGCGTTTCGCCGGCAAAGGCGATCTTCTCCTCCGCGGCTTTCATCCGGTTGGATTCAAGCACCACCGAGGTCCATCGCGGCAGATCCTTCTCGATTTCAGCCGCATCCAGCGTGGCCAGGGAGCCGTACAACAGCGTGGCGATGTAGGCGGTCTTCCTCAAGTTGCGGCTGTTTCCCTTGGTCGACTCGGTCGGTTCGGCCGGTCGCTGGGCCATGTTGTTCGGCCCGGTTCCCTTGCCCTTCGCCGTGGCAACATAGAGCTTTCCGCCAGACGCGGAAGGAAGAAACACCATCGACATCGGCATCCACTCGGTGGGCACGAATCCGATCGGCTCCGCCATGCCGGTGCGGGCCGTCTTCGGCGTCAGCGACGTTGTGTCCAGCACAGCAACGGCATCGCTAGCCGCATTGGCTACATACAAGCGGCTGCCGTCGGCGTTGACCGCCAGCGCCTCGGGCTCCGCGCCGAAGTAGCTTTGGCCCGGCAGGCGGGTATCGAAGTACCCTTTCACTGAGAACTGTCCCGCACCCACATTCACGGCCGCAACGGCATCGCGATTGGCCAGCGCCACGTAGACCGTTTTTCCATCGGGCGAAAACTCGAACGCGCAGGGATGCGTGCCCGGAGCAACGGGGCTGGACGGCTTGAGCAATGCCAACTTTCGCCCCACCACCCGCTTGGCCAGATCGAGTTCCACAATCTCAGAAGCATTCCACAAGGCCACAAACGCGCGCTTGCCGTCCTTTGTAACCGCGAGCGCAACGGGATAGGTGGAGGGCACCGCGTCGCTCTCAGATAGATCAAACTGCTTTTCGATCGATCCAGTGGCGGCGTCGATCAGCAGCACATTGTCAGAGAGGTTTTCGGCGACCAGGAGCTTTTCCGCTCCGGCTGGACCGACGACCGCAATCGCCGCCGGGAATGGCACTCCCTTGTCGCCTTCCACTCCGCCGAGCAGCTTCGTCTTTCGTCCCGCGGCCAAGGTCTCGAGCGGCAAATGAAACAGCCGCTCCGGCGCGATCTTTCCCGCCGTGAAGCTGTAAACCACCACAGCGCTGCCGGTCTTGTCTTTCCCATCGCCCAGCGGGTCGGTACTCGAGGCCATGCTTGCGTACACGTGACTGCCGTCGCGGCTGAACGCGAGACCGGAATAGAGCGTCTGTTTGGCGAGCTTCGCTACCGTGCGGGCATCGGGAAAATCCGCCAGCATACCCGTCTGGGTATCCAACACAGCCAGCGACTGCTCATACTGCGACTCGAAAGTCCCATACCCGGCGTTCACCGTGACCACGTAGCGCCCGTCCGGAGAGACAGCCATGGAGATCGGCAGGCTGTTCAGCCTTTGCGGATGCCCCGGAATCTCTCCGATCAACTGTTTGCTCGTGGACAAATCGACCGTCTGTGCCGCAAGCAGCTCCGGCCCGAGGACCAAGGCCGCTCCGGCAATCGCGCAAATGAACTTCATATTCATGACAAAACCATAGCAAATCTGCCGCCACTTGCGCTTTACATCGCTGTTAGATTCCGGCTCCATTCGAATTCATGGCCGGCAAGGACGTATCCACGTCGCAGACCCATTACCAAAGCGACACTATCCGTAATCAGGCGCTTCCGGCGGTTTACGCTTAGAATCTGCTCATGAACGAAGCTATTGATTCCCTTTCCCGGATGCTTTCCGACGTCATCCTGCCCAACCTCAAGTCCGTGCAGGCGAGCCAGGGCGAACAGATTGTTGCCAATGACCGGCTGGAGCTGGCCGTTGATGAGCTGCGCCTGCACATGAATTCGCAGTTCGCTCACCTCGCGGCCCTGCTCATCGCCTGCCGGGCCGAAGTCGCCGCCACGCAAGCGGTCCTTAGAGCAGTGCAGATGCAGGGTGGCTCGCGCCCAGCGGGCAGCGACACGCTCATTCACTAAGGGAACACCGAATCAACTGAGGTTCCCGGGCTCCACTCATCAAGGGGGACGAGCGCGGCCTGAACCCGGCGCACTCGGTTCGCTGAGCCTGCAATAATATCTTTATATGCGCACGGTGCTCACGGCGGAGAAGCTTTGGAACGGGATCAGCTTGATCGACCATCCTGTGGTCGAGATTGAGGACGGGCGGATTGCTTCCGTCTCCAGTCGAACGGACGGCAAGTTGCCCGCCCACGCCGTCGTCCTGGACTATTCCGGCGCAACGCTGGCCGCGGCGTTTCTTGACGTGCATATCCACGGTGCAGCCGGCCACGATGTCATGGAAGCCACACCGCAAGCGCTCAACACCATCGGCCGTTTTCTGGCCTCGCACGGGACGGGAAGCTATCTGGCCACAACGGTGACTGCTCCCCTGGATGTGACCCTCCGCTCGCTTTCAGGATTGGCCAGGCTGCTGGCAAAGGCTCCGAATCCGGCTGACCTGGAAGCCACGCGCATGGGCATTCATCTGGAGGGGCCGTTTGTTTCCCACGCCAAACGCGGGGTGCATCCCCCTGAGTACCTGCTGGCGCCGGACACCGGTGTATTCGACCGGCTGTACGAGGCCGCTGAGGGTCACGTCCGGTTGATGACGCTGGCGCCTGAGCTGCCCGGCGCGGCGGAACTGGCTGCCCACGCTACCGCGCGCGGCGTCCGCGTCTCCGTGGGCCACTCGAATGCAACCGCGGCGGAAACCAGGGCCGCAATTGCCGCCGGCGCCGTGAGCGCGACGCATACATTCAACGCCATGCGCGCCCTGGACCATCACGAACCCGGCATCCTGGGCGTCGTTCTCACCTGCGATTCTCTGTTTGCCGAGCTGATCTGCGACGGCATTCACACCGATCCGGAACTGGTGAAGCTGTGGTGGAGGGCCAAGGGCCCGAAGCGAGCGATTCTGGTAACCGACGCGATGAGCGCCACGGGAATGCCCGACGGGGAGTATCAGCTGGGCGGGTTCACGGTCCAGGTAGCAGACGGGAAAGCCTCGATGGGCGGTGTTCTGGCGGGAAGCTTACTGACCCTTGACCGCGCGCTGACGAAGTTTCTTGCATTCACCGGCGCGCCGCTGGAGCAGGCGCTGCAGTTGCTCACGGCCAACCCGGCTGCAATGACCGGCCTCGGCGATCGAGCCGGCTCTCTTGCCGTGGGCCAGCCAGCCAACTTTGTTGCTGTGGATGGCCAGGGTGCGCTTGTGGCTTCCGTTTTGGGGGGAAAAGAAGTTTCAGCCATGCGCTGAGCGAATTCTCATAACCAGTCCAGGGCATTTTCAGGGATCTTGTGATGC
Organism: Acidobacteriaceae bacterium; assembly: GCA_003138365.1. Taxonomy (GTDB): domain Bacteria; phylum Acidobacteriota; class Terriglobia; order Terriglobales; family Acidobacteriaceae; genus Telmatobacter. Next base: position 8,096 of record PLFY01000038.1, read on the forward strand.
GGGCTTCATGCCAGGTCCGTGACCGGATGAAGATGTTCTATCCAATGAACGAACGTGGGCCGGGAGGCCCACGCTACAGCCGGCCAGGAGGCCGGCGCTACATTTCCAAAAGGAACATTTTCATACGGTCAAAGAACTAGCCGACACTAGCCTTAAAAACAGATACGCGGCGAGAGTGGGGCTATGACCTTACACGATCGGCGAAAATGCACTCAGGACGGCGGCGTCGTTTCCTCAGCGGGAATTCGGTAACGGATCAGCTTTGCGGGCACACCACCCACAATGGCATTCGCGGGAACCGAAGCCGTGACCACCGCACCCGCGGCGACCACCGCGCCTGTGCCGATCTTGACCCCTTCAAGGATGACTGCATTTGCGCCAATCCAGACATCTTCTCCGATGGAGATCGGAGTACTGGTTTCGCAGGGATCGCCGCTGTGAACGCCAAGCGCCGTGCCGTGATTATGGTCAACAAAACGGCAGCCGCTGGCAATGGCGCAGTAGTTCCCGATCTCGATGCGATCAGTGATATTGAATTCGCAACCTGAACCGATGAAGCAACGATCGCCGATCAGGATGCTCGGTCCAGGCTGAAAGATCCCGTCAAAGTGAAAGTACACATCGTGCTCGATGATGCATCGATTGCCGATCCGCACCTGGTGAGGCCAAGTGACATATAACGAGGAAAAGATCGTTCCTTTGCCGATCTCCATCCCTTGCAGTGACCAATATGCGGCTCGCATCGGGCGCAAAACCAACGTGCTCAAGCGATCCCGCAAGCGGAAGAATATCCTAAAACGCAGCTTCTTCCACGCGCTATCTTCCTTCGTTGCTTCATGCGCTGAGTCTGTCATTCCGTTCCTCGCTCGATAACCAACCCCGCTTGACGCTGCAATCGCCGGCACGGTTGCGTCACTCCGCCAGCCGCTTCGCCCGCCACAACGCTCCGTCCAGGGAGACTATGGCCTCCGCCCCCACTTTCATATCCGGCGCCGCGGCATGGAGGCCGGAGAAGAAGGCTCCTCGCACCAGGGTCATCTTCTCGACCACGCCGCCGGTCCAGGCCACCGGAACCTCGCCCATGATCGCGTGTTTGCCGCGCAGCTTGGAGCGCACCAGGAGCACAAACTCGACCAGGTCGGCGGCGGCCTGCTTTAAAACGCCCACCGCAACCGGGTCGCCAGCCTCGGCCAGCTCATTGATCGCCGGCGCAAGCGCGGCAAAGTCCGGTCCCGGTGTGCTGTCGCCCAGACTCACAAGGTCTTCAAGGCTCGGCGTACCCCAAATCTCGCCCACCTTTTCGAGAATCTGTGTCGGCTCTCCGCGGTCATAGGCATGGAGCGCCCGGCGCACGCTGTTGACCCCAATCCAGTAGCCCGAACCCTCGTCTCCCAGGCGCGAACTGTACCCGCCCGCACACTCCCGGGTGCCGTCTGGCGCGCGGCCAATGGTGTTCGAGCCGGTTCCAGCGATCTGCAAGATTCCGGGGCCGCCCTGGAAGGCCGCATCGAGAGCGATGACCTCATCGCCAACGACTTCAGAGCGCTCGGCGCCAAAGTCCTGAAGAACCGCGGTGATCCACTCAAGCGTCCCCGGCATGCTGGCGCTGGCCACCCCGACCGAGGCCGCGCGCACGGCGGTTACGCCGGCCTGGGCGTACACATCCTTGAGCAGAGCGCGCAGATTCCGCTCGGCGGCCTCCGCGCCCACCCGCAAGCGCTTGATGGAACCGCTTTCCGCATGAGCCAGTACGCGCCCGTCCGCAATGATCGAGGCGCGAGTGCGTGTCCCTCCGCCGTCAATTCCCAAAATCGTCTGCACTTTCTTTGCTCCTTTTGACTTGCTTCCCACCCTAGCAGTCCGTGGTAAAATTCGAAAATTCTGAAAACCTTCCCTCAGGGGCTGAAGCCCATCCTTTATTTTCAGTCTTGCGGCACGACTAAAGTCGTGCCCTTTCAAAACATTACTTTTGCCACAGGCTGCTAGCCACAAAAACAAGAACGTGGCGAGGGTGGGGCACCCACTTTCCAGTCAGATTGAAGACGGTCTACTTTTCGCCCTCGGCGCCGCCGTCGCGCAACGTTCCGGCCAATACGTTCAGGCTGCCATCGGTCTTTGGAGGATTGAGTCCAAGCATGTGAGCCAGCCAGGGATACAGATTGACATTCTCAAACGGTGCAACTGTCTTGTCTGCAACAATATCAGGGCCGGCGGCAAAAAAGCTGGCCTTCATTTCAGGCAACTTGTGGGGATCGAATCCGTGCATGCCGGCGGTCGGCGGAGTATCCGGCCGGTCGGCCGGAGGAGCGTGGGCGCGGATGGCGTAGGGGCCAGTGGCTACCACCACGGGGTCGCCTTCGCGGGGATTCTGGCTGTAGTTGAGATCAGCGGGCACGTTCTTGCGGCGGTAAACGACAAACTGGGACGAGGCCTTCTTGAGCTGGTTGTAGACGCGGACGCGGTCTTCCTCGGTCTTGCCGTAAAGCAGGGGCCCGACGGCCTCAAAGCCCGTGAGATCGGCGAATTGGTCAAGGTTGATCCAGCCGCCTTGGCTCTTGACCATTCCATGATCGCTGACAATCACCAAATCAATGGGCAAGCCGGTTGCATCCAGGGCAGCTTTCAGCTTGCCGACCAGGCCATCCATTTTGAGGACGGCTGCTTTGGTTTCCGCGGCGTTGGGACCGAATTCGTGGCCTTCGTGGTCGGGCTCGGAGTAGTAAATGGTAATGAAATGCGGACGATCCGCCTGGGGAAGGTTGAGCAAGGCAACGGCGTTGTCGATCCGCGCCTGCTCGACGGCGTCTGTGGCTTCGGTTTTGGAGTCGAACTGCGCGTACCATGTGGGGCGGAAGCCGGCGATTTTGGCCTCAGAGCCGACCCAGAATAAGCTGGCCGTCCGCATCCCCTGGCTCTCGGCCAAGCTCCACAAAGGAGTGCCGTTATACCAGGTTCCGTCGTTGACTGCCTGGGTGTCCCGGATGGCATAGCGGGCCTGCTTGGTTTCGTCGTAGAAGCCGTTGGCGACCAGGCCATGGTGCTCGGGATAGAGCCCGGTGACGATGGTGAAGTGGTTGGGAAACGTGAGCGAAGGATAGCTGGGGAACATGCCCTTCGGGGCCCAGACGCCCTGTTTGCCGAGGGCCAGAAGGTGGGTGGCGCCGTAGAGTTTGGCGTAGTCCCAGCGGAACCCGTCGAGCGAGACAAGCACCACATAGTGCTGCGCTTGTGCGTTGGCGGAGTTGGGCCCGTTGTCCACATGAATGAGCGGCAGGGCCGGATTTTGACCCTTGAATGCCTCCGGCTGCTGGGCAGCCAGTACGAGCCCGAAGGCCAACGCAAGCGATGCGGAAGCCAGCCTGCTCCAATTCCGAAGTCGCATGGAGAATACCCCCGCACCAGCTTACCGCACGACAGGGATCAGGGATCAGGGGTCAGGGATCAGGGGTCGGCCGCAGCGGCGTGCTATCCCACCCTGGGTCCGTGACCGGATGAAGATGTNNGGTCAGAGACCTGGTTTCCATTGAGGACGAGAAGCAATTAGTCGGGGATCTGGAGCAGCCAATAATGGAAGCCGTCTACGATGGCCATGAGTGCGGCCTGGTTCAAATCGCTGCTGACTCCGGCGGTTTTCCACGGTTCGTGACCATCGGCGTTGAAGCTTACAGTTACGCGAACGTGGGCCGCAGTGTCGTGGGCGGTCACGTCAAGAGCGGTGACGCTGAAGGTGCCCAAACGCATCTGCGCAAGAGACGGGTACCATTTCTCCAATTCGCGGCGCATGGCCTTGGTGAGCGCATCGACGGGGCCGGAGCCCTCGGCTCGCGTTGTAGCGATCGCGGAGTCGCCGATGGAAAGCAACATGGAGGCCTGCACGTATCTGTTGCCGGTTTCGTCCGATTCGTCGAGCACTCTCCAGCTTTTGACGGTGAAGCGATCGCGCAGGGTCTTGAGCACTTTCATGCAGGCGAGTTTGAACGAAACTTCACTGGAGGTGAAGCCGCCGCCTTCAATCATTGCCTGGTTGTCGTCCATGAGAACCTGAGCCTGTGCGGAATCGAGAGCAACACCGAGCGATTGAGAGAGCAGAAGGATATTGGCTTTTCCCGATTGACCGTTCACGCCGATCACCGGGCTTGCGCCGACTCTGGCGGGATCGCACCAGAGGTAAGCGCCTGGGTTCTTGCGCTCGCTGCTGCCATGCATTCCGGCCCAGGTTCCAAAAGCGCCTGGTCCAACAATCGGCGAACCGTGCGGGGGCTCAAGCGAAAAAGCCGCGTAGGCCGAATGCGCGAGGCTGGTAAGGCCCGCGAGCGATTCAGGAGAGACAAACTCAGCTTCACCCCTGAGTTGCATGCTGGCGACGACGGTGGTGAGGTTTACGTTGCCGCAGCGCTCCCCGGTTCCGAGAAGAGTGCCTTGGATTTGAACGGCGCCGGAAAGAATGGCGGCTCGGGCATTGGCAACGCCAAGACCGCGATCGGTGTGGCCATGAAATCCAAATTTGACTTTGGGGTAAGCGAGGGTCAGGCCGCCGATCAATTGACTCACTTCTTCAGGGCTGGCGCCGCCGGTGGTGTC
>PLFY01000027.1 GCA_003138365.1 Acidobacteriaceae bacterium
GATACAAGGTATACCGGCACGAGTGACGGGCGACAATTAGAAGTACCGGTCAACGACAAACAAAATTCCCGACCAACGACAATAGGCCAGGCGTATTCCGGTTCATCGGAACGGAGGCGGATTGGTCACCGACAAGCAGGTTCGGAGGTTGTTTGCGTTGATNNTGCGTTGATAAAGACAGAGGAAAGCCAAGAGATTGCGGCGTCCAAGGCGGGGATGGACCCGAAGACGGGTCGGAAGTACCGGCGCCTGGGCCGGTTGCCAAGCGAGTTGCCGGCGGTGGTGCGTGGGCGGACGCTGCCAGATCCGTTCATAGATGTCTGGGACGATGTGCAGAAGCTGTTTGAAGACAATGCCGGGCTTGAAGCCAAGACGGTCTTCGAGTTCTTGCAGCGACAGAACCCCGGTCGCTTTCAGGATGGGCAGGTGCGCACGTTGCAGCGGCGCGTGAAGGTGTGGCGTGCAATCGAGGGTCCGGCCCGAGAGGTGTTCTTCGCGCAACAGCATCCTCCGGGCCGGCTTGGAGCGTCGGACTTCACGCATATGGAAGAGCTGGGCGTGACCATTCAGGGTCAGAGTTTTCCGCACCTGATCTATCACTTCGTGCTGACGTACTCGAACTGGGAGGCAGCGACGGTGTGCTTTTCAGAGAGCTTCGAGAGCCTGAGCGAAGGTTTGCAGAACGCGCTGTGGGCACTGGGCAGAGTGCCGCATCGCCATCGCACTGACCGGCTTTCGACGGCGGTCAACAACATGAGCGATCCGGCCGAGTTTACGGATCGCTACCAGGGTCTGATGCGTTCCTACGGCCTGGAGAGCGAGAAGACGCAGGCCGGGCATGGCAACGAGAACGGCGATGTGGAGCAGCGGCATCATCGCTTCAAGCGTGCCGTGGCACAGGAGTTGATGCTGCGCGGCAGCACTGATTTCGCCAGTGTCGATGCGTATAAATCGTTCCTGGCAGCGATGTTGGAGCGGTTGAACGCGGGTCGCAGCGAGCGGCTAAAAGAAGAAATGGAAGTTATGCGGGAGTTACCGGAGCGGCGCATGGAGACCTTCAAGCGCGAGCGGGTAAAGGTGGACTCAGGCAGCCTGATCTATGTGGATCGCAACGTGTACTCGGTGCCGAGCCGGTTGATCGGCGAGCAGGTGGAGGCGCGGCTGTTCATGGAGCATGTGGAGGTCTGGTACGGGCAGAAGAAGGTTGCCGAGATGCCACGCTTGCGCGGGCGGCAGAAGCATCGTGTCGATTACCGGCACATCATCGACTGGCTGGTTCGCAAGCCGGGTGCCTTCGAGCACTACCGGTACCGCGACGAGTTGTTCCCGACCAGCCGGTTCCGCATGACCTTCGACCTTCTTGAGGAGCAGCTTGGCAGGTATCAGGGCAGCAAGGAATACCTGAAGATCCTGGAGTTGGCTGCCAGGGACAGCGAGGTCAGAGTCGATGCGGCGCTGCTTGTTCTGTTGGGACCAGGCGATGAGCAGATCAGCGCCGCGGGCATCGAGGCCATGCTGTGCGCCGAGCACAACACGTCCGTTCGCGATGTCGAGGTGGCGGCTGTGGATCTCAGAGTCTTCGATCAGCTGTTCAGCGTGCAGGAGGTGCTGCAATGAGCGCGGCCCCTCAGATCAGAACAGCGTTGCTGGAGAATCTGAAAGATCTGCATCTGCCGGCGATGCGCGAGTGCTTCGAGCAGTCCGCGCAGCAGGCGGAGAAAGAGACTCTCAGCTACGAACAGTACCTGCTGCAGTTGACGGAGCGGGAATGCGAGTCACGGCGGCGCAATCGCATCGCCACACTGTTGCGCGAGTCGGGGCTGCCACGGGAGAAGACGATGGCAAACTTCGACCTGAAGCGTTTACCCATCAAGGCCGGACGTCAACTGAAGGCGCTGGTGGACGGCAGCTTCCTCGATCGCCAGGAGAACTTGCTTCTGTTCGGGAATCCTGGCGCGGGCAAGAGCCACTTGCTGTGCGCCCTGGCCCATGAACTGATCGCGCAAGGACGCAGGATGAAGTACACCAGTTGCGCCATGCTGGTGCAGGATCTGCTGGTGGCCAAGCGCGACCTGCGGCTGAGCAAAGAGATCAAGAAGCTGTCCCGCCATGACGGCTTGATCATCGATGAGATGGGCTACGTCCAGCAAAGCCGCGAGGAGATGGAGGTGCTGTTTACCCTGCTGTCGGAGCGATACGAACGCGGAAGCGTGCTGCTGACCAGCAATCTTCCGTTCTCCAAGTGGGAGGGGATCTTCAAAGATCCGATGACCACGGCGGCAGCCATCGACCGGCTGGTGCATCACTCGGTCATCGTGGAACTGAACATCCCCAGCTACCGAATGGAGGCGGCTAAGAAGAATCGGGATCCAGCGTCGGAAAGCAGCGAAACTAACTGACGGGGCGGAGACCGGCGTCCGTTGTTGCTGGCAGGCCCTCCGCTTCGCCCCTTCGGGGCTACGCTCCGGCCCTGCCAGCAACAACGGCATCTCAGCAAGGAGAGGAGAGAAAGAAGTTCCAACAACTATCGGGAA
>PLFY01000078.1 GCA_003138365.1 Acidobacteriaceae bacterium
TCGCGATGAGCGGGTCTTGAGGCCAGATCGCGGCCGGACTATGATTGAGCCATGCCGTACGGTCTGAAACGGTTCCAGAAAGCAGACGCTCTCCACTTCATCACTTTCAGTTGCTTTCACCGTCTCCCTCTTCTCGATGCGCCGGGCCCCAAGAACACAGTTGAGGCCGTGCTGGAACTGACTCGTGCACGACATCAGGCGAGGGTCTACGCCTACGTCCTGATGCCCGAGCACGTCCATTTGCTCATCAACGAGCCACCGTCGATCCTCGTGGCCCAGTTTCTCAAGGCCGTAAAGCAGATCACATCGCGCAAACTGAGAGGCCACCGCGAGACGTTCTGGCAGCAACGCTACTTTGACCGCAACGTCCATGGTGAAGAGGCTCGCTCCGAAGTGATTCGCTACATTCATCGCAACCCGGTGAAGCGCGGATTGGTTGCCTCTCCCGGCGACTACCCATGGAGCAGCTTCAACCACTACGCCACCGGCGTCCGAGGAGCAGTCGAAATCGAGTCAGAGTGGACGGCAAGACTTCGCGGCCCACTCATCGCGATAGGGCCGCGATGAATGGGGCACAGCCTTCCATTTTGGCTAATGATCGAAGGAGATGGAATCGATGCCTGGGCCACCTGCCGTTCCGTAGTCTCTTGGCTGTGGCCCCAGGGTAAGCTGATTCTAAGCCCCTTGCCCTGTTCGCTTCTACCGCAACTATACCTAGCGCCGCCTCTTTGGCAGGTGGTTTTTTTGCAGGCAACCTGTGCCCCGTTCATTTTTGGGATGCAGAATCCTATCCAACGTCTCAGGCCCAACTGCCGGGTGCCGCGCCCTTGGCTTCCCACCAACGCGGGTGCCCAATCCCTCAGCGTTCTTTGCTGAAGGGCGGGAGGATACGAATTGCCGTCCCCGAAAGCCGTTTTGCAGATAATTACCCTCCTTTGGCGCACACTACCAATAGAGCGAAATTCCTGATCCCTCTGGAGAGCCGCACCATGCGAACTGTCAGAAACATCACCGTAGCCGTCGAACCCGAGCTCTACCGCCAGACGCGAAAGATTGCGGCCGACTACGACACCACCGTAACCGACATGGTAAGGTTTTTGCTCCTGGTCCTCCCCGAAGCGGTCAAGGCCGCGCGCTACCCCGGCGGCCGCCCGCAATTTGGCTTGGCCGCCGCCCGCGCTGCCCGCGCCGCTGCCGCAGCCCTGCCCGCTGCCCCGGCCATCAACCCTCTCAGCCCCTCACTCCCGTCCAGCCCCTCCCCGGAAACAAGCGAAATTTCGCCCTGTGCGCCTGTAAATGCCAGCCAACCCCATTCCCTTCAGCAACTTGCGAGGTCACAACCGGCGTCCGTACAGGATAAGCATTTCAGTATCCCCGCCCTGAAAGACCTCATTTCAAAGGCTTTACAAGCCATTCCGTAAATCGCGCGTTTCCACCGCTGTACACCAGTAAAGCGCCCGGCAGGATGCGCGGAAATCTAATAAAATCAATACCTAAGGCGGCTCACTCCGGATATGCGCTATACGACACAATTCCTGTTATCGGCCCTGGCGGCGGCGCAGTTCCCTGCACCGGATGTGCCGGAGATTGCTTTTCTTGGCCGGTCCAACGTGGGCAAATCTAGCCTGCTGAATGCGCTGGTGGGTGAGAAAGCAGCCAAGGTTTCGCAAACGCCGGGACGCACGAGGGCCATCAACTTCTTTGCGCTTCTGGACCAGAGCCAGCGAAGGAAGCTGGTCTTTGCCGACCTGCCTGGCTACGGCTACGCCAAGATTTCAAAGTCGATTTCGGCGGGTTGGCCTGCGTTCATCGAGCCTTACCTGGCAATCCGCTCGACGCTCAAACTGTGCGTCTGCCTGGTGGACTCGAACGTGCCCGCGCAAGAGAGTGATCGCCAGTTGATTCATTGGCTCAGGGCGGAGGGGCGCGATTTTGCCGTGGTGGCGACCAAGATCGACCGGCTCAGCGGCAACGAGCGCACCCGCAACCTGCTGGCCCTGCAGAAGGGGCTGGAACTGGACGCGGTGCTGCCGGTTTCCGCCAAGACGGGATACGGGATCAAGGATTTGTGGAAGCGGATTGAAGAGGCGGGCGAAGTCCAGAGTTGACGCCTTCAGGGGGCAACCGGCGGCTTTGACTGAGCGACAAAGGTCTCGTTGTTGTGGCAATAACTCACCCACACTTGTACGCCTATCTCGCCTCGCTTGACCGCAAGCTGAGCTCGCGCGATGAACTCCTTTGCAGCTTCCGGTTCACAATAAAGGACTCTCACGCCCTGCGCGAGACGGCCCAGGTAGCGCGGGGAAAGGCGCAACCAGCGGCGGGCGGTCCAATCTTCCCGCGGCAGGCAGTCCAGGGCGATGGCGTCGAGCTTGGGAAGCCAGAGGGCCGGTGCGGCGGACACGCGCCAGGTGAGCAGAGTCTGGTCATTCGGCAGCGTCGGACGCGGTATATGCCGTGCGCCCTGGCTGACGAAGGGGGAATGCTCCGAGAGTTCATCGGCAGGCCGCAGCAGATCAGGCAGCACGCCGCGTTCCAGCATTTCGCGCTCGACGGCTTCCGGCGCGGAAGCTATGCAAACCGCAACCGTCTCGCGCTTGCGAATCTGGTTTTTGAGGATGCGCAGGGCTTCGCTGAGAGAAGTCACCAGAAAGTCGGCGACTCCGTCCCGGACTGCCTGCTTCTGCGCTGCCTGGTCGGCGGTTGCGGCCAGCGACGCGGCGCCTGCGATATTTGCCGCCACCAGCAAAGCGCGGCCAGCCGCATCGAGTTCGCCCGCGTAAAGAAGTTTGCCGCCGAGGGTCGATTCTGATTTCGGGTCGAAGTCAGCGCTCCCAGCCGCAATCAGGTTCGCGTAGTGTCGTTCAACCTGGAGGATGAAGTCGAGTGCGGGCGATTCGATGGGATCAAGCGCCAAGGGAAGGTGTTCTCCGCGGTCAGGTATGAGCTTCCGGCCTAGAGCCTATTCCTGGAATTGCTCTTTCGCGTTTAGTTTTCTGACAAAGAAAACAAACTCTCCGGGTTTGGCAATGACCTGCAGCTTATCGGAAACTTTCTTTCCGCCGCAGCCATTGGGGGCCACAACGCCCAACTCAACGATGTCGGAGACCTTGTACCAACGATCCAGAGCGGGCGCATGATCCGATGACCCCAGGTCCTTATCCGCATCGCAGTTGACATAGATCATCGTGGTGCTGTCGTAGGTGGCTCGGATGGAGAGGGCAGTGGCAACGTTGGGCAGGGTCAACTTGCCTGAACCGTCTTCATTCTTCAGCACCCAATTGCCATGGACAGTTTGCTCGTGATTGATACGGACCAGGAAGTCGGAGCTGGCGATGAGAATGCCGGTCTTGCTGTCCAACATCCGAATGGTGATGGTCTTGTCTGTTTGCGCACACAATGGCCCACAGAATGCGGCGAACCAAAACAAGAGGTAGAGCGCAGGATGAATCCGTCCGATCATGATCGCCTCTGGAATCGCCTTTGAGTTTACCAGCCCCGTATTCACCACGTGGAGTAGGGTTGCCCGTCCGACCCTGCCTCCGTCGAGCCGGAGTGGACGTCGTCGATGCCGGGATCGGTCTGGTCCAGCGAACGCATCGCGTCGGTCGAATCGGTCACCCAGGTGCTGTTGCTGTGGGTCATCGGATCGTCGGGAATGGTCTTCAGGTAGCCGTCCTGGGTCAGATCTTCCAGCGTCTGCGGCGCCTTCTGCTTGTCCATGGTATACGAATCGATGGCGGCACGGAGGATGAACAGGTCTTCCTTGAGCACCGCTTCCCGCGCGTGCTTGACGGCAGCGATATAACTGGGCACTGCCACAACGGCCAGGATGCCCACGATCGCCATGACGATCATCAGCTCGACCAGCGTAAAGCCCGCGTCTTGTTTACGAATGCGGCGCACTGAAGCCTCTTGTCCATGTTAGCGGAGTTAGCGGCGCTAGCCTTGCTTCGCTCGTGTTAGCGGTGTTTAACTCCGCTAACCGCGCCAACTCCGCCAACCACCTACCAGGTGGAATATTTGGTGCCGTCCAGGCCCGTTCCCATGGACTTTGAATACACATCGAAAACGCTCTGCCCCCCGTAGGAGTCCGACGTCGGGTCGTCTTGCATGGAGTGCAACCCCCACTCGGCCCTGCCGGTCATTGGGTCCACCGGAATCTTGCGCAGAAACTTGACCTTCTTGCCCTGCACGTCCACGCCGTTCACCAGCGTCTCCAGGTCGGGCGGATAGTTCTGGCTGTCCACCTTGGTCTGGAAGGCGTGCATGTCGGCTGCGTCCTTGTAGTGGTCGATGGCGTCGCGCATCTCCCACAGGTCGCGCCGCAACTGGCGCTCGTTTTGGCGCTTGACCTGAAAGCGGGCAATGGGCACCGCCGCTGAAGCGAGAATCGATAGAATCGCCACGGTCACGATCAACTCGACCAAGGTGAGGCCGCGCTCGCGGCGGCGGACATTCTGGTTCGGCCGGTTTGGCCGGACGAGACTCGCCGCTATGGGTCTCCTTCGTACCGGTTTCATTGGCACGGGACTCATCGTCTACTTCACCACAATGCTGAGCTGCCCGCCCTGGGCCTGCACCTGCTGCTGGGCGCTGTTGACCGCAGCCGCGCGCGTCATGGATACGACGCTCTCCCCCGCGGCCTTGGCCTGGAAGCTGAGCACGCACACCACGCCCGCGCCGGCCACGCCGGCAGCTCCCGGCGGGCGCGAGGCCACAATGTTCACGCTGCCCGCACCGTCGTCGCGGTGGACCAGCGCCACGGCTTGCCCATCGCGGCTCAAAAGATCCCCCGGACTCACGTTGACCAGCGAAAGTTTGGCCGGGTCGTACTGAATCTGCAATGGCACTGAAGCGATATCCGTTGCGCCCATCAGAACAATCGGAACCTGGAAAGTGGAGCCCGCGGCCACCGGACCCGCCAGGGGGCTGAACATAAGGCTCACTTTCTGGGCAACCGGCGGACTTGGCGAGTGGCCGGCAACTGCCGCAACCGCCGTGTCTCCATTGGCATCCGCGGATGCGCTTAACTGGGCCAGCGCCGCCGGAGCCGCAGCCATCGCGCTTTGGCCGGGAACCATGCCTACATTGGGCCGGACAACAGCGGAGCCGCGGAGGACCGAAGCACTTTCGGGCGCCCCATTCGAAGCAGGAGCCGCAGCAGAACTCAAGCCCGTCGCGCCCGGCCCGTCGCTCGAAACGCGGCGAAGATCGATCGACGTGTTGCCCACACCGGTATCAATGGCGCGCAGGTTTACCCGATCCAGAGTTTGCGTACGAACGATGTGGGGCACCACCAGAAAGACGAGTTCGTTGTCAGTAATGGTGTGGTCCTTGGAACCGAACAGGTACCTGAGGATCGGGATCGAACTCAGGCCGGGGATGCCGGTCCAGCTTACCTGATCCTGGCTCTCCTGAATGCCTCCGAGGATGCTGGCCTCGCCCTCGCGAAGGCGGATCACCTGATCCACAATATTCTGCGCGATGATCGGCTCGGTGACGCCGCTGATGGTCACGGAGCCGCTCTGCGAAGACACCTCAATCTTGATCTTCAAAGTCACATCGTGGTCGTAATGAACGGTAGGCGTCATCTCGACTTTCACGCCCACGTCCTGGTACTGGAACTGCGTGTTGACCAGCGAACTGACCACCGCGGTGGCCGCGCCCGTCTGATAGGAGCCAGTGGCAATGGGAATCCGCTCACCGATGGTCAACAACGCCTTTTGCGCGTCGGTGGCCCGGATGCGCGGATTCTGAAGAATCTTGGTGTGGGAATCAGTCAACAGCAGGTTGGCCGTGGCCGAGCCGATGGTCACCGCGAAATCCGTCGCTTTGAGGTGGGCCAGATCGTACAGAGTCGGGGTGGTGGATGTGGTGGTTCCCGTGGTGGTCGTCGTACTGCTCGAAGAAGTGCTTGAGGTGGGTGGCTGCAGGGCAATGCCCACGCTGCTGGGCCAGGAAATGCCGAGGGTTTTCTCCCAGTTCTTGCTCACCTCAAGCACCGCAATGTCCACCACCACCTCAGCACGCGCCTTGTCCAGGTCGTTGATCAGCTTTTCCGCCAGCAGCAGTTCGTCAGGAGTTCCCCTGCAGACGATCGCGTTCTGGCTGGCCACGGCATACACCTTGAAGTTGCCGGCCAGCACATTGCGCAGGGCGGTCTGCACATCGTTCAAATCGTTCGGCTGCCAGGCATTGGACAGGTAGAAGGTTTGCACCGCCTGCTCGTCCAGCTCGGTGCGTTTGGCACGGTTATTCTGGGCAACAAAAATCGTATTCGCGGTCACCGGGCGCCAGAATGTGTTGGACAGCGTGCCCACAATGCGCAGAGCGTCGAGCAAAGACGAATTGTTCAGATCAACCTGAATGCGCTTTGCGGTGTAGTCGGGATCGAACAGGACGTTGATGCCGGCCGCCTTGCCGATAGCCTGGTACACGACCTTTGCGTCCTCGGTATAGTGCAGGGTCAAAGGCTCGTTGGAGAGCGGCTTGAGCACGGCCGGCGCACCCATCGAATCCATATCTTCCTGCGTGCCTGCCTGCTCGGCAAGGCTGGTCTCGGCCTGTGGCGTCGCCTCGCCATGCTTTTGCCGCACCCTGGCGATCTCCTGCTGCGCGGCCTCGTTGCTTGGGTCGATCTCCGCGGCATGAAGAAACTCGACCAGCGCGCCTTGCTCGTCGCCGGCCAGCAGCAGCTTGCGCCCCTTGGACACGTGCATGGACGAGGCTGAAATCCGCACCCGGTAGAGCGCCGTACGGTAGGTCAGGTCCTTGGGCGCCTTGACGTTGGCCTGCTGATAGAAATTGAGGGCAGCATCGTAGTCTTCTCGCGCCTCGGCACTTTCGCCTTGCTTGAAGTAGGAGGCGGCCGACTCCGCGTGCAGTTGGACGCTCGACAGACCCATGACGGCCAGGAGAGCGAAGGGCGCAATCCAGAGGGCGGCTCTCAAGAAAATGGGGCTAGTCGGAAAGGCCCTGGCCGAAACGGATCCGGAGGCAGCCTGTGCAGCAGCGCGGCTTTTCATCTTACTCCCAGGCGTCGAAACCAGCCCGCGTTCCGCAACGGGCCCTTGCGGGCTGCCTTGGCTGCCCCGGACGCAAATCTTGTCGCAATCCCGATTCGTGGTTCTTCCCATCCAACGATGCCCCATTCTAGCAAAGCCCCATTGCAACGCGTTCAAAACAAGCACCAATGCTACGATGAAGGTTCGAGGATGCTTCCCGATGGCTCGCCAAACCAGCCACGTCATCGTTCAGCCGGCCGCTCCCGGCCCCAACAAGCCGTCCCGGCCACGCGACCCCGTGGCCAGCGGTGAGCGGGATGCCGCGCACAACCGCGTCGCCAGCCACAACTACTTTCTGCTGGAAAAGTTCGAAGCAGGCGTGGCTCTCCGGGGCACTGAGGTCAAGTCCATCCGCGAGGGCCACGCCAACCTGAAAGACTCCTACGGCCTGATCAAGGACGGCGAGGCGTTTTTGCTCAACGTACATATCGGTCCCTATTCGCACGGAAATATCGCCAACCACGACGCCACGCGCACCCGCAAGCTGCTGCTGCACCGCGAAGAGGTTCGCAAGCTACTCACCAAGACGCAGATCAAGGGCCACACGCTCATCCCCACCCGGCTCTATTTCCGCAATGGGCGAGTGAAGTGCGAACTGGCCGTGGCCAAGGGCAAGCAGGACTGGGATAAGCGCGAAACGGAGAAGCGGCGGGAAGCGGACCGCGAAGCCCGGGCCGCCGTCAACGCCAGCAAACACCGCATGGGGCGGTAGGACCGGATTTCGCTTTACGGGTTGAGGCCGGAAGCCGGCGGGTCACATGGATCAGCGAATCACTTCAATTTCGATTCCCAACGAGAGGTTTTTCCAGACGCGATCGGTGGTGTAAACCTTGGCTCCGCGCTGGATAGCCAGAGCGAGACAGGCGCGGTCGCCCAACGACAATCCGTAGGGACGGGTCGAAGGCATCAGTTCCGCAGCGATCCGCGCTTGTTCATCGGTGAAAACGCAGACCTCGCACTGCACGCTCCGCATCCGCTTCCACGCAACCTGGGCAGGCACACCACGATCGAGCATTCGGGTGTGAACCTCGGCCAGGTTGACCGTGCTGAGCAGTGCGCCCTGGAGGACAGGAACAACGATCTCCTCTCCCGGCTCGCTGAAAAACACGGCTAGAACCGCTGACGAGTCCAAGACGGCCGGCTTAGCCAAGGGGCTCCGCCTTCGTCCAACGTTCGCGGTCGCGCTCAAATTCTTCGGCTTCGCGGCGGGCTTCCTCGCGGCGCTCGGCAATCAGTTCGTCCGATGCCATGACACTCGGCTTGGCATATTGGGCGAACTCCTTCTGAATGCGGCAAATGCGCGCGGCGTACGACTCGATAGAAAGAACCCCATCCTCCACATCCATCAGGAGCGTATCCCCCGGCGCAAAGCCCATCTCCTGCCGGATGGAAGCAGGGATGACGATGCGGCCGTTGGGGCTTAGAGGGACCTTGGCGTGAAGGCTTGTTTTGGTAGATGCACCGTTTGTTGACATATACCATAATAATGACATTGTGCCAGACATGTGTCAAATCTCTATCATATGTCACAGCGATTCCGCAACCAAGCGGCAAATGATCCTCCAGACGCAGTGGAAGCTTCGAGATGCCGGCATTTTGGTAGGAAGGGGAGAGAATCGCGATTACGTTTTGAGGCCGAAGAGCGGCAGCAATCAAGAGATGGAGCGCAGCACGGCGCCGACGCCGGAGAAAAGGCTGGGATTTGAGGGGGGAGAGGTCGAGCAATACCAGGAGTTGAAGGCGGCGCATCACGGGGAAGGGGCGGATGGGATGAAATATCGGTAGATTTCCGCTGCCATGACTGTTGTCCAAAACTCTTTGGACTTGCCCTTGCGATGGGCTGGCTTGACGTTGAGATAGAGATTCTGCGCGACTTGCCATTTTGTAACACTGTAGTACTAGGGAAAAGGGACGAACTTGTCGGTGCAGGAGGCGGGGATTCCGGTTGACGGAGTTCCCTGGACGGTGGAGTCTTCTCCGGCGGGGAACTGGAGATTGGTGGGGCCGGGGCCGAGATGGATGTCGGCATGATGCAAAGAATAGGTGTACGCGGCGGCGTCGGTCAGCAGCACGCCGTCGAGAGTGGCTGCGATGCGGTGGGTTTGGTCGTAGCCGTTGAAGGAAATCTTGCCGCCGCCGGAGACGCGAACGTTATGCAAGGTGATGTCGCGCATGGTGGGCGGAGAGTTGCCCTTGAGGGTTCCGGCGGATGTGTAGCCGGTCTCGAGCGTGATGGGGTTCGGTGAGTCGCGGATGCAGACATCGTCATAGAGGACGTCATGAGTGAGGCCACCGCGTGAACCGTTGGACTTGATGCGGATAGCGTTGTCAGGACCATCGAGGGAAAGATCGAAGACGCGGATGGCGCTGACGCCGCCGTCCGTCTCGCTGCCGATGGACATGCCGTGTCCCCAATAAAAGTGGTTGTGGCTGACGGTCATGTTGGTTACGCCGCCGGGCCCGCCTTTTATGGCTACGTTGTCGTCGCCGGTGCGGATAAACGATCGAGTGATGGTGATGTTCTTCGAGCCCTGGCCGGGATCAACGCCGTCGGTGTTCCGGGCCAGGCGCTTGGGCGTGTCAATCTTGAGGCCCCAGACGGTGAATCCGTCGCCGTGGTTGTAGACGACGTGGAAGTTGGGAGAGTTCTTGAGGGTGATGCGGTAGAGGGTGAAGTTGTCGGCGTAATCCGTAACGATGATTCGCGGAACCTGCTGGCGGCCGCCGGTGCGGGCTTGTTCGGCGAGATCCCACCATGTGGTCTTGGAGCCGAGGAGGGTTTCGCCGCCGCGGCCGTCGATGACGCCGTCTCCCATGACGCCGGCGCCGGAGATATGATCGGCGGAGATCAAGGGGTTGCAGCCACGGCCGGATTGGTTGACCAGGCCGCAACTGCCGGGCGCGGTGGCGAAGACTGCCGGATCGCGCGAGGCGAAGAGGGTTGCGCCTTTGTCCACGATGAGGGTGACTCCCTGGCGCAACTGGAGCGGCCCGGAGAGGAAGGCGTTGGCGGTTCCATGGGTGCGCAGGAGGACGGCATGGCCGCTGCCGCATTTGTCGAGAGCGCTTTGGATGCGGGCGGTGTCGAGCCTTGATTCGTCGGCTTCAGCCAGGGTGTGACCGCTGGGTTGGAGCTGAGCGTCGAGCGTGGCGCAGACGGCGGGCACGACGGGCTCGGCGACGGTGCGGGTGTCTTGCGCGGTGAGAAAGGGGCTAAGAAGGAGCGGCAAGAAGGGGACGAAGCTCAGTGGTGCACTCATCGGCCTGATTCTCTCCATTCGGATGGTGTGGTCTTCTCAATTGCGAATTCCACCAACGGAGAGATCTTGACCGGGGAGACGGTGCGATATCCCATTTGGCGCAAAGAGGTGTCCTGCCTTTGCAGGTACTCCTCGTAGAGATGCCCGAGCGCTTCCTCTTTCGAGGCGAAGACGAGTCTTTCCGGCTGTCTTACCTCAAGAAACTCGCGCACAGCCTGAAAGACCCCGCTGAAGACGCGAATGGATGCGTGGATGTTTTCCGAGGCGCTAGCTTTCGAGGTCACCTCAAAAGCGACCCGCCATTCAGCTTTCCGAGTCTCTGTGAAGGTTGTCTCGACGCGAGTTGCGGACGCCTCAAACCGAGCGATCGCCTGCCCTGTCCCTTGCGTTATCCAGGTCAGTTCGGTATTGGAGTCGAACGCAGCGATGAAAGCCTCTGCAAGAATGCCCATGCCAGCCTCCCTGGAAAGAGTTTAATCCAGTTCTTTCCCGAGAGGCTTGGCGCAGACCCCGATCAGCTCGGATTGGGTCTACAGCGCGGTTTCGCCGCGTTCGTCGTTGCGGATGCGGATGGCTTCGTCGATGCGGCTGACGAAGATTTTTCCGTCGCCGATGCGGCCGGTCCGGGCAGCAGCGCCGATGGCCGCGATGGCCTTGTCTTTCAAATCGTCTGTGATGACGAGCTCAATCTTGACTTTGGGGAGGAGGTCGACCGTGTATTCACGGCCGCGATAGAACTCAGTGTGGCCTTTTTGGCGTCCATGGCCGCGAGCCTCGAGGATGGTCATGCCTTCGATGCCCGCCTCGAGCAGGGCTTCTTTAACGGCATCCAGCTTGGAGGGCTGGAGAATGGCTTCGATCTTGAGCATATGCGAAATGCCTCGTCTGACAGCGTAACAGGCGGGGTGGGCAGTTGGGCCGATTCCCGCCGAATGTTTTGCCGAATCTTGTTGCGGACCGGAGGCCGATCAAGCGCCAAGGGTCAGGAGTTGAGGTCGTAACCTTCCTCACCGTGCTGGGAAAGGTCGAGTCCGGCGGCTTCCTGATCGGGCGAGACGCGGAGACCGATGACTTTGTCGACGACGAAGAGCAGGACCAGCGTTCCGATGATGGAGATGGTCCAGGCAACGGCGACGCCGGCGAATTGATTGAGCATCTGGCCCCAGTGTCCGTCGATAGCGCCGGTGGGGACATCCTTGCCGAAGGCGGCGTTGATGGCGCGGGTGGCAAAAAGGCCGGTGAGCAGCGCGCCCAGGGTTCCGCCGGCTCCATGCACGCCGAAGGCGTCGAGGGAGTCGTCGTAGCCGAGGCGGCTCTTGACGGCAAAGACCATGAAGGAGCAGAAGATGCCGGCGACGAGGCCTATGGCCAGCGCAGCGAAGGGCTGGACAAAGCCGGAGGCGGGGGTGATGGCGACGAGTCCGGCGACGGCTCCGGAGATGGCGCCCAAGGCGGTTGGCTTGCCGTTGTGAATCCACTCGGCGACCGTCCAGCCGAGGGCCGCGGCCGCGGCGGCGAAGTGGGTGTTGACGAAGGCCGAAGTGGCCAGTGGGCTTGCGGCCAGGGCGCTGCCGGCGTTGAAGCCGAACCAGCCAACCCAGAGGAGACAAGCACCGATGAAGCTGAGCACCATGGAGTGGGGCGGCATGTTGGTTTGGGGGTAGCCGATGCGCTTGCCGAGATAGATGCAGGTGACCAGGGCGGAGACGCCGGAGGTCACGTGGACAACGGTGCCGCCGGCAAAGTCCAGACTCGGGAAATGGCCGCCGGTGGCGTTCAACAGCCCGCCGACGCCCCAGACCATGTGGGCCATCGGACTGTAGACGAGAAGGGACCAGAGGGAAAGAAAGACGGCCATGGCGCTGAACTTCATGCGTTCGGCAAAAGCTCCGGTGATGAGGGCCGGGGTGATGATGGCGAACATGAGCTGGTAGATCATGTAGGTCTGCTCGGGAATGGTAGGAGCGTAGTCAGTGTTGGGTGCGAGGCCGACGCCGCGCAGGAAGAGGTGCTCGAATCCGCCGATGAAACTGTTGCCGTGACCGAAGGCCAGCGAGTAGCCGACGACGGCCCAAAGAATGGTGACCAGGCCCATCATGGCGAAGCTCTGCATCATGGTGGCGAGGATGTTCTTTTTGCGGACCAAGCCGCCGTAGAAGAGCGCCAGGCCCGGTCCGGTCATCAACAATACCAGGGCCGCAGAGACCAGCATCCAGGCGTTGTCGCCGGCGGACTGGGCATTTTGCACGGCTTGTTGAAGGGCCGCGATCTGTGCCTGGGTGGCAGGAGCCGAGGCGGCTGGGGCTGAGGCGGTCTGGGCGAGGGCAAAGGCCGGAATTCCCAGGAAGGCGGGCAGGAGCAACAGCTTGAACGTACGACTACGCATTTTCTTTCCGCTCCGACAAAGACGTTCACGAGTGGATTGGCTGGACGAGGAACAGGTATCAGGTTTTGGTGGCTGGCTGCCGATTCAGGGAGATTCGGCGACAGGCCACAACTGAAGTGTGGCCGGCAATCGCCGACCTCAGGCTAAAAGGAGCAAAAAAAGTTTCAACTGAGCGTAAACATGATTCTCGTAAACATGGCGGCATTGCGCAAGTATTTTCGAAAATTTCCATGGATTCATGATGGGTTGTGTGCTACTTGCGTGAGGGAAAGATCAAGGATCAGGGGATTGTGGCATTGTGAGAGCGGGTGAAAGGCTCAAGAGGGATTCAGAGGAACGTGCAAATCTGACCATTCAATCTTATTGACAGTGGAGGTATATTAGAAGCATGGCGCCAACTGTAGAGCGGGACCATTATCTTTTCGGAGCGCTGGACAGCAGCGCCAAGAACCGCACCAAACTGAAGGAAGTGAGCTACGGCTACGAAGAGCCGGAGGGTGTGTTTCTGACTTCGATGGATTTTGCGGTGAACTGGATTCGCAAGAATTCGGTTTGGCCCATGACGTTTGGTCTTGCCTGCTGCGCCATCGAGATGATGTCGATGGGTGCGTCGCGCTTCGATATCGCGAGGTTTGGCGCCGAGGTTTTCCGGCCGTCTCCGCGACAGTCTGATTTGATGGTGGTTGCGGGGCGGGTTTCGCAGAAGATGGCGCCTGTGCTGCGCCGGCTCTATGACCAGATGCCGGAGCCGAAATGGGTGATCTCGATGGGTGCTTGCGCGACCTCGGGGGGCGTGTTCAACAACTACGCGCTTTTGCAGGGGGTCAATCAGGTGGTACCGGTGGACGTGTATGTTCCAGGGTGTCCGCCACGCCCGGAGCAACTCTTGTACGCGATTACGCTTCTACAAGAGAAGATACAACGCGAGCCACGGAGCCTTCTGAAGACTTTGAATGTAGTGTGAGTGGATAGGCGTGGGGTTAGATTTTCAGGCGAAGAGTTACCGAAGTAACCAGCCAAACGAGTAACGAAGGGTGTTGTGAAAGTTTGCATTCTATTGAAAAAAATATGCTCTGCCGGAACGGTCCTATGGTACGTTTAGTTGTGCTTTATGGACGGTTTACGGTCCGTTCGTTTTGCGGAGTAAAAGATTCCGAGGCGAAATTCGCGCTCGCAAACCCCAATAACTTTCAGTTCATTCAGCTTGATTGCGGAGGAGAAACGCATGTACGCTCGAGTTTTTAAGTCAGTCAGCCTGGTTCTAGGGTTGGCATTTGCGGCTTTGGCGCCCGTTGCCCTGTCTGCCCAAGTGGCTCCGGCTGCGAAGGGTACCCCCGGAGGCGATCCCGCGTCAAGGTGGGACATCTTCGTCGGTTACAGTTACTTTTCACCCCATGACACTGTGACCCCAATCCAACTCTACGGTGGGACTCAGACGTTCAACTTCGAGGCTGAGTCAAGGGGCCTAACGGAGAGCGTTGCCTACTACTTTAGCCATAACGTCGGCGTGCAAGTGGAAAGTGGCCAGCACGATCTGTTTACCAATACCGGTTCCCAGAACCAAGGCTCCAGCAATAGCGGTATTTTCACTTTGGAGCCCGGTTTGATCTACCGGTTCCCGTACGGGCACATCACTCCTTTCATCCATGGATTGGTCGGCGTCGCGGATGTGGACGGCCCGGATCACGAGCCGTATACTTGGGGTGTTGGTCTAACGGCCGGTGGCGGATTGGATTACTGCACCGGCTGGATGCATCATCGTTTATCCATTCGCCTCTTTCAGGCCGATTATGAGTACCTTCACGCCGACTCAGGTGTTTCCCACTTCAATTCGAGTGGCGCGTGGGTCTGGGGCGATGACGAGAGCATCAATGCGGTCAAGTTGAGCACAGGCGTCGTGTTGGGCGGCTGCCAGGGTGGTCCGCCTCCTCCGCCATTGGCTCTGGCCTGCACGGCGAGCCCGGTATCGATCTATCCCGGCGACCCTGTGACAGTAACCGCTACGACCGCGGAGCTGGACCCGAAGCTGAATGCGATTTACAGCTGGTCGGGAACCGGCGTGAGCGGCACCGGAACGACGGTGACGGTGGCCACAGGCTCGTTGGCGCCAGGCACCTATACGGTGAAGGGCGAAGTGAAGGAAGGCAAGCCCGGCAAGGAAGGCCTGAAGGTTGGCCAGACTGCCAACTGCTCGGCTCTCTTCACAGTGAAGGCTTACGAGCCGCCAACCGTGAGTTGCACGGCCAACCCAATGAGCATCCACCCCGGCGACACGAGCACAGTCACCGCTTTGGGCGTGAGCCCGCAGAACCGTCCGCTGACCTATAGCTACTCGGTTGTAGCTGGCACCATCAACGGCAGCGGCACGACGGCGACCTATAATTCGACGGGCGCTCCAACCGGCGCTGTGGGTATAACCTGCAACGTCGCGGACGACAAGGGCGGTACAGCAAGCAACGGCACCACGGTTACGATCGTGCCCATTCCAGTTCCGCCGTTGCCGCATGCGAGTGCTCTCTGCTCAATCCAGTTCGACAAGGACAAGCTGCGTCCGACTCGTGTGGACAATGAAGCCAAGGCCTGCCTGGATCAGGTGACCGACGCTCTCAAGAACGATCCGACAGCAACTGTTGTGGTTGTTGGCGAATCGACCGCGGTAGAGAAGACACCGAAGAAGGGCAAGCACGCCAAGGCCCCTGAGGAGTTTGCCGCAGAGCGCGCCGTCAACACGAAGGACTACCTTGTGAACGAGGAACAGAGCGGCATCGATGCTTCTCGGATCTTCGTTCGCACCGGCACCGGGGATAGCAAGTCTGTGGAAGACTACCTGGTACCCGCGGGAGCAACCTTCGACAACGATGTTCCTGGAACCACAGCGCCGGATGTGAGCGCAATCAAGACGGTGACGCGCAAGCCCATCGGCTTTGTTGAGCCCAAGAAGGAGCACAAGAAAAGGGCTGCTACAGAGAAGCCGGCGGCCGGTAAGTAGGTCAGCGGACCTGCACAGACAGGGAACCAATTCGTCAAGCCTTTCACGTGTTGTGGAAGGCTTGACGAGCACAAAGCATAAAGACTCCTCCTGCAATCCTTAGAGGCTGACCGGGAAGCTGGTTGGCC
>PLFY01000092.1 GCA_003138365.1 Acidobacteriaceae bacterium
GAGCGGTGGGGCATTGTCGAACTTGGCAAGAACTCTGTCTCTCTCGTGCGCGTGAAAAACGCAAGCAAACGGCTGAAGCGGCCACGGGTTCTGGACGTGGCTGAGTACTTCGAACTGCTCAAGCATCTGAACGAACCACATCGCACGATGGTTTTGGTCGCGCAGTGTTTGGGACTTCGGGTGAGCGAGATTCTGGGCCTGCAATGGGGCGACTTCAGTTTCGAGAATCGCTCGGTTCTGGTTCAGAGAAGCGTAGTGGGCGGCAGGGTGGATGATGTGAAGACGGAATATTCAAAGGACGATGTTCCGCTCGATGCTCGTCTGGCCGAGGCGCTGTTAAGCTGGCGCGCTGCTTCATTCTTCCCGCGAGACACCGATTGGGTTTTTGCCAATCCGGTAACGGGAAGGCCGTACCACCAGGAGAGCTTGCGGAAAAGGCAGCTCCAGCGGGCTGCGAAGCTGGCCGGGTTGGGAGAGGACATTGGGTGGCACACATTCCGACCTACCTATCGCTCGTGGCTCGCAGAAACGGGCTCGACCAAACGGGTGCTCCGATGAAGGTGCAACAGGAACTGATGCGTCACGCCTTGATCCAGACGACAATGAACGTCTATGGGCGGCCCATGACTGAAACGAAACGCCGTGCAAACAGTCAGGTTGTGGGACTGGTGTTCGGCCCAAACTCGCAGCATTCACCTGAAAACACGGGTGTTGCGACCGTCCAATAAATGGCAGTTGTTCCTAATGGGGGATAACGGGGACTTTCCGAAAGCGACCAATTTCTGTAAGTTATTGATTTTATTGGTTGCGGGGGCTGGATTTGAACCAGCGACCTTTGGGTTATGAGCCCAACGAGCTACCGGGCTGCTCCACCCCGCAAATACAGTTTATCAACTGTAGCCATCGGGGTCAAACAGCCTGACGCCGACAGGCGGCCTATGCCGGACAGCTACTCCATCCGGTACACTTCTGGGAATCGCGCTTGCGCCGCCGAGGAACCCCGCAAATGTCCCAACTCTACGTCGTTGTTCTGGCCGTCATTGTCGTTGCCCTGCTGGCGGTTGCCATTTATCGAACCTCCCAGGTCAAAACCAAGGCCGACTACCTGGTGGCTGGCCGGTCCCTTCCTGCCATGGTCCTGGTGCTCACCTTGCTCACCTCCTGGATTGGAGCAGGATCGCTCTTTGCCGGGGCGGAGAATGCCTACAAGAACGGTTTTGCCGCGCTGTGGCAACCGGCCGGCGGCTGGCTGGGCCTGCTGCTCATCTACTTCATCGCGCCCCGCGCCCGCAAGTTCGCGCAGTTCACGCTGCCTGACCTGCTCGAAGCCCGCTACAACCAGACCGCACGCGTGCTCGGCACCATCGCCATCCTATTCGCCTATGTCGGCATCACCAGCTACCAGTTCAAGGGCGGCGGCAACGTGCTGCACCTTATTTTTCCCGACACCGTTACGCCAGAATTGGGCGCCTACCTCATCGCCGCGTTTGTCATTGTTACCACGGCCCTGGCTGGCATGTCTTCCGTAGCCTACATGGATGTGGCCATCGGCTCGCTGGTTACCGTCATCTGCATCATCGCCACGCCCTATCTCTTCTTCAAGGCCGGCGGATGGGCCGGCCTCCACGCGGCGCTGCCCCCATCGCACTTTCAGATACTCGGCAACCTCACCCTGGTCCGCGCCCTCGAGTTCCTTGTCCCCACCCTGCTGCTCATGCTCGGCAATCAGGTCATGTATCAGAAGTTCTTCTCCGCGAAATCCGAGAATGCCGCGCGCATCTCGGTCGTCGGTTGGATTCTGGGCACCTTGTTGCTGGAGACGCTCATCGTGGCCATCGCCGTCATTGGCTCGGCGCTCTATCCCACCGGAGAGGTAGCCCGTCAGCCCTATGAGATCATCCCTTACACGGCGCGCCACGGCCTGCCCGCATTCATGGGCGCCGTGCTGCTGGGCGCGGTCTTCGCCAAGGTCATCTCCACAGCTTCGAACTATTTGTTTTCCCCGGCCTCCAACCTGATCGAGGACGTTTTCGTCCGCTACATGGCGCCCAAGGCCTCCAACAAGCAGATCCTCATCGTCTCGCGCCTCGCCGTGGTGCTGCTCGGCTGCTGGGCGCTCTACCAGGCCATCTATGCCCAGAGCATCCTCCAGAAGATGCTCTATGCCTACACCATCTACTCCGCCGCTCTCACCCCAGTCGTTCTGGCGGCCTTTTACTCCAAGCGTGTCACGGCCTGGGGAGCGGTGGCTGCTATCGCCTCCGGCACCGTGGTCACCCTGGTCTGGGACATGGAGGCCGTTAGAAGATTTTTCCCTCCCATCCTCGCCGCGCGCGACGCCATCTTCCCTGCATTGGCAGCGGCTGTGATTTCCATGGTGGTCGTGAGCCTCTTCACCCCCAAACCGGCTCCCGAACAACTTGCCAAATTCGCGGATTAGAGAACTTTCGCCGTCTCGCAAATCTCGCATCGTTCCCCGAACCGATCGTGCAAATTGTTTCTCTTCTTCAAGAAAACTCCACTCGTCCGGTGCGAACAGCCTTACACTGTCCCTGTAAAGCCTGTGACGCCATGCCCGTCGCCCACCTCACCCTCGAGATTCGCATCGAGCACGCCCAGTCGCTCAAGGACCGGCGCCAGGTGGTGCGCTCGCTCAAAGACCAGTTGAAGCAGAGCTTCAATATCTCCGTAGCCGAACTGGATGAGGCCGTTCTGTACCAATCGGCCACCGTCGGCGTGGTGGCCATCTCCCGCTCCCGCGACTATCTCCACGGCCTCATCGAAGAGGTCGAGCGCGCTGCCCGCCGGATGCTGAACGAACTCGGCGCCGAGCTGGTTGACTCTTTTTGGGACTACATCGAGAGCTGAGCCAGTTTCTGCTTCAGTGCCACCCGTACCGCTTCCACCACCGATTCCCAGTCCCTGGCCTTTGGTTGCCGAAACAGCCGCATGGTTGGATACCACGGGCTATCTTCGCGACCGACCAGCCAGCGCCAATCTGGAGAATAGGGAATGAGCAGCCACGTAGGCTTGCCCAAGGCCCCCGCCAAGTGGACCGGAGAGGTATCGACAGAGATGATCAGGTCCATGTTCGCCATCAGGGCCGCGGTATCGGCCATGTCATGTATAGCCGGCGCAAGATCCGTAATATGGGGCTTCGCAGCGGCAAGTTGTGCGGCAGCCGGCCCCAATTGCAGCGAGAACATGTGCGCGCCTTCGATACCGAAGAGTGGTTCCAGCAGTGGGAGAGGAATTGAGCGAGCCCAGTCCTTGGGGTGACTTGGGGTTCCCGCCCAAACCAGTCCGACCCTGAGCCCCTTCGCGGGCCATTGGAGCGCGGATGCTGCCTTGAGCGCATCTTCGGGGACGGTGAGATAAGGCGCCCGCGCGGGGATGGTCTCCAAAGTCGTTGCGAAGGCTTGCGGCAGGCTCATGAGCGGGCAATGGCAGTCGAAGGGCGGCAATGGATCCCCCGTATTCACCAGGGTTGCCACGCCGGGCAGTTGCGCCGCCAAGCGGCGAAGCTGTGGCGGGATGTCGAGGATCACCGTGCCCCCTGCCGCATGAACCAGCGGGACATATCGCAAGAACTGAAGCGAATCGCCCAATCCCTGCTCGGCGTGCAGCAGAATGCGCCGTCCCTGAATGCGTTCCTCCTGGCCGTCGGCTCGATCCAGCGCCGCCGCGCCCTGCCACAAAGGCTGAGCGAAACGCCGCGCCGTATACACCTTCCAACGCACTTCGTAGTTGCGCCACCCGGTTCGATAGTCACCCTGCTGAAGTTGCAGCAGGCTTACATTCATCTGCGCGTCGTAGAAGTCCGGCTTCAGCTCCACTGCCCTCTTGCAATGAGCGAAGGAGTCTTCCAGTTTGCCCTGGTCGAAGAATGCGTTGCCCAGGCAATTGCAGGCCTTGGCGTGGTCCGGCTTCAGGGTCAGCGTTCGTTGGAAACAAGCCACGGCCTCGTCCACTTTCGTTTGCTGGTGCAGCGCGTCTCCCAGGTTGCACCAGAGGTCGGCGAGGTCCGGCAGCAGGTCCACCGCATGCCTGTAACTGTCCACGGCCTCGTCCAGTTTTCCCTGCGTCTTGAGCACATTCCCAAGGTTGCACCACGCATCCGCGTAGTCCGGCTTCACGGCCAAAACGCGCTTGAAGCAAGCCGCGGCCTCATTGTGCTTCTTCTGAACCGTGAAGGTGTTGCCCAGGTTGAAGGCTGCTTCAATGTGGTCTGGACTTAGCTCCAGCGCCCGCTCAAAGCAGGCAACCGCCTCCTCCACTTTGCCTTGAGCCAGCTGCGCACTGCCCAGGTTGGCGTGATAGAAGGGCTGCTTTCCGTTGATTGCAATGGCGCGGCGAATCATCCGGATCGCAAGCTCGTAACGACCCGTCTTGAGGGCCGCCATGCCCAGCACGTACAAGGCGTCCGCATGGCGAACATCCACGGCCAGTATCTTCAGGCAAAGCGGCTCGACTTCAGCCATTCGCCCCGCTTCATAATGTACAAGAGCGCGCACGATCAGGCTTTGGATGTATGCAGCCTGTTTTTGCGCTTTGCCAGCCAGCCCCGGCGTTTTGGCATCATGCCGCGCAGACCGTCCTTCCGCTCTGAAACTCTTCACACCGCCGAAAGCGCCCACACCGATCCCTCGCCGGAAAAATGTGTTCCGCCGGATGCGGAGCAATTTCGAGGCCGACAGGACTCGCCAAAACTTAGAAATAATTGATGGGGAATTTCAATCTTGTCGCTTCGGACCTGTGCGGGCGAAAGGGTCTGGCCCGCCGGCCGCGAGTGCGAGCAAACCGCACAGGTACAAAGTTCCACCGTTTCACAGTCAAAAGCACGATGCTTTTAGAGGAGAATAGCTGGCGAATCTCGGGGTGGGAGTGGGGTATTAATTTTCTAGTTAACAGGTATGGACCGGTCACATCCCTGAGAAACTGTCCAGAAACTCTGGAGCGATGTCGAACATGGAACAAAAAAGCTCAGGGGCTAAACAGGCTGCGAAAGAACTCGGAAATTCGGGTGAAATTGGCCTAGTGAATTCGCGTCTTTTGCGCTGCGCTATGCAACTCGATGAGTGCCGCCTCATACTCCTCAAGAAGAGAAATATGTTGCTCTGTTGGGAGCGGGGCTTCAGAGAAATATTTGTTCGCGGAGAACGGGCTCTCCGCTCTCCTAGTGATCTGGAAGGGAGCTATTCCCCATTTGCGTGTCAGCGGATCATGTCCCACCTTCAAATCTAGTGGTTCGTAGTGAACTGGCTCTTGCCAGATTTCAGTTAGAGATGCGCTCATCCTTTGGGCAATCAGGTCCATCAGCGGGCTCACGCTCAATATGGGCGCTTCGCTATGGAAGGTCAAATCGCTAACATAGCCGTACTTCTTAATCATCCCTGGCTCATACGTCAATTTGAACCTATCCCGGCCCCATAGAAGGATTTCCTCCAAAAGTGACTTGGAATCAGGTAATCTTCGGCAAAGAGCGGAGGCGAACCAGAATTCGCGTCCTCTATTCCGATTTCTTGAAGTCGAAGGTTGCCAGATTCATCTGGCCGCCGGTAACAATGTGAACGGTGAGAACGCTCTTGCCTGCGGGAAGCTTGAGCTTCACAATCCCCGGCGCCAGGTTCCAGTGGTGCCATTGCCGCCAGGCAAGCGGATCGGAAGCATTGAAGGTCGAGACGATGGCCAGCGGGCCGGTTGCCGGCTTCCCATTCACGTCCAGTGAGATGCTTCCACCGCGATTCGATGTATACAAAAGGTCGGCCGTGTATATACCGGCTGCCGCTACCTGGACCGTCAAGTTGAACCACTCGCCCGGCTCAGTCCATCCGACATACAAGAGGTTTTCCTGGGGCGTGACCAGGTCATACGGGCTATTGTCGATCTGGTCGCGATACTTGGTATAGGACGTGTCAACGCCCTCGCCTATCCGGAACTCGTTCAGGTAAGTTCCGTCCGCGGGATTGAGCCCTCCGCTCCCATTGTTCTTGGCATCGGAATCGTGATACGCGACGCCTTCTCCGCCCAGATCGTAGTAGGCGCATTCGAGCTTCCCGGGAATCTTCTGCGCGCCACTCCGATAGCGGCTGTCCTGAAAGGGAGTTCCTTTGTAACCGCGCAGAAAATCCGATCTCGATGCGGAGATAGCGGTTGAAGTGAGCAGAAGCGCCAGAATCGTCAGCTTCAGGCATAGTCGCAATGAGTTTTCTTTCATGGAATCTTGCCTCCGGCAATGCGGGTGCTGGCGGGCACTCTCGCGGTTCGGTCGTCGGGCATGGCCGGCGACAGACCCCATGGTACGCCTTCATCTGAAATCAAAGCATGTTCAAGCGCCGGGGCTGCCGTCACAGCAAATCTCAGAGTTCGGGCGATTGCCGCGGGCGGAAGCAGCGGCGCAGTTTCCAAATTGCAGGCCATCGCGGAAAACCGATGAATCTCTCCATGAGCTATACGCCTGTTCCGGGCTGGCAACCTGGATTCCGGCTGGCATGACGGCTTCCCAGGGGCTCGGATCGTCCACAAAGAGAAGCGATTGGAGCCCGCAGCCAAGGCCAGGGGCCACACCCACCACGGACAAAGTGATCCATTGTGACCAGCCGCTCAATCGTCCAACATGGAACTCTGAACCGGAGAGACAACTCGTTGCTCTCTTTTCATCTCTAAACCAGTGAAGGAGAAATTATGTCCTACGGTAAAGTGCTTGCTTTCTCAGTTCTGGCGACTGCCCTGTTGTGCTGCGCACCCCTGGAGCGAGCTCAGGTTGCAGTCGAAGTTGGAGTGGCTCCTATGTGCCCCTATGGGTACTTCGACTATGAGCCATATGACTGTGCTCCCTATGGCTACTATGGGCCCGATTGGTTTGTGGGCGGGGTGTTTCTTGGAGCTGGACCCTGGTTCCACGGGGGCCAGGGCTTTTACGGGCACGTCGACAACCGCTTTGACCCTCACCACGGCTACAATGGACCGCTGCCAGGGCGCGGGGAGGCGCAGTTCAACCACTTCCACGGAAACGAGGCGCGGGACGGAAAAGGCCACGTAGGCAACGCCGGCCATGACGCGGGCGGTGAACACGCGCTGCCCGGATTTCGGGGTGGTGGGCACGGCGGAGGGCGGCGCTAAGGCGCGATCCAACTCATAGGCGAGATAAGGCGTGCTGGATCAGGTGGCCAGTACAAGGCGATCAGGGGCGTCTTATCTCGCTCAGGCCGCACTCCACAGCGACGGGGAGTGGACTGTGCCCGGTCGCTGCCTGCAAGATACCAGGCTTGGCGCCGTCAGCGGACGTGTAGGCTCCGCATAAACTCCGTTCGCAAGCTATTCGAGCTACTCTCTCCAGCCGTTCGCTCCCCTCTGCTATCCTGAATCGTTTACGTCAGCCAGGAGCGAAGTTCATGCCGGAGCACAGAGCGCGCAAGCATCATCAGGACCGGGTGGCGGAGACGTTGCGCCTGGAGATTGGAACCATGATCGAGGGCGAACTCGTCGACCCGCGGATCAGCTTCTGCTATGTCAGCGAAGTGTCGCTCAACCCCGGCGGCAAGTCGGCTCGGGTTTACGTCGCCGTCGACAGCGCGGTCAAGGACATTGTCAAGGCTGAAATCGACACCATCGCCGGCCTGGAGGCCGCCAAAGGCTACATCCGCTACGAGCTCAAGGAGCGGATGGGTGTGCGCCACGTCCCGGAGCTCGCCTTCCTTGCGGACCGGTCCGGGCGCTTCCAGGCGCGCATTGTCGAGCTGATGGACAGAACCCGCAAGCGGCAAAAACCTCCCGCGCCGCAAACACCTGAATCGGAGCAGAAACCTCAACCCGAGCAATCGTCTCCAGCGCCGCCAGAGGTTGCGGCCGAGTAGCTGCTCCCCACGGAGAGCTGTTCACTCGCCCCGGCAAGGAGTTTCTGGGGGTTTCTGGGAGCTTCTGGGTCGATTGCGCCTTTATTTCCTGGAATGACCCGCAATTGAACTGCGACTCCCCTTGAGATTCCGCGCGAATCTGTTAGCCTTGTCCCTGTCGAAACTCGACCACAGTCTCCGCGTTTCTAAAAAGCGGGGACTTTAACCCGGCCCGGTCGATCCCCCAAGCGCTCTGACCCAAGCCGGATTCCTTTCTCTTCGCGGAGCCGTCGCTGGCCCGCCGGAGAATCACTGGAACTGGAGAAGCGCTGGCAGTGGAAACTACTTTGGAATCTGCTCCGGATCCGTCCTCAAACCGGCACAAACGGCTGCCCGCCTGGCTCCTCGGCTACCTGGAGCCTTTTCTGAAGCCGCCAGATCCGGATGCGCCCGGCGAAATGCGCTGGCGTCTGCCTCCCTGGGCGGGTGTCTGCGAGGTAGCCTTTTTTCTTCTTTTCACGATTTTCTTTCTTACCTATGGCCTGACGCCCTTCCTGGGTGGCGACGGCTTGGGGTTGGTAGGCGCCGACGAGCCCCGCTATGCCCAGATTGCCCACGAGATGCTGGACCGGGTTGACTCCGCGCCCAACCTCATCGACAAACTCAGCGCCTGCGTAACCCCCTATCTCTATGGCCATCCATGGCTGGAGAAGCCGGCCCTCTATTACTGGCGCGCGATGTTCGTGTTTCAGGACTTCGGCGTGCATGACTGGAGCGCCCGCCTGCCCTCGACCAGCTTCGCCTTCTTCATGGTGGCGCTCATCTACCTGCACATGCGGCGATTCCGGCCCGGCGGCCACCTGGATGCCGCGCTGATCACCGTCTCATGCGCGGGCATCATCGGCTTTTCCCGCGGCGCCTCCACCGATATGCAGATGGCCGCGCCTCTGGCGATCGGACTCCTCGGCTGGTACGCATGGTACGAGACCGATTCCAAGTTCTGGCTCTTCGACATCTACTTTTTCACCGGCGTGGCCACGCTGGCCAAAGGGCCGGTGGCGCCGTTTCTGGCCATCGTCATTGTCGCCGCCTTTGCCTTCCTGCGCCGCGAGTGGTCCATCCTGCGCCGCTCCTTCTGGTGGCCGGGCGTCGTGCTCTATTTCGCCATGGTCCTGCCCTGGTTCATCGCCGTGCAGTATCAAAATCCCACCTTCTTCCGCGAATTCTTTCTCGAACACAACCTGGAACGCTTTGCCACCGACCGCTACCAGCACGTCCAGCCCGTCTGGTACTACCTGGTCGTGGTGATCCTGGCCATGATGCCGTGGACCGTGATCGCCGTCCGTGCCCTCATCGACGGCATCCTGACATCGGTGGCCGAGTGGCGTCTCCGCCACTCTAGAAAATCCACGCCCTGCGCCAACCGCCCCGGCGATGCCTTCCCTGAGTTCCTCGTCCTCTGGGCGCTCATTCCCATCGTCTTTTTCTCCTTTTCAAAGTCAAAGTTGCCCGGCTACATTTTGCCCTCGATTCCCCCCCTCGCGATCCTGACCGGCGACTACCTATTCCGCCGCCGCCAGTCGGGCCTGAACCGCTGGGAACTGCTTGGCCACGCCGTGCTTTGCGGCATCATGACCATGTTCGCGATGCTGCTGCCCTGGTTTGTGCTCCACGAGGCCACCAGGCCCCCTGCCAGCGCGCTCACAGCCGCGGTGCTCGCCGCCCTTGGTGCGGCGCTGCTCATTCTCATCGTGGTCAAAGGCTTCGGCGTGGCCCGTCTCCGCCTGGTCACGACGTGCGTTCTGGCCGTGCTGGTCTTGTTTCTTTATGGTGTGGGACCGTTCTTCGGCATTCCCCAGGTCAGCGCCACCAAGCGGGTCATCCACATCCTGGACCGCGCCTACTCCGCCCGCCCCCTTGCCGATCGCCTCGCCACCATGGTGCCCGGCAACGAGACCGTAGCCGTTTTTGGCGTCCGGCGCGACATCGAATATGGCCTCTCCTTCTATCGCAATAGCGAGGTAGTCAACTACGAGCAAAGCGGCGTCCCCGATGAGCAGCACCTGCTGGTGGTGCGCGTGACCGGCCGTGGCGGCGTGGACCTCCACGCTCCAGCCGCACTCGAGGAGTACCTTGAAGGCCGTCACTATGAACAGGTCTTCGCCTGGCCCGAGCAGGGGCTGGTCGTGTATCTGGTCGGCAGCCGGTAAGTTAGTAAACTGAACTTCAAGTTGCACTTGGACGCAACTCGTGTCAAAGTGACCAGAAGGCGCAATTCGCTTCGCGTCTTCGCTCAAGCCTCATCTGCTCCAGGCCTGAGCCGCACTCCGGCTGGGACGCAGCCGTCTAACTCCCGGGGGGGAGAAGCATGGCATCGACTGCTTCCATCGAGATCCTCGACCTGCGGCACTTCGCGGCGCCGGTGCTCCGGCCTGTGCTCGATGCCGAGGGTGAGCTGTGGAAGCAGCGCCTCCACTGGGACTATCGGTCCTCCACCAGGCTTCTCATGCAGTATCTTGACAGCCACATGCTGCCCGGTTACGCAGCCGTGGAAGATGGCCATGTCACCGGCTATGCCTTTTGCGTTTACGAGGAGACCAAGGCCGTCATTGGCGACGTGTTTGCCCTGTCGAGCCCCCCGCTGGACTCACAGGACAGCTCACTCTCGGGGTCGCTCCCCGGCCCGCGTTCCGGCGACGGAATCCACGCCTCAGCCCGACAGCTCGCGCCTTCTGCTCACCAGATTGAAGAAACCCTGCTCAAGCATCTCTTTGAGACGCTCCTCAACTCGCCGCAACTTGACCGCGTCGAATCGCAGTTGCTGTTGCACCCTTCAGGGGCCCACGCCGGCATCTTCCGCGAAGCGGGTTTCCAATTATTTCGCCGCCTTTTCCTGGTGCAGACTCTTCAAGGCCTCTGGAATCAGCCCCGCGTGGATCTGCCCGGCAGCCTGGAGATGCGCCCATGGCGCGACGAGGACCTGTCCCCCGCCGGGCGCCTCATCTCCGACGCCTATCGCGATCATCCAGACAGCATCATCAACGACCAGTACCGCTCCATCCACGGCTCCCAGCGATTCCTCCACAACATCGTCCGCTACTCCGGCTGCGGCGTCTTTTCCGCACCGGTTTCTCACGTCGTGGTGGAGCGCATCAGCCGCCGGCTGGTGGCCCTGGTGCTTGGCTCCCGCGTAAGCCCTGAGAGCGGCCACATCACCCAGCTTTGCGTTCATCCCGAATACCGCCGCCGTGGCCTGGCGCGCATGCTCCTCTCTGTCTGCGCCTTCCACTTCATGCGCCTGGGCGCGACGGAGATTTCGCTCACTGTTACGGAATCGAATACGGAGGCCATCGACCTCTATCGCGCCGAAGGATACACCTGCGCGCACAAGTTCGACGCGGCTGTCTGGCAGCGGGAAAGCATTGGTTGAGGGAATAGGGAATAAGGAACAGGGAAGCTACCGCGCGATCAAGAACATCACCCAGCTCAGCACCACCGCCGAACCGGCGAACAGCACAAAGCAGTAGATCCCATAATGAACCATCCGCTTGGGGGTCTCGCGCTGCGTGATGCCGAAGACCACGGACGCGAACAAGGCGAAAAACAAAACCGCGGTAAAGTGAGTCACGCCTTCCTCCCGGTGCGAAGATTATGCGCGTCCACAGCGGCAATCACGTTCAGCAGCCCGGCCACCACGATAAAGCGCGTGCCATAGTCGGCGGTGGTCACCTGCGCCTGGTCCGCACCCAGCCCAATAGCCCGGCTCAGCACATAAAGCAGCCCATTGCCCAGGTCGCCGACAAGCCCCAGAATGTCCAGAATGTCGTGCGCGCCGGAATAGAGCTTCCCTTGCATGGCAATGCCCATCGCGAACATGCCCAGGATCGACGCCGCAAGCAGCGCGCCGCGGTACCATTTGCCCAGCAGAAAATGCCCCGCGCCGGGCACCAGCCAGCCCGCGATCAGGGGAAGATAGACAAACCCTTGCTTCGAGTCTTGTTTTGCCGCGGCGGTATTGTTCGGGGCTGTTGCCATTCCTTTTTGACTATACCGCACGAAGGCAGGGGTCAGCGTTCAGGGGCCAGTGATCGGCAGGGCAATTGCATTTGAAATTTGAGCGAGAAATGAAGAGTACAGGCTTTCGATATCAGGCGAATCATCGTTGTTTTGAAAGGGCACGGCTTTAGCCGTGCCGATTTCAGGGCCAATATTGCCGGCTTTAGCCGCCGAGGGATGTATTGAAGATTCTCAGATCATCGCTCAGGGGCGAAAGAGGCTTTGGAAAAAGGCTTGTTCTCGGGCAATATTGGCAAAAGTCATACCTCAGCGGCTAAAGCCGGCGCTGATTCTGTTGCCTTTGTGCCAGGGATAAATCCCTGGCCTACCGCCCGGACGAGTTTTTCCGCAGCCTGTGAAGCCCAACTCATTTTCAGCTCCTTACGGCGCGGGCCCCAGAGGGTACCCCGCCGCGCCCTTTCAAAACATCCTTGAGAATGACAGCTTCTGGACAGATTCTCAGTCTTCAGGGCATTCAAGTGCGTGTGGACTGCCGGATGTACTTGCTTCCTTACCGGAAAGCGTTCAGATGGCTTACTATGCTTCGGGGGATTGCTCGGCCATGATTTCTGTTATGAAGCCTCGTTTCAGTGTTTCTGTTTTTCTGTTTATGCTCGCCGGGGCGTTTCTGCTTGCCGGCCCGGACCGGCTTGCGGCTCAGAACGCTAGCGGCGCCGCCCAGATTGCTGCCAGCCTGCCGCCGGAGTCCCGCGCTGTGATCGAACGGCTCAGCGGTCTGCACGAATTGCCGGACGGGGTTTGGAAGCTCCATGCCGGCGACCTGGCGCACGGCGAGGCGGTTGGCCTGGATGAGAGCGGCTGGCAGGTCATCACGCCGCGGAGCAAGGCGCCCAATGAGGCAGTGTGGTTTCGCCAGACTTATCAGGTGCCTGAGACGCTGAACGGATATGACCTGACGGGCGCGCGCATCTGGTTCCAGTTCCACGCTGAAGCCAATGGGCCGATGCCGGAGATTCTCTACTTCAACGGGCGGCGCGTGGCCATGGGCGACGACCTGGAGCCGATCGTCCTGTTTGACCAGGCCAAGCCGGGCGACAAAGTGACGGTGGCGGTGAAGCTGCTGCACACCGTGGACACGAAGAATTTTCGGGGGGCTTCGCTGGACATTGAATTCCAGGAGAGCCGGCCTAATCCGGAAGACCTGCGGGAGGAGTTTTTGTCGGCGGCGCTGCTGATTCCGTCGCTGGCGCCGGGCGATCGAGAGAAGCTGGCCACGCTGAACCAAGCGATTCAAGCTGTGGACCTGGCGGCGCTGGATGCACACGACCAAATTAAATTTGACGCGAGCCTGAAGGCATCGCTGGCAAAACTACAAATACTGGAACCGCTGTTGCAACGGGCCACGTTCCATCTCACGGGCAACTCGCACATCGATGCCGCGTGGCTGTGGCCGTGGACGGAGACGGTGGATGTGGTCAAGCGGACCTTCGGGACCGCGCTGCAACTGATGTATGAGTATCCGCAATACACCTATACGCAATCGGCCGCGCAATACAACGAGTGGCTGGCGCAGAAGTATCCCGAGATGAATGCGGAGATTGCGCAGCGCATCAAGGAAGGGCGCTGGGAGGTGGTGGGCGGCATGTGGGTTGAGCCGGATCTGAACATGCCCGACGGCGAGAGCCTGGTGCGGCAGTTGCTGGTGGGCAAGCGGTGGTACAAGCAGGCGTATGGCGTGGATGTGAGGATCGGCTGGAATCCGGATTCGTTTGGGTATACGTGGCAGTTGCCGCAGATCTACAAGAAGAGCGGCGTGGACTATTTTGTTACGCAGAAGATGATGTGGAACGACACGAATCAGTTGCCGTTCAAACTGTTCTGGTGGGAGTCGCCGGATGGGTCGAAGGTGCTGGCGTATTTTCCGCACGACTATGGCAATGAAGACTTGAGCCCGGTGCGGTTGAGCGCCGACTTGGTTGTGGCGCGCACGCGGGCCACGGGCATGACGGACATGATGGACCTCTACGGGATCGGCGATCATGGCGGCGGGCCGACGCGGGCGGTGCTGGATCAGGGTTTTCATTGGTCGATGCCTTCGATTCCGCCGAAGGTCGCTCCGAATATGCAGTTCGGCACTGCGCAGACGTGGTTTTCGACGGTCGAAAAGCAGATTGCGCCGGAGAGTCCGGTGTGGAATTACCAGTCGATTGCGAAGGGGTATGCGCCGCCGCCGGCTCCGGCGAATCCCGGGATGGTGGGGATTCCGACGTGGAAGAGCGAGCTTTACTTTGAGTATCACCGCGGAGTGATGACTACGCAGGCCAACCACAAGCGGAATATGCGCGAGAGCGAAGTCGAGGTACTGGATGCGGAGAAATTTTCCTCGCTTGCCTGGCTTTATGGTTTGAAGTATCCGGGCGCGGAGTTGACGGAGGATTGGAAGAAGGTGCTGTTTAATCAGTTCCACGATCTGGCGGCGGGGTCCGGGATCGGCGTGATCTATAAGGATGCGCAGAAGGATTACGACGTGGTGCGGTGGTCTACGGATGAGATCGATGCAAATGCACTCGGCACGATGGTCGACAGGATAGACACCCAGAAGGCGGGCGAAAAGTCGATCCCGGTGGTGGTCTTCAATCCTCTGGGTTGGGAACGGTCCGGGAATGTGACAGTGAAGGTTCCGTTCAATGGGAGCGCCGACGACTCGGGAGTCGCGCTCACAAGCCAAGGAAACATGATCGTCGCGCATGTTGTTTCCAACAGCTCGGATGGAACGGCGGAATGGCAAATCCATGTGGCGAAAGTTCCGGCCTTTGGCTATGAGGTGCTCAATCTACAGGTCCCGCAGCACGGCAATGATGGCGCTGGAGGGCATGGTGCGGCTCCCGCATCAGGCCATCAGGCTTTGAAGATTATCCGCGCATCCGGCGACACAGAAACCGTTGCGCTCCCGCCACCGGGCGTGCGCGAGGAGAATGGCAAATTTGTTCTCTTCAATCCGCTGCTTCGCGTCGAGATCGACAAGCAGACTGGCTGCATCACCAGCATCTACGACGTTCGTGCAAAGTACGAGACTTTGGCCCCAGGCGCTTGCGGAAATGAGCTTCAAGCCTTCAAGGACACGCCGAAAGAATACGACGCTTGGAACATCGACCCGGGCACGCTGGATGTGGCGCCGACACTTTTGACCAAGGCGGACAGCGTGGAGCTGGTCGGAAAAGACTCGCGCAACCCCGCCGTCCGTGTCACACGCAGTTGGCAGAACTCTAAATTTGTCGAGGCCATCAGCCTCGCGCCCCGTCCCGACCAGGTCGATGTCGACAACGAGATCGACTGGCATGAGTCGCATGTGCTGCTGAAGGCGGCGTTTCCGCTTGCGGCTTCGGGGCCGTTTGCTACTTACGAGATTCCCTACGGCACCATCGACCGGCCGACTACGCGGAACAACTCGTGGGAGAAGGCGCAGTTTGAGGTCCCGGCGATGCGGTGGGCGGATTTGGGCGGAATTGGGCCCGATGGGAAGCAACACGGGCTGAGCGTGATCAATAACTCGAAGTATGGGTATGACGCGGCGGGGAACGTGCTGCGGTTGACGCTGCTTCGCTCGCCGAAGTGGCCGGACGCAGAGGCGGACATGGGGCATCATCATTTTCATTACGCGCTGTATCCTCATGCGGGCACTTGGAAGGATGCGCTGACGGTGCGGCATGGGTATGAGTACAACTATCCGCTGACTGCGGTTGTCACGACGGCACATGCGGGCGCGCTGCCGGCGGAGCATTCGTTTGCTTCTGTGGGGCCGGAGAACGTGGTGCTGACGGCGGTGAAGAAGGCTGAGGATGCGAATGGCCTGATTTTCCGCGTGTATGAGTGGGCGGGGAAAGAGACGACGGCGGAGTTTCATGTGCCTCCGGGAGCGACGGGGGCTACGGTGACGAATTTGATGGAGACGCCGGAGGGTGGCCCATTGGCCGTTTCACACTGGGGCGGGGAAGGCGACGTGGTCAAGGCGCCAATTCATCCGTTCGAGATTCTGACGATTCGGGTGGATTATCCGGGTGGGGCGAAGTAGTAGAGGATTCCCACCCTAGCCACAAAAACAAGAACGTGGCGAGGGTGGGGCACCCAGTCTTTCACGAGTTTTGGTAGTCTAGCGGATAGGAGTTGCGCCATGGACATTACTTCCCCGTTCTTCGTCGTCCCCGTGATCGTTGTCGTGTTTGTTGTGTCGATCTTGTTTGCAACCAGCACCAAGGAAGACGGCCACTCCACGCACTGAGGCAGAGGGGCTTCATGCCGTACCTCAAGGCATCGACGCAAAGCCGCCGGTCATTTCTTGCCGGCGTCGCAAAGGCTGCGGGAGCGGCGCTCGCGATTCGTCCTCTCAACATGCTTGCGCAGGATGGGGCGACGCAGGCGGCAAAGCCTTATAAGGACGAAGCGAATCCGGGAACGGAGTCGAAGGCGGATACGCCGGCATTTCCTTCCGCAGATGCAGCCTGGAAGCGCACATGGGATGCGGCCATCGCCGTGCTCGCAGGCAACATTCGCAGCGTCCCCGGCTACTCGCGGCCCGTTCTGTTTGAAGGCAGCACGTATCAAGGCATCTGGCAGGAGTGCGGTCCGCACGAAGGGCTGGTCTACGCCACGCTCGCCAAGCACATTCGGCCGGAGCTGGCCAGGACGAAGCCGGGGACGACTTCGGGGACGGGGCCGGGCACGACTCCGGTTGAGGCGGCCCGCAACAATCACATGGCGTTCTTCGAGTTGCAAAAGCCAGACGGCCAACTGCCGGCGAGCGTGAAGACAACGGAGAACGGCTTCGGGCAGATTCAGATGGTGGTGCCCATCGCCGCCACGGCGTGGGAGCTGGCGCAACTGACCGGCGATGAGGAGCTGCTGGCCGCGGCGTACAGCTCGTGCAGCCGCTGGGATGCGTGGCTGCGGCAATATCGCGATACGCGCAAGACGGGGCTGGTGGAGGGCTTTTGCACCTACGACACTGGGCATGACAACAGTCCGCGATGGAAGGGGATTCCCAATCGCTGTCCCGATGCCGACGCGCGCAGGTGCCCTGCCCTGGCCTCGATGCCGCGGCTTTGCCCGGATCTTTCGGCCACGGTTTACGGCGGGCGGATTGCGCTGGCGGCGATGGCGAAAGCTCTGGGCAAGACCGCCGAAGCTGCGCGCTGGCAGACCGCTGCGGAGGCGATCCGCCGACTGATTCTCGACAAGCTTTACTCGGCGGAAGACGCGGCCTTCTACGATTTGGATGCGCAGGGCAATTCCGTCCGTGTGCGCTCCGACGTGATCAGCAGGGTTCTTGGCGAACACGTTCTGGATCTTTCCGACGCGCGCGACAAGGCGAGGTTTGAGGACGTATGGACCCGTCAACTGCACAATCCCAGGGCCTTCTGGGCTCCATACCCGTTCTCAAGCATTGCGCAGGACGATCCGGCGTTCGTTCGCCCGATTCCGCGCAACTCGTGGGGTGGCGCTTCGCAGGCGCTGACGGCTCTGCGCGCTCCGCGCTGGATGGCGCACTACGGCAAGCAGGCCGAACTCAACCAGCTCATGCGGCGATGGTGCGAGGCTATCCTGCGGCACGGGGAGTTCCGGCAACAAATGGACCCGCAGACGGGCGACTTTACGCAGCCCGATCCCGGCGGCTACTCTCCCGCAGCTCTGGTGTTCCTGGCGTTTGCGAAAAGCCTGGGTCAAAGCT
Organism: Acidobacteriaceae bacterium; assembly: GCA_003138365.1. Taxonomy (GTDB): domain Bacteria; phylum Acidobacteriota; class Terriglobia; order Terriglobales; family Acidobacteriaceae; genus Telmatobacter. Next base: position 17,578 of record PLFY01000092.1, read on the forward strand.
GGGACAAGGCCGGGAGGGATGAAGTCGCCTGCTCGATGGGCTAAGGACGTCGTGCCTGGTTGAACGATTTCAGGAACCTTTGAGCAAGCGCGGGCGTATAACTGGGCAAGAGGGCGATTGCCATGATCCGCAACAAGATGCGTAAAGCGACAAGTTTGGTGGCCGGCCTGGCGTTGGCCGCAGGGATTGCGGGATGCAGGATTCACACTGAAAAGGACGCCAACGGCGAGGAAAAGAACGTCCAGGTAGATACCCCTTTCGGCGGCATTCACGTGAATACCGACCAGACCTCGGCCGCGGACCTGGGACTGCCGGTTTATCCAAGCGCCGAGGAAGTGAGGGCCGACGACAAGCACAAGTCGGCGGACGTACATCTGGGCTTTGGCGAGTGGGAGTTGCGGGTGCGGGCGGTGAGCTATGCAACGCCGGATACCCAGGCGCAGGTGACTGCCTTTTACAAGAAGGCCCTGGGGCGCTACGGCGACGTGATTACCTGCCAGGGCAATTCTCCGGTAGGTAGCCCGACGCAGACGTCCGAAGGGTTGACCTGCGCCGACGACAAGGGCAACAACGTGCAGGTTGACCAAGGCGACTACCACCTCGGCAAGGGGAATCTGGAGCTGAAGGCCGGCTCCAAGCGCCACCAGCACATTGTGGGCTTTGAGACTCCCAAGGACAGCAAGACGCGCTTTGCCCTGGTGGCGCTGGATTTGCCCGCTGGGCTGGACAAGAACTCGGGGAAGAGCGACTAGAGAGTCCGGGGTTGACGTCAGCAGTGGCGGCGACGTTCGGCCCCGCAGGACCCTGGATTCTGCTACACTGGTCGAAGCGCAATCAAGGGGGCAAACGCGCCAGGCCGCGCCCCAACGATACGCTCCTGCAACCCAAGTTCGGGGAGTGGCTCAGCCTGG
>PLFY01000066.1 GCA_003138365.1 Acidobacteriaceae bacterium
TCGTGCCGTAAATGCAACAAAATAAACGCCGGGCTTTAGCCCCTGAGGTATGCCTTTTGCCGATATTGACCCAGAAGAGGCCCTCTTTTGCAGCCTGTAAAGCCCACCCTTTCCAGCCCGCATTGATTCTGTTAGCTTTATGCGGGGGTTGAAACCCCCGCCTCCCTCCGAATCGAGTTCTTCCGCAGCCGGTTTAGCCCCTGCGGAAGTGTTTGTCGCCAGGAAGAACTTGTCAAGAGATTCGCTAAGCCCCGCCCGGCGCATCAAAAGCCCCAACTGCCGAGACCAAACGCATCAAGAGCCAGCCGGATCGCTGCCATGCGAAGAAAAAACAGGTGCGTGGCGGAGCGGGAGCCTGCACCCAGACGCCGGTATTGTGCGGCCAGTTTGACCCCCCTCGGTCGAGGGCACTAGCTTTGAAGAGGACATGGCGTGCGCTTCGGCCCTCATGAAAAAGGAGACTGGATGCAAAGCAGGACTTTTTCCTGGTTTTGGAAGAGTTTTTTGTCATTGATACTAACGGCGATAGCCTTCGCCGGAGCGCAGGCTGCGCAGTCTCAGGACCTGAAGAGTTTCGAGCAGCGGATCACCACCAAGGTGCTGCCCAACGGGCTCACTCTGCTCATCTGTGAGCGGCCAGAGGCGCCTGTCTTCAGCTATTCCACCTTCATCGACGCGGGCGCCGTGAACGACCCGTCAGGTGAGAGCGGGCTGGCGCACATGTTCGAGCATCTGGCCTTCAAGGGAACCAGCGAGATCGGCACCAGGGACTACGCGGCTGAAAAGGTTGCGCTTGCCAAGGTGGAGCAGGCCAACAACGCTTACGAGGCCGAGTACCTCAAGGCCGTTGGGCGCGATCCACAAAAGCTGGTCGAGTTGAAGAAGGTCTTCGCGGAGGCCCAGGCAGAGGCGCACAAATACGTGATCCCCAACCAGTTCACCGAGGTGGCCGAGCGCAATGGAGCCGAGGGCCTGAACGCGGAAACAGGGCTCGACGAGACCATCTTCTACTGGTCGATGCCGGAGAACCGGCTTGAATTGTGGGCGTGGCTTGAAAGCGGCCGCCTGGCCGACACGGTGCCGCGCGAGTTTTACAAGGAACGCGACGTCGTGATCGAAGAGCGGCGCATGCGCACCGACTCCAACCCCCAGGGCCGGCTCGAGGAGCAGTTTCTGGCCACCGCCTACGTGGCCCACAACTATGGCCGCAGCAACATCGGCTGGCCCAGCGAGGTAAGCCAGATTACCGCAACCGAGGCCATGGAATTCCACAAGAAGTACTATGTGGGGTCGAACATCGTGGTGTCGGTTGTGGGCGACGTGAAAGCATCCGAAGCGCTGCCCATGCTGGAGAAATACTTCAGCCGTATTCCCGCCGGGGCCAAGCCGGAGGAGATGACCACCGTCGAGCCCAAGCAGTTTGCCGAGAAGACGGTGGTGATTCGCGACCCCAGCCAACCCCTCTACTTTGAGGGCTATCACCGGCCCGACTATCGCGATCCCGACGACGCCGTTTATGACGCCATCAGCGACATCCTGTCCAACGGCCGCGTCTCGCGGCTCTATCGCAGCCTGGTCCGTGACCAGCAGATTGCCGCCGCAGCCGAGGGCGCCAGCCCTTTCCCCGGCGACAAGTATCCGTCGCTGTTTATCTTTATTGCGGCTCCACTGCCTGGGCACGCCCCGCAGGAGATGCGCGACGCCATCCACAAAGAAATTGACAAGCTGAAGACCGCGGACATCACCGACGAAGAGCTGGCCATGTACAAGACCCGCACCCGAGCCGACCTGCTCCGCGGCCTGGCCGACAATCAGGGGCTGGCCAACACGCTGGCTGAGTACCAGACCCGCTACGGCGATTGGCGTGAGTTGTTCCTGCAACTGGACAGGGTGGACAAGGTGACCAAGGCCGATATTCGCCGCGTTGCCAACAAGGTGTTTGTAGAAAGCAACCGCACGGAAGCATGGACTGAGACCGCGGCTCCAACCGCAGCTCCGCAGAAAGATGGAGGTGCGCAATGAAGAGCCTGTCGATGAAGAACGTCTCGAAAATCTCCCTCGCTCTTGCGGTCTTTGCGGTTTTGGCTGCGCCCACTGCACTCATCGCCCAGCAGAACAAGTCATGGGAAAAAATCCCCATACCCAAGCTGCACGACTTCAACCCCCACCAGCCGAAACGCATCGAGCTCAAGAACGGGATCGTCCTGTTCCTGCAAGAGGATCACGAACTGCCGTTCGTCTCCGGTTCGGTACTCATTCCCGGCGGTTCGCGCGACGTGGAGCCGGCCAAGGCAGGCCTGATCAGTCTTTACGCGCAGGCCTGGCGCACCAGCGGAACAGCCAAAATGGACGGCGACGCACTGGACGATCTGCTCGAGGCCAAGGCCGCGCACATTGAAACCGAGGGCGACGAAGACTCCACCGCTGTCTCATGGGATTCGCTCAAAGGCGATGCGGACCAGGTCTTTTCGCTGGCTATAGACCTGCTTCTGCATCCCAAATTCAACGAGGAAAAGCTCCAACTGGCCCAGCAACAAGAGGCCACGGGAATCGTTCGCCGCAACGACGATGAATCCGAGATCGCCGAACGCGAGTCGGCCAAGCTGGCTTACGGGGCCAATAGCCCCTACACCCGCCAGCCGGAGTTGGCCACCATCGGCGCGGTCACCCTCAACGATTTGAAGGCCTGGCACGAGCGGACGATCGGCGGCAAGCTGATCGTGGGCATCAGCGGCGACTTCGACCCCGTGGCCATGGAGGCCAAGCTGCGCGCCGCCTTTGAAGGATTGCCGCCTGCCAAGGCAGAGCCCGCTCGCCACGACGTCTTTGCCGGACCCAAGCCTGGCATTTACTTCATCGACAAGGAAGACGTAAACCAATCCGACGTGGAAATCGTGGGCATGGGCACGGATCGCCACAATCCGGACATTCCCGCGCTTGCCGTGATGAACCAAGTCCTGGGGGGCGGCTTTGCCAGCCGGCTCTTCCAGAAGGTGCGCACCGAACTGGGCCTGGCTTATGAGGTCGGCGGTGGGCTCTCCTTCGGTTATGACCACCCAGGAACCTTCAGTGTGGTAGCGCTCACCAAGAGCGCTTCGACCGTGGAGGCAACGAAAGCCGCAATGGTCGAGATCGAGGGGATGACTGCCAAGCCGTTTACGCAGGAGGAACTGGACCGCTCCAAGGACAACCTTCTGAGTTCATTCCTCTTCCGCTACGACACCAGGGACAAGGTGCTCGCCGAGCGCGAGAGACTCGAGTTCTACGGCTATCCGGCGGACTATCTTGTCACTTACAAGGCCGCGCTGGAAAAGGTAACGCTTGCCGATCTGGACAGGGTGGCAAAGAAATACATTCACCCCGACAAGTTAGCCGTACTCGTCGTGGGCAACGGGCCTGAGATCAAGCCGGGATTGGACGAGTTGAAGCTCGGGCCGGTGCAAACCATCGACATCGCCATTCCGCAGCCGGGGCAACCGGATGGGAATGGGAAGAAGTAATAAAGCAGGACTGATTGAGGACAAGGTTTCCCAGCTCTCAAAATCGACACCTGGGGCACCTGGCTGAATGAGTTTGAGATCTTTCTCGGGAGTGCAGACATGCTGGTCAAGGACGCTCAAAGAGAAGTACGAACTGTTTACGTCGGGGGATTTTGGGGACAGCTTGTCTCCTCAGCAATTTGGCTGACATCCGCCGCACTTGCCACATGGGTTTCTCCACGAGCAGGCATCGTCGAGTTGGTAGCGTGCGGCTTCTTCATCTTCCCAATCATTCAACTGCTGCTGCGTTTAACCGGCAAGCCGTCATCTCTCACGCGCGATAATCCACTGGGAAAGCTTGCCATGCAGATCGCGTTTACATTGCCGATCTCTATGCTTCTTCTTGTGCCAATAACCGAATTTCATTTGAACTTGTTTTATCCGGCGTTAATGATTCTCGTGGGTGCGCATTATCTTCCATTTACTTTTCTTTACGGCATGCGCATCTTTCTTCCGTTATCTGCGATTCTTGCCGGCGGCGGTGTTGTCATTGCTCTTTACTTTCCAGGGGCATTCAGTTTGGGTGGATGGATTAGTGGCCTGACGCTCTTCATCTTCGCCTGGATCGGGCGTGTCTCGGTCCTGAATGACTTCAGAGAAGAAGCATAACAAATGCCGTAACGCAACATTTGTATTTGGGAGTTGTCCAGTGGAAATGAATTTAAAGTTAGCGGTAGTCATCATGGCGGCCGGCAAGGGCACGCGGCTCAAATCGAGTCGGCCCAAGGTGCTGCATGAGATCGGCGGCAAGCCCTTGCTCAGGCATGTAATCGCAGCAGCCGGCCAGGTTGTCGATCCGGCCCATATCTTTGTCGTCGTCGGCCACCAGGCGGAGCGGGTGAAAGCCGCGGTAGCCGCCACCGGCGTTCGCTTCGTCGAGCAGACTGACCCGCGCGGTACCGGCCACGCCATCCAGTGCGCACGCGAAGCCGTCATCGGCTACGAGCACATTCTGGTGCTTTCAGGCGACGTCCCGCTCATTCGCCCGGAAACAATCAGCCAGCTCTGGCAATTTCACCTCGCCGAGCATGCGGCGATGACCATTCTGACCGCCGCTCCCGAAGACCCAACCGGCTATGGGCGGGTTCTGCGCAAATCAACGGACGGCCCCGAAGTTGATGCCATCGTCGAGCAAAAAGCCCTGACACTAGAGCAGCAGACCGTTCGCGAGATCAACTCCGGCATCTACGCCTTCAAGACCGCGCCGCTGTTCAAACATCTCGGCAAGCTCACTGCCAACAACGCTCATGCGGAGCTTTACCTCACCGATATGGCCGGCCTCCTCTGCTCGGCTCAGGAACGCGTGGTTGCCTTCGAACTGGCTGGAGCCGGCAAAGGCACAGCCCCGGCAGCCGAGGTTCTCGGCGCAAATACCATCGCCGAACTGGCCGCTCTCGACGCTACACTGCGCGCCGCCACCGCCAATCGCCTCATGGCCGCGGGGGTCACCATCTTCCGCCCTGAAACCTGCGTGATCGACGCCGATGTCGAAGTAGCTCCGGATACGGTCATCGAGCCCTTTGTGCAGTTGCTGGGCGCCACGCGCATCGGCGCCGAATGCTTGATCCGGTCCTATACGGTCGTGGAAAACTGCACGCTGGGCAACCAGGTGCTGCTTCGCCAAAGCTGCATCCTCTCCGAGAGCACGGTCGCGGATGGAGCCAAGATCGGCCCCTTTGCTCACCTGCGTCCGGGCAGCCAGATTGGCGAGGAAGTCCACATTGGCAACTTCGTCGAGACCAAGAAAGCCCGCCTCGACAAAGGCGCGAAGGCCGGCCACCTCGCCTACCTGGGCGATGCCGAAGTCGGCGAGGGCAGCAACATCGGCGCTGGGGTCATCACCTGCAACTATGACGGCGTCCACAAGCACACCACCCGCATCGGCAAGGGCGTCTTCGTGGGCAGCGATTCGACCCTCGTCGCGCCGATCGCGGTTGAGGATGGCGCTTACATCGGCGCCGGCTCCTGCATCACCAAGGACGTGCCGGCCGGAGCTTTGGCCGTGGCTAGAGCTCGCCAATTCTCCAAAGAAGGATGGGTCGCTGCCCGGCGCGCCCGCCAAGCGTCGCAGGACCAAAAAGCGTCGATCCCCGTATCGGGGAATAGGCACCTCCCCTGAAATGTTATTGCGCTCCCCTGCGTCTGGGCGTAGCGTTTCCGTAGAATGACCTAGGACTCTCCGCGGACACGACAGCTTGGGCAACGGATGCGATGAGCCAAGATACGTCGCCGGGGGTAAGAAGAAGCAACCTGGGCGCTGGGGCGCTTTCATCGTGAAACTGCGGACACGCTCAGTGCGTATCCAATGTGAACGGCGGCAAGACAACCATCCGTGAAGCGGGACTGTGCGCCGGTTTCATTTAGCTGGTCAGGTGCATCCAAGCGGATGAGAGGGTAATGATCGTTTTGGGGGAGCACACCATCGCAGCCTTCCCCGTGGTTGGCGAAGATCATCGGAGGACCTGGACTTGGCTTTGAACCTGGCAGGACTTGGAGCGCCGAAGGCTGTACCAGTCCCGCGCGCGGGTGCGGCTGTCCTCGCACCCGGACGACTGCGCCGAACGGCGCGGATTCTGGCCGTGGATGACGAGCCCCATGTCCGGGCCATGATCGGCGCCACGCTTGAACGCCAGGGATTCGATGTGCAATTGGCCGCCAGCGGTCGCGAGGCGCTGGAAATTCTGGAACTCAATTCGTTTGACCTGGTGCTCACCGACATCGTCATGCAGGATGGCAATGGCATTGCCCTGCTTGACCGGATCCATGGACAACAACCCCAGCTTCCCGTGGTCATGGTCACGGCCATTCACGACATCAGCGTGGCCATTGACTCCATGCGCCGCGGCGCCTACGACTACTTGCTCAAGCCCTTTGAGCGGGAGCATCTGGTCAGCACGGTAAAGCGCGCCCTCGACCACCGGCAGGCCCTGCAGGACAGCCACAACTATCAGCAAAACCTTGAGCAGGTTGTGGCCGCCCGGACCGAGATGCTTCGCCAGGCCATGGAAAATCTGGAGCATTCCTACGACGTCACATTGGAGGCGCTGGGCGACGCGCTGGATTTGAAGGACTCCGAGACCGAAGGACACTCCAAGCGTGTTACCGCCTACACCATCGCGCTGGCCAGGGCCATGGGCATCACCCCGACACAGATCAAAATCATCGCGCGCGGCGCCTTCCTGCACGACATCGGCAAGATGGCCATCCCCGACGACATCCTGCGCAAGCCCGGCAAGCTGACCCTGGAAGAACAGCAGGTCATGCGCGAGCATTGTTCACGCGGCTATCACATGCTGCGCAAGATCCCATTCCTTTCTGAAGCGGCGGAGATTGTCTTCTCTCATCAGGAGCACTTTGACGGCAGCGGCTATCCCAGCGGGCTATCCGGGGCCGAGATTCCCGTCGGCTCCCGTATCTTCGCCATCGCCGACACCCTCGACGCCATTACCAGCGACCGGCCCTACCGCAAGGCGCGCAGCTTCGACGCCGCGCGCGAAGAGATTCTAACCCACTCCGGAACACAGTTCGACCCCAACGTTGTAGAGGTCTTTCTCAAAATCCCCAACGAGCTTTGGCACGAGCTGCGCTCGGAGATTACCGGCCAGAACAAGCGATTCTCCTCGTTTGACATTGAGCAACCCCCGGGCCCTAACGCAAGTTGAAGCTTTTTCACCTCTGCTGTCCCAATGGCCAGAACTCCGCATCTAGAGCATTTTCAACTCAAGTGTTAAAACGTCGGCTGTGCCCCATCCATTGTGCGTCTTTTGCACAATGGGTGGGCGGGCTATGATGTCCATCTCGAC
>PLFY01000202.1 GCA_003138365.1 Acidobacteriaceae bacterium
GGGAGCAGGGGGTTTCAACCCCCTGAAAGAGAGCCAAATAACGAGGCCTTTAGGCCCGGGCCCTTGTCACTTTTCCGGCACAGGCCGCAAGTACAACTGTAGTATTAGCGTATTCCCACACTGCCTTATCAGGCGTCTACCGTAGCCCCACCGAACGTACGTGTAGGGAGTCGGGGAACAAATCCTCAATTCGGCGGACAAGCCGAGGGGAAAGATTTTCATCCAACAGCAACCTCACAGCGCAACGCGCCGTCCCACACGCGCAGCGTACTAGAAAACGGCGAGAAAATCGGCGGCCTGCAGGTCTGGATAGTCGGCAAGAATCGTCTCCTCGTCCACTCCTGCCGCCAGCCAACCCAGAACATCCCAAACCGTGATGCGCAGACCCCGGATGCACGGCTGGCCGGAGCGTTTCCCTGGCTCGATTGTGATTCGATCATCCATTCCAACCTCACCAAAATCATACCGCCGCCGATGCAGACAAGCACGCGGAAAGATCAGAGTATCTCCGGCGCCAGCAGATCCGCAATCGTTTCCCGCCGGCGAATAAGCCGGGCCTTCGCGCCCTCGACCAGCACCTCAGCCGGGCGAAGGCGCGTGTTGTAGTTCGAGCTCTGCGCCATGCCGTAGGCCCCGGCGTCGAGCAGCGCCACAAGGTTTCCAGGCTCAATGGGGGGAAGCTTGCGGTCGCGCGCGAAAAAATCCCCCGTTTCGCAAACCGGCCCCACAACATCCACGACGCGCGGCCTCCCGGCACGGCGCCGCACCGGCACAATTTCGTGGTACGCCTGGTAAAGAGCAGGGCGGATCAGGTCATTCATGGCCGCATCGGTAATCACAAAGGTCTTCGTGCCGTTGCGCTTTACCTGGAGCACCCGAGCCACAAGCGCACCGGCCTGCGCCACCAGGAAACGGCCCGGCTCCAGCAGCAGACGGCCCTCAAAACTGCCCAGCGCCCGCTCAATAGCCCCAGCGTACTCCCCGACCTTGGCCGCTGCGTCAAAGATGCCGCCATGGTAGTCGATCCCCAGCCCGCCGCCGGCATCGATGGCCTTGAGCACAATACCCTCGCTGCGCAACTGACCCACCAGCTCGCTCACCCGCTCCACGGCCGCGCCAAAGGGTTCTGCCGAACGAATCTGCGACCCGATATGGACGCTGACTCCATGAGCCTCAAGCCACCGGCTGCCGGCAACACTCATGTAGATCTGTAACGCCTGCCGGATATCGATACCGAATTTGTGCTCCCTCAAACCTGTCGAGATGTACGGATGCGTCTCTGCAAACACATCTGGATTCACGCGCAGGGCAAAGCGAGCCTTCTTTTTCAACTTCGCCGCACGCCTTGCAAGTAGCGCCAGCTCCGCCTCGCTCTCCACGTTGAATTCGAGGATTCCCGCGTTCAGCGCAAGGTCGATCTCCGCCACTGTCTTGCCCACGCCGGAAAAGACCACCCGGCCCACAGCCGCGGGCGCGGCAGCCAGCACCCTCTCCAGCTCGCCGCCAGACACAATATCGAAGCCCGCTCCACGATCCGCAAGCAGCTTGAGAATCGCCAGCGCCGAGTTGGCCTTGACCGCATAGCAGACCAGGTGATCCCGGCCCTTGAGCGCCTGCTGAAACAACCCCAGCCGCTCCACAATCTGGTCCGCCGAGTACACATAGAGCGGCGTTCCAAAGCGCTTGACCAGCGCCTCAAGCGAGACCCTGCCGCAGTGCAGCGCGCTCCCCGGCTGGGGGTGGTGAAAAGGTCGCGAGGATGAAGATGGAGTCAAGTTGAAATTCCAAAGGAAGAACGTTCTCTTGAGCCTACAGTATCTTGCACCGGTTTTCACACCGTGGCTGTGTTGACGGTAGAGCGGCACCTGATGCCATTGCACTCTACTATTACAATAACCATATGACGCCGTCGTCGAAAGTTGACCTTGTCGGGGTGGGGCTGAACGCCACTGACACGCTGATCCTGCTCGAGGATTACCCCGCGCGCGGTTCCAAAGTGGAGTACGGCGCCGCCACCATCTTGCCGGGCGGCCAGGTGGCAACCACCGTGGTCGCCTGTCAAACCTGGGGACTGCGCACCCGCTATGTGGGGAAACTCGGGGACGACGACGCTGCACGACTGCATCGCGAGGCGTTCGCCCGCGTCGGCGTTGAGGCGCAAGTTATCACCGTCGCGGGAAGCATGAGTCCGCAATCGCTGATCCTGGTCGATGGTGGCGGAGAGCGGACCGTTCTTTGCCGCCGCGATGAGCGCCTGGTGCTTCAGCCTGAAGACCTCGATCGCGAATGGGTGGTGAACGCGCGTGCCCTGCATGTGGATGGTCACGACACGGCCGCTGCAAGGCTAGCCGCTAGCTGGGCCCGCGCCGCCGGTGTGCCGGTCATCGGAGATTTGGACGAGCTGTATCCAGGCGTTGAAGAACTCATCGAGAACATTGACTATCTCATCGTCAGCAGGGATTTCCCTTGCCGGCTTATGGAAGAGGACAACCTGGAGAGCGCCTTGCGCCGTATGCAACTGCGCTACGGCTGCAAACTCACCGCCGCAACGCTGGGCACCGATGGCGTGCTGGCGTGGGATGGAAGCCAGTTTCACCACAGCGCCGCCTATCGAGTTCCTGTAGTCGATACAACCGGAGCTGGAGATATCTTCCACGCCGGATTTATCTATGCATTGCTGCAGGGCTGGTCTCTGCAACGCCAGCTCGACTTTTCCTGCGCCGCTGCCGCAATGAATTGCATGGCCGCCGGAGCCAGGGGCGGCATTCAGTCCATCGAATCAATTGCGGAATTGATCGCGACTGCCTCTCGATACCAGGCCGCCTGCCAACTGCCCGTCCTGGGTTGAGTAAGTCCTAGTTCCTCTGACCGTCTGGTTATGTAC
>PLFY01000171.1:0-7183 GCA_003138365.1 Acidobacteriaceae bacterium
GCTGCACTTGCGTCGCATGGAATATCGCCTGCGTGGCTGCCAGCTCCGCGCGGCAGGCCGTCAACTGCGCCGAGAGGAAGGCGAATTCCGACTCCAGACGCAGCCGCAGTTCTTCGATGGCATTCTCCAGCCGGTCGTTGGCTGCGATCTGCTCGGCCTGGCTCGTCTGCACTGACTTCAGGTTGGGCAGGATGGCGTCGGTCAGAATCCGGGAAAGTGAAACAAGAGGTTCATTCATGAAGAAATATTAAGGTCAAATTAATAAAAATGCATGATTACGGCTGCCCAACCGTTAGTAATCTGTTTTGGTGACGCATATCACCAATTAGACTGTTTCCATGGCAAAACGCATCGGCATCCATCTCGGCACAACCGGCGGGGCCTCGAACGCCGTCGAGCAGGCAAGGGCGATTGGCGCCAACACCCTTCAGATTTTTTCGTCGAGCCCGCGTATGTGGCGCGCGCCCAAGGTGGACCCGAAGCAGGCTGAGCGAATGCGGGAGCTGCGGGCGGCGCTCGACGTGGGGCCGCTGGTGATTCATACGAGTTACCTGGTGAACGTGTGCAGCCAGACAGACGAGGTGAGGCAGAAGAGTATCGAGGCGTTTCGCGGAGAGATTGAGCGGGCGCTGATGTTTGGAGCCGAGTATCTGGTGCTGCATCCCGGCTCATGGAAGGGGCTTACGCGCGATGAGGGGCTGAAGCTGGCGGCTGACTCGATCAGGCGCGCCATCGACGGATTGCCGTGGCATGGGACCGGCTTTCACATCCTGATTGAAAACACGGCCGGCGCGGAGTTTTCCCTCGGCGGCAGCTTTGAGCAGGTGGCGGAGCTGGTGGAGCGGCTTAAACCCACCGCGCCCGTTGGCGTCTGCCTGGACACATGCCACACCCACGTGGCCGGCTACGATCTGGTCAGCGCCGAGGGCTACGCGGACACGATGGAGAAGGTTGCGCAGACGGTGGGATTTGAAGCGGTGCGGGTCTGGCACTGTAACGACGCCAAAGCCGAGCGCGGATCCAAGCTCGACCGCCATGAGCACATCGGCCAGGGAACCATGGGGGTCGAGCCGTTCCGGCGGCTGCTGAACGACGAGCGGTTTGCTCACGCAGCCTTCATCGCGGAAACCCCGGTCGATGAGCCTGGGGACGAGGAGCGGAATGTTCGGGTGCTGAAGAGCCTGGTGGGATGATTTCCTGGCGTCTGTACCGTTGTGCGGTACAATAGGGCAAGGGGGAAGGTTGCCGCATGATTCTCGGATTCCGGGACCGCTGGTTGCGGGAGTTTTTCCTTCACGATCTGTCCAGCCGGAAGATTCCACCAAGTTTGGAGTCGCGACTGTTCAGAAAGTTGCAACTGCTGGACGATGCGATGTCGGATTCCGACTTGCGTGTTCCGCCGAGCAATCATTTTGAGAAGCTGCGAGGGAATCTTGATGGCTGGCATTCCATCCGGATCAACGATCAATGGCGGCTGATCTTCCGATGGGACGGCAATCGAGGCGAAGCTACCAAGGTTTATCTCGACAATCACAGTTACCGGTGAGGAGTGGCTATGTTGAATACGGAACGCAAGCCTGTAAGCGTGGGCGAGATGCTGGTGGAGGAGTTTCTGACTCCCATGAGGCTGACGCAGGGCGCATTGGCTCAGGCGATGGGAGTAGAGCGCAAGCTGGTGAATGAATTGTGCAATGACCGCCGCTCCGTCACGGCGGATACTGCGCTGATGCTGGCGCGGGTCTTCGGCAATTCGCCGGAGTTCTGGCTGAATGTGCAGCGCCGGACGGACCTGTGGGAAGCCCTGCACACGCCCAGGCGGCGGCAGCGGATTGAACAGGCGAGGGCGTTGCAGACGGCAGGGTAGCCCTGTTGGCGAATTGAAGGTTAAGTTGTTGTGGCGAATGCAGATGTAGCTAGATCAAGCCGGCTTCTCACGTTGTTTGGGTGACCTGTTGAATGTTGAGTCACATCAAGAAAGTCCTGGCTTGAAAGCAGTAAGTTGTAGCTCGACCTTATGCCATCAACAGATGGAGCGGTCCCGGCTTGGAGCCTGCGTGTGATGCCAACCATCACGGCATCGAAGACGGCAATGTTGATTGCCCTTGAAGGGCGAAATGCGCGCTTACCAACGGACTTGTGGATGATTGCTATCGATTGCGAGAACAGCAAACTCAGAGATTCACCGGAGTATTTCGAGAGATCGCGATTACGAGCCATAAATTTGTTCAGGAACTCTTTCATGGGCGTTTCGTAATTCTGCGCGTTGTAGTAAAAAGCAAAAAAACGGAGAATAAGCTCCTGATCTCTCATTAGCCTATTTTCAAGGCCATAGATTTCTCTCCACTGCTTGTTCTTGTTGAGTTCATTGATAAGATCGCTGAACTTCCCGTGATAGATTGCCGCCCTGATCTCGTGAGGGGTAAGAGAAACGCCTCCAGTATTCAGACGCTCAAAAATATGGAAAATGCTGCTATTGTCTTCGGAAGGTTGTTCCTGCTTGATAATGCTCGCGCGCAGGGATGAATTATCGAGTCTTCTCCTATCGGCATCCGAGAGACTCTTATACGTTGCTCCTTCGTATTTCCCTTTTGCACCGGTTCCCTTGATTACAAACTCCCGCTTCGTTAAAGGCCACAGTCCTTCATAGAAGCACCGGAGTGTCGTCAGCCGTTGCTGCCCGTCGACTACCAAGAGTCTCTGGGTATCCGGTTCCTCTGATAGGAAGATATTGGGCACTGGAAGCCCAAACAACAAAGACTCGATAAAACGCGACGCCTCTTTCAAGGACCAGACAAATCCCCGCTGGAACCTCGGAATTAAAATATCTCCATCAATTAGCCTTTTGACAAGTCCTTGAACATCGTAGTCAATCCCTTTTGTCGAAATCGCATATTGAAAAGGAACGGCCTCGTCGTCCTCCTCCAAGACCTCATCAATCTCCTGCTCCCCTTGCTGTAGCAAGTCGAGTTGCGATGACGTTAAAAGAGTCGGATCGGCAGAGATAGGCTGCTTCTGAATCTGTGAGACGATCAAGTCCGTAGCCGAAAGTGGAAAGCCACCATTCCTCAAGCTGGTTGCCATGTTTACCTCTCAGTCGTTTCAGTGTTTCATTGCCAAGCCGGAGCCTGGATGAGTGCTGCTTCCCGGCGAGGACTATCGCCCCGGTTACAGTTCCGCCTTGCTGATGTACATACCCGCGAAGGTTGGCCAAGGTTCCACCCTGGCCAACAAAGTCATCAATCAGAAGATAATTCGATACCTTGAGATTGCCTTCAAAAACGGCTGGAAAAGCGAGACGATGGTAGCCATCAGCTCGGGTGTGCGTGACCCGATTCAATTGACTGACTCCACTCTCCAGCGAGAGGCCAAAATCGTTCGAGAGCCGCTTTGCAAGAACTCGCGGAATTGCGTTCATCCCCGCCGACTCCAAAGCATGTACCGCCAGCAATCTGGGCTCGGAATCCCCAATCAGCCGCCGGATCGCAGCCACATCCGTTATTGAAAGGATGTCCTCGACAAGCGCATCCGCAGATTTTGCGTCTCCAACTTTAGCCGCAGCATAGTGAGGATGCCGGTGCGCCTCGGCCTCTGGGGCGCAGATCTGCACGTCCGGAAAATCTCCCCATTCCGTTCTACTAAGATAGCGCTGAATTTCGCCCAAGTCCACGCGTACGTCATACGTCAGGCCTGTTATGACGCAATATGGGAACAGGGAACCGGCAATCGAGCATCTTTGCATTTCCCCGTTTACACTTAAAGGGTGATGGCGGAAGACAAAGAACTGCGTTACGATCCGGCGGCGATTGAACCCAAATGGCAGCAGCGGTGGGCGGCGGACCCCACGTTGTATGCGGCCGAGCCTGCGGCTTGCGGCAAACCCAAGTACTACGTGCTGGAGATGCTGCCTTATCCCAGCGGGCAGTTGCACATGGGGCACGTGCGCAACTATTCGATCGGCGACGCGCTGGCCCGGCACATGTGGATGCGCGGCTACAACGTGCTGCACCCCATGGGCTGGGACGCCTTCGGGCTGCCCGCCGAAAATGCGGCGCTCAAGAACAACACGCCTCCGCGCGAGTGGACGCTCAACAACATTGCCGGCATGAAGCGGCAGTTTGAGCGGTTGGGGATGGGGTTCGACTGGGCCACGGAGATCACCACCTGCCTGCCCGACTACTACCGCTGGAACCAGTGGTTTTTCCTGCGCATGTACGAGCGCGACCTGGTTTACCGCAAGAAGAGCAAAGTGAACTGGTGCCCGGAGTGTGCCACGGTGCTGGCCAACGAGCAGGTGGTGGACGGCTGCTGCTGGCGGCACGAGGATACCAAAGTCGAACAGCGCGACCTGGTGCAGTGGTTCTTCCGCATCACCGCGTATGCCCAGGAACTGCTCGATGACCTCGATAAGCTGAATGGCTGGCCTGAGAAGGTCCGCACCATGCAGCGCAACTGGATTGGGCGCAGCGAAGGGACGGAGGTGGATTTCTTTCTGGAAGAGGCCAAGAAGAAGAGATCAGAGATAAGCCACCCCAGCGAGCAAAGACCGCTGGCCGGGGGCCCCGGCGGGGATCAGGGATCAGAAAAGACCCGGATTCGGGTGTTTACTACGCGAGTGGATACCATCTTTGGCGCGACCAGCGTGCAGCTTGCGCCGCAGCACGCGCTGGTCGCTGAGTTTACCGCCGCCAACCCCGAGCTGAAGGTTCAGGTCGAGGAGATGATCGAGCAGCAGAAGAAGGCTCGTGAAGCCGGGGATCTGGGTGCGATCGAGAAGCACGGCGTGCCAACCGGGCGATTTGCCGTGAACCCCTACAACGGCGAACGCGTGCCCATCTGGGTGGCCAACTACATCCTGGCCGACTACGGAACGGGCGCGATCATGAGCGTTCCTGCGCACGATGAGCGGGATTTCGAGTTCGCGATCAAGTACGACCTGCCCATTGTGCAGGTGATTCACCCAGAGGACAAGACTCTTGCGGTGGTGTTGCCCTTCGTGTCGGAAGAGGGCGTGCTGGTGAACTCGGGTGAGTTCGACGGGTTGAGCTGCACCCAAGCCCAGGCGAAGATGCAGGAGCTTGCCGTCGCGCAGAGATTTGGTGAGCCCAAAGTCACGTTCCGGCTGAAGGACTGGGGTGTCAGCCGCCAGCGCTATTGGGGCACGCCCATCCCCATGATTCATTGCGAGCGGGATGGTCTTGTGCAGGTGCCGGACGAGCAGTTGCCGGTGGTGCTGCCCGCGGAGATTGAGATTACGCAACAGGGCGGTTCGCCGTTGAGCCGCGTGCCGGAGTTCCTGAACACCACCTGCCCCAGGTGCGGCGGGCCGGCCAAACGCGAGACCGACACGATGGATACGTTTGTCGACTCGAGCTGGTACTTCTACCGCTATACAGATTCGAAAAACGACCGCGAGCCGTTCGATCCGGCTGTGGTGAAGTACTGGTTTCCGATCGATCAGTACATTGGCGGCGTGGAGCACGCGATTCTGCACCTGATCTACTCGCGCTTCTGGACCAAGGTGATGCGCGACCTGGGGCTGATCGAGAACGACGAGCCTGTGCGGCGGCTGTTCGCGCAGGGCATGGTGATCAAGGATGGGGCGAAGATGTCCAAGTCGAAGGGCAACGTGGTGTCGCCCGACGACATGGTGGCACGGTACGGCGCCGACGCCGCCCGCATGTACTCCTTGTTTGCCGCGCCTCCCGATAGGGATTTGGACTGGCAGGAAGACGGCGTGGCTGGAGTGAGCCGCTTCCTGGCACGCGTCTGGCGGTTGACAACAAAGTATGCGCACATAGTCCGAGAGATGCAGCCGAGCGACTTCGATGAGCGGCGTCCCAGCGCGCTGCTGCGCAAGCTGCATCAGACCATCGCCAAAATCACGCTCGACTTCGAAGGCCGCTGGCATTTCAACACCTGCGTTGCCGCCATCATGGAACTGGTCAACGAAATCCAGGCAGCCGATGCGCAGCTTGCCGCTGGCGAAGTACCCGCGCCCGTTGTACGCGAGCTGTTCCGATCGCTGGTTCTGCTGCTTGCGCCGTTTGCGCCGTATCTGGCAGCGGAACTGTGGGAGGAGCTTGGCGAAGAGGGCTCAGTACTGCGTGCGCCCTGGCCCAAGAGCGACCCAGGGCTGGCCAGAGAAGACGAACTGGAAATTCCGGTGCAGATCAACGGCAAGCTAGTGACTGTGGTGCGCGTGCCAGCCGATGCCGACACCAAGGCGATTGAAGCGGCAGCGCTGGCCGATGAAAAGGTGCGGTCGCGCATCGCGGGCAAGAACGTGGTCAAAATGATTGTCGTTCCCGGCAAATTGGTGAACCTGGTGGTCAGGTAAATGTCCGCACCGTTGCGCGGCACTCAGTCATTAGTTGGCCAGATGGGCTGGGTCTTTGCGCGGCCCTCGCTTACCCTCCTCGAAGTCGCATGGCGCTGGGTCTTTGGCATTCCGTTTCTGGCTGTTTGCTGGATGCAGGCGCAACAGATCGTCGCTGTGCTTTCGCTCGAGTCCAGTGGGTTCAATGCGATCAATCCACAAAACCCATGGGTGGCGGCGGTGCAGCTTTCCCATGCGTGGGCGCTTTACGAGCCGCATGTAGCAGGAGTGCTGCGCTGGCTTGCGCCCTTGGCGGCGCTGGCCTGGGTGGTGGTTTCGGGCCTGGGCCGCAGCCTTGTTTTCAAACGCCTCAATCCACGATTGCCCTTTCGCCCAGTGCAGATGATTGTGTTGCAGGCGGCGTTTCTGCTGGCGCTGGCCGCAACCTTCTGGGGCTGGTTCCGCTCCATCGCGTGGGTCGCGGCCACGCACATTACTTCCGCCGGCGAGCCGGACCTGATCGGCTACTCATTCTGGGTGATCTTTCTTTCGCTGGGTTTCTATACCCTGTGGGCGCTGGTGAGTTGGGCGCTGTCGATTGCGCCGCTGTTGATGTTGCTTGAGGATTGCAACCCGGCTCAAGCGTTGGGGCGCGGCCTGCGGCTGGGAAAGCCGTTTACCGGCAAGCTGGTGGAAATCAACCTGGTGATGGGCATCGTCAAGCTGGCGCTGATGGTGCTGGCGATGGTGCTCTCCGCCGCGCCGCTGCCCTTCAGCGACCAGTTAGGCTCCGACGCGCTGCATGGCATCGATGCCGTCGCGTTGGTTTTCTATCTTGTGGCCAGC
This sequence comes from Acidobacteriaceae bacterium, assembly GCA_003138365.1. Taxonomy (GTDB): domain Bacteria; phylum Acidobacteriota; class Terriglobia; order Terriglobales; family Acidobacteriaceae; genus Telmatobacter. The sequence goes on from PLFY01000171.1 coordinate 7,163, forward strand.
GACTACTTCCAGGTCGTGCGG